>CAMZIL010000001.1 GCA_947307225.1 uncultured Candidatus Saccharibacteria bacterium
CAAAGAAAGCTGGCAGCAAAGCAAAGGCCGAAGGCAAAAAGCTCGTCAAGCGCGGCAAAGAAGAAGTCAAAAAGGCTAGCGAAAAAGTTACCAAAAAGACCGAGAAAAAATAACCAGTCACAAAAAATATGCCTCAAATGAGGCATATTTTTTAATATTCTTCATCGCTCATCTGGAAGACGATATAGAGATGATACCTCGCATTTGCATATTCCGACGGGTTTGTAGATGCCGACATACCGTCATCACTATAAGTGACGCCTGCCGCTAGGTTCATTTCGCAGTTCAGAGTAACCGACTCAAGAAGTGAGAGCGTAGTTTCATCTTTAGCAAGAGCGTGGTCGTAGTAATACCAGCCGTCGCTAGCCAATTCCCACTTATCGTCATTCTGGGTGCCAATCACCGCATAGTGCTTTTCCGTGCCGTTATCGTCCCAGGTGAGTGGGAGATCAGTCGTTTCATGATCGTCATTTGAGGCGGCAGAGTTCGCTATGCGCCAATACTCGTTAATCTTCATGCGAACATAACGTGGCGTGTTGTTTTTATTTGTCGCCACGGCGGTTTTCGGAACACTCTGGCACGTAGACCACCTATCTGGCGAATCAAAGGTTTCCGTGAATTCTACTACGTCATCGCCAAGATGAAAAAGCTTCGCAAAAAACATCTGATCTGCGTTATACGCAATCGTACCGCCAATCGCAAGAATAACAAATGCTACCCCCGCGACGATAAGAGCCTTCTTGTTTTTGAGTTTTTTCATTTTGACCTTATGCAATAAGCTTAAGCTAATTATATCGTTTTTAGAGGAAAGGGTAAAGATTTGCTATACTTATATATGATGGAAAAGAAAGATGTAAAAATCCTAGCAGTTGTAGGTATGTGCGGCAGCGGCAAGTCGACCGCCATTGATTATCTTATCGAACGTAAAATCCCTAAAATTTACTTCGGCGGCATCATTTATAAAGCGATGGCCGAAGCCGGCATCGAACGCACCGAAGACGGCGAAAGTGAGAAGAAATTCCGCGAAGAAATCCGCGAGAAGGAAGGTAAAGATTTCGTCGTAAAGCGCGTAATTAATGAGGTTAAGAACCTCATTGACGCAGGCCAAAAACGCATCGTGCTCGATGGCCTCTATACTTGGACCGAGTACAAGATTCTTCGCAAAGAATTCCCTACCGAGATGACCGTGATCGCCATCACTGTTCCAAAAGCATTGCGCCGCAAGCGCCTAGCTGAGCGCCCAGACCGCCCATTTGATGCACAGGCCGCAGCCGAGCGTGATCGCTCCGAGATTGAAAACCTCGAAAAGGGTGGCCCAATTGCAATCGCAGATTACTATGTCGATAACTCTGGCACCATCAAGGAGTTCCACGAGAAGTTCGGCGCACTCTGCAAAGAAATCGGATTCTTGGATGCCTAAAGAATTACAAATTCCCGACCGCGAAACCGCGCTTTTGCTCGATGAGCTCAAAAAGACCATCGACATCGCCGGCGACGTGGTCGAATTTGGTTGTTACGAAGGTGACACTTCTATTTTATTGGCCGGTGAATTGCGCGACATGCCAGACAAATGGCTCTATCTTTACGATTCTTTCGAGGGGTTGCCAGCAAAGACCGCCGAGGACAACAGCGCCGATGGTTGGCGTTTCCAACAGGGCGAGCTGAAGGCCTCGCCAGATACCGTGCGACATAAATTCAAGAAGTATGCCCTACCGGAGCCGGTGATCACGAAGGGCTGGTTCAACGAGCTGACCGACAACGATTTACCATCGCAGATATCTTTCGCCCTGCTCGATGGCGACTTTTATGAGTCGATCAAGACTAGCTTAGCGCTCGTCTCACCGAAAATGAACACCGGCGGTATCATTGTCGTTCACGATTATCGCAACGCTAGGCTGCCGGGTAGCAACAAGGCAGTCAGCGAGTTTCTGGCGTCCCACAGCGACGAGTATACCCTACGCATTGTCGCCACGATGGCAGTATTAGTGAAGCAGTAACTTGATTAGATAGATGGCGAATAAGTGCGCCGGAAAATAGAAATACGGAAGGAGCCGCGGCAAGCGGCGTCCTTTTTTGCCGGAATACAAAGCAATCGGGACGATAGCCGCAATAGCCCAATATTGGATGTTCCAATTGTGATAGATCGCTAGCGATTGCATCATTGCAAATAGAACTAGGAGCTGCGCCGCGGCGCGCAGGACTTTTTTGTCGGAAAACAGCAAATCCGCATAATAAAAGCCGACGATTAGAAAGACACCAAACACGCCATAATCGCAGTTTAAGGCGCTGGCGGCGAGGCCGAGAAGCGGGATGCCAATCATATAAAATCCGCCACGCTCAGCGCACATCAACGCAAGCAAGGCAAAGTCGAGCGTAAACAATACGTTATGCGAATAGCTCCCGCCAGTAAGGGCCGCAAGCGCAAAAGTCGGCAGCTGGGCCAGCAGGCCAAAAATCAGGAGGCGTGCAAAATAGCGCGGCCGTGAATGCGTATGTCTGAAACCTTCTAGTAGTAGCAACGCAAATAGCGGGAACGCCAAACGGCCAATAATACGGAGCGGCGCAAAATCTGGCACAAAATAAAGCCCAATATGATCAATCGTCATAGCGACAATTGCAATGATTTGTAGGATTGCCGAGCTAAGCATATTCCTATTATACCCCTTGACTTTTTGATCAAAGTGTGGTATAATGGACTTATACGTATTGCTGCCCCCAAAATCTACTTGCAAGGGAGGGTTGGATATGAACAACCATAAATACAAGCCAGCGTACAGCTACTTCCAAGAGTCGAAAAGTGAGCGCGTAAGACGCGAGAACGCCACATTATTACTGTGTCTTCTAGTTGCCCTCGGCGCAGTCCTCGTCTGTGCTCTCTTCTTGACCACTGCCATTACAGCCGCTTCGCCGATGATTTACTGGCCGCTCAAATTTATCTTTTGGGTAGCCGCTATCATCTGTATCGTTGGGTGGCCGGCATTCTTCGTTCGCGAGATTTACGCGGCGGGACGGAGACAAAAAGAAAAACGCCGCGAAAGGGAGCCATGAGCTCCCTTTATTTTTTCGCGAACAAACGCGCGATGGCCTTATATACCTCGAGTGCAACGAGAATTATGAGCGCGAGCGCAAAGAATCCGACGACTAGCATTGGTGGCATTGAAATCGTCTGAAGGAATTGCGTGAAGATTGGAACTTCCATGACGATAATTTGCAGCAGAATCGTGCCAGCAATACCAAAGAGGAACACCGGGTTGCTAAGTAATGGAATGCGGAAGGCAGATTGTTTTTCGCTGCGACAGTTAAAGGCGTGAATGTTTTGAATAAAGACCATCAAGCACATCGCATAGCTGCGCGCTGCGACTACGTCAACGCCCGCCACGCGGATGAGATAATAGTACGCGCCGAAAATTACGCCAGTAATCACAACCGCCGAGTAGAGGATCTTGCGAAGCAACGTCTTGTCGAAGATTGACTCCTTCGGATTGCGCGGCTTTTCGCGCAGAATGTCCTTCTCTGCCTTCTCGAAGCTTAGCGCAAAGTCCTGGACGCCGTCAGTCACGACGTTTAGCCAGAGCAGCTGCACGGCCACGAATGGCATCGGCATATCGAGCGCGATGGCGAGACAGAAGAAGACTGCTTCTGCGATACCACAAGAAATCAGGAACAGAATAATTTTGCGAATGTTCGCATAGGCGACGCGCCCCTCTTTTACGCCTGCGACAATCGACTTAAAGTTGTCATCAACAATAATCATGTCGGCCGTCTCGCGCGCAATATCAGTGCCAGAACCCATCGCGACACCAATATTTGCCGCCTTGAGCGCCGGCGCATCGTTTACGCCATCGCCGGTCACGGCCACAAATTCGCCCTGGCGCTTTAGCGAGTTTACAATGTGCAACTTCTGGAGCGGAGTGACGCGCGCAAACACCAACTTCTCTGCTACAAATTCGTCAAAATCCTTCTGACCGCGGCGATAAACCTTCTCCACTTCCTCGCCGTTCGCGACCTGTTTCATATCTTTCGCAAGGCCGAGATCACGCGCAATCGAGAAAGCCGTCAACGGATGGTCGCCAGTAATCATCAAAACCTTAATGCCGGCCGTATGGCACTCATGAATCGACGCGACCGCCTCTTTGCGAATCGGGTCAATAAAGCCGACCATACCCATGAAGGTCAGACCCTTTATGTCTTTGTCAGAATAGCTAGCCTTCTTTGGCATCTTCCCGACTGCGAGCGCGATTACGCGATAGCCGTCACGTGCAAGCTGCTCGTTCTGCTCAAGGAGCTTCTTCATATCCTTGCGACGCATGAAATTTGCTTTGTCACAGAACTCTGCAACCACCTCAAGCGACCCCTTCACGGTACAATAAGTCTGCCCTTTTTGTTCATAGAAAACTGCTGAATACTTGTTCTCGGACTCGTACGGCACACGCTCAATAATCTTAATACCATCCGTTTTTACGCCAAGCTTCTCGCCTAATACGAGGAACGCAATATCGATCGAATCGCCATGCGGCTGTTCACCCTCGAGGCTAGCCTCATTATTCAGGACGCCGAGTAAACCAATCTCTTCGGCGTAATTTATGACGTTTCCAGTCACTTTTCCAGCTGTGCTAAAGCCGGTGCCAGAAACCTGGTATTCCTCGCCATTTGGCAGAATAATGCGCTTCGCCGTCTGCTGGTTGACGGTCAGAGTACCGGTTTTATCCGACGCGATTACCGTACAGCTACCGAGCGATTCGGCCGAATTGAGCTTGCGCACAATGACATTCTTTTTCGCCATGCGGTTCGAGGCAATACTAAGCGCCATCGTGAGAGCCAGCGGCAAACCTTCCGGCATCGCGGAGACTGCAAACGCAATCACGGTTAGCAAGATCTCTGTATATGGCACCTGTTTTACGATTAGCAGCGTCGTCAAAATGGCCGCAATGATTAGAATCATGACAGTAATTTGGCGCGACAATTTTTCGACACGCAACGCGAGCGGCGACTTCGCCTTATCGGTCTTGTTTAGACTATCCGCGATCTTGCCAAGCTCGGTCGTTAGGCCGGTACGGACCACGATTGCTTTCGCGCGACCAGAAACCACAGTCGTGCCAGAAAAGGCCATGTTGCGCTGATCGCCAAGTGGTGCGCCAACTTTACCGATGCGCTCAGGGTTCTTCGAAACTTGGACGCTTTCGCCCGTTAAAATCGACTCATCAACAGAAAAATTATGCGTTTCAACAAGGCGCATATCGGCAGAAATCTTGTCGCCGGATTCGAGCATCACAAAGTCGCCAGGCACGAGATCCTCGGCAGAAATAATCTGTTCCTCACTGTCGCGGACAACCTTCACCTGGACCTTAATGTAGTTCGCTAGCTCTTCTGCGGTATTATTAGCGCGATTCTCCTGGTAAGTACCCATCACGGCATCGATGAGAATAATGAAAGCAATGACAATCGCATCAACAATCTCGCCAGCGATGAGGCTAGCAATAATTGCGACAACCAAAAGAATCACCATTGGGTCTAAAAATTCATGGAAGAATATCTTTAGAATGCCGTCTTTTTTCTTCTTTGGCAGTTCATTGCGGCCATATTTGGCGCGACGCGCTGAAACCTCGGCCGACTTCAGGCCTAGCTCGCTCGTTCCAAGCTCAAACTGAACATCGGAAATGTCCCTACTATAAAATTCTTCATCCATCCTTTTTTACCTACCGAAGTAGATATACTGATACATGCCGCGATCGACCCACTGCTCGGAATATTCACCAGCGCGATAGCCGGTTGCGGCGTTGCGGAAGTTGTACTGAGAGATGTATACGCGGTTGCCGGAGACAGCCTCAACCCAGACGGCGTGACCGTAAGCGCCGCTCATAGAGATACCAACGCTGTGAACTTTCGGAACGTTGCTGACGGTGTAGCCGGCAGCGCGAGCGTTTGCTGGCCATTGTTTTGCGTGACCACGGCCGCCCCAGTATGGCATGTAGCCATAGGTGCTATAAACTTTCCATGCAGCATAAGAAACACATTCGCAAATATACATACCCCACTGATCAGCGAAGGCATCTTTTTGCTGTGGGCAGCGGTTGGAATATGGATAGCCACCCTTGCGTGGGTCACCAGCCGTAACACCAGTAACGTTGTACTGACGAGCGAGATCGGCAAGAATTCTCTGCTGCTCATCCTCGAGCTGAGATTTCTGCGATGCGATATCTTTCTTCATCTGGCGATAGGAAGCCTCGCTCTGCTTTGTCTGGGCGAGCAATGCGGCCTGCTCTTTTTCGAGCTGCGCGAGCTGATTCTTTTGCGCGGTCAAATCTTTCAAAATCATTTCAGCGTTCTTTTTCTTGGTCTCTAGCTCGGCCTTGAGGTTTTTGTTTTCCTCAATGATGGCAGAGAGCGTATCGGAAACACTCGACATCTGCATTTCTTCATCAATGAAGCTCGAGAATGACTTGGAAGAAGCCATGCGCTCTAGCGCAGAAACCTCGTCATTGTAGTAGAACTGAGCAATAGTGTAGCCGATCGTGTCGGAGTTCGTATTAATACGCTTCACTATCGCCTCAATTTCAACGATGAGCTGTTGGCGCTCGGCCTCTTTGAGCTCAATCTTCGTCTTTAGGGAAGCCTGCTGAATACGCAACGAGTTAATCTCGCGCTGAATAGAGTTTGCCTCGGCGGCAAGCGCACTCGCCTGCTCTTCGTAGGAGTTCATCTTCGAACGAAGCTCGGAAATCTTGGCATTGATATTATTGAGATCCTGCTGGGTATAAGCGCGAGCTGGAGGAGCTGGGAAAACGGCAACAATAGCTAGAGCAGCAAGACATAGGCAAGTGATGTTGCGCGTGATTTTCATATTTTTATCATAGCATAAGCAGGATGATTTTTCAAGACCACCCTACCTAGCTAACTCCTTTCTATTTCTATTTTTGTTTGAGATATTTGCGGGTTGCAAGCAATGCAGAAACGACGCCAATTGCGATGCCGGCGACGAGCAATGCGCAGACGGCAAGATACCAGTAATTGCGCATAATATCGAGGGTTGGATCAAGCGTGGAACCGAATTGCGATTGCAAAGCGAAGGCGCCAACATAGGCGACCGTACCGGCGATAGCGGCGGCGACGATGCCATAGAAGCTAGCCTCGACCACGAATGGGCCCACGATGAACCAGCGGCTTGCACCGACGAGGCGCATCATGTAGATTTCCTCTTTGCGGTTAAAGATCGCCATGCGAATCGTATTAAAGACCACGAGGATCGCAATGAGCGCAAAGACGCCAGCCGCAACGAGGCCAATTAACTCAATACGATTCATGAGCGCTGCGATGCGATCAATCGTCTCGCGGCGGCTAGATGCATAGCTAGGCGGGTTGTTCTCGTCGATTAGGCCTTCCATCGATTCATCGCTATTGACGAAGTCCTCGAGTTCGGACGTATCTTTTAGGTTGATTAGCTTGATGTTAATAATCCATGGAAGCTTGTTCGGAGCCTCGAGGAGATTCTGGCGATAGGTCGCCTTTTCTTCCGGCGAGAGATCCTTGCTGCGTGCGAGGATTTTTTCGATTGCTTCTCTGTTAGCATCTTCTGGCGAAGTAGTAGTGACACTAACGACAGTTTCTAGCTGGCTCATGCGGCCAACGATGCGTTCGATTTGCTCGCGGCTAGTACCCTGCTTTAGATAAACAGACATATCAACCTGCTGCTCGACCTTGTCGACGGCGGTGCCCATGGCATGCGTTGCAATAATCGTGGCAGAAAGAACAATCAAAGTTACGGCCATGATAGCGATTGCCGCCACACTTAGCCAGGTATTACGCACAAAACTCTTTGCGCCATACTTCAGAACGCGCGCATTGGTGCGCAAATGATGACGACGGGTTTTTGTGATACGCTCAAGACGCTCGCGGCTGAGTTTCGCGGTCGCCTCTTGCTCTTCTTTTGTAATTTTTCGCGTTGGCATTAGTGTATAAACTTCCTTCTTTTAGCTACTGGTTTGGCTTCGTCAGAAGCTTTTGCTTTCTTCATTTGCTCGATAACTGCAGAGCCGGATTTGGTCTTTGAAGCTTTTGGCGCTTCTTTTTCGGCAGGCTCTTCTTTTGGCGCTTCGGCGACAGGATCTTTCGGAACGACGATTGGCTGAGCTGGCTGCTGCGCCGCAGCTGGTGCTGGGCCGCCCAACGAACGCTTTGCAATACGCGTGCGCGAACCGTCGAGATCGTAATGACCACCGCTCTTCTGGTCGCCAATGATCTTGCCGTGACTGAGCGTGACAACACGTTTCTTTAGCTGGTTAACCACCTCTGCATCATGGGTTGTAACAAGAATCGTAGTGCCGAAGTTATTAATTTCTTCGAGAAGGCGAATAATGCCCCAGGAGTTTTCTGGATCGAGGTTACCCGTAGGCTCATCTGCAATAAGAATCTTTGGCTGACGAGCCATAGAGCGTGCGATTGCGACGCGCTGGCGCTCACCGCCGGATAGATCGCCAGGGAATTTGTGACCTTTGTCGCTCAAACCAACAAGGTCGAGCACCTTTGGAACGGTGCGTTTAATTTCGGAATTTGATACGCCGACAATCTCTAGCGCGAAAGCAACGTTTTCGTAGACAGTGCGGTTTGGCAAAAGCTTGAAATCCTGGAAAACGACGCCAATGCGACGGCGTAGATGCGGAATATGCTTTTTCTTCATGTATTTATAGTCGATGCCACCAACCATGATATCGCCGTAGCTTGGCTTTTCTTCACGGGTAAGCATCTTGATGAGCGTGGACTTACCGGCGCCAGACTCACCAACAAGGAAGACGAACTCTCTAGGCTGAATATGTAGGTTAACTTCGTCCAATGCAGGCGTCTTGTCGCCCTTGTAATATTTCGACACATTATCGAGTAATATCATGTGTCTATAATAGCATAAGCGCTATTAGTTGTCCAAAAAGCTCGTGATGAAACCGTCGATCTTGCCGTCCAAAACCGCCTCGGCGTCATTCTCTTCATACTTTGTGCGCGTATCTTTAACGAGCTTGTACGGATGGAGGACGTAGTTACGAATTTGCTGGCCCCAGCTGGCCGATTCGCCGGCGCGAAGCTTATCTACGGACTCGGCGTTTTGCTCCTGCATCATCTGCTGGAGTTTACCGCGAAGAATTTCCATTGCCTTCTCTTTGTTCTGAAGCTGGCTACGTTCGTTCTGGATTGCAACAACAATATTGGTCGGGATATGCGTAATACGAACCGCGGAGTTCGTTGTGTTAACCGACTGACCGCCATGACCGCCGGAATGGTATACATCAATGCGAAGATCTTTTGGATCGATTTGCACTTCGTCATCGTTCTCAATAATCGGCAAAACTTCAACGAGTGCGAACGAGGTTTGGCGTAGATGATCGGCGTTAAATGGGCTAAGGCGAACGAGACGATGAGTGCCGTGCTCGGATTTTAGCTGGCCATAAATATTTACGCCAGTCATTTCAATTGCACTCGTCTTAATGCCAGCTTCTTCGCCGTCAACACGGTCAAGAATAGTCGCCGTAACATTATGACGTTCCGCCCAGCGCAAATACATACGCTCAAGCATGCCGGACCAGTCCATAGCTTCCGTGCCACCAGCGCCGGCCGTAATGCGCAAAATCGCGCCGTTATGATCAAATTTTCCCGTATAGCGTAGTTCCTGGCGGAGCTTTGCGAGATTCTCTTCCATCGCCGCGAGCTGGCCGTCAAATTCTTCCGTAAGCGATTCATCGCCTAGCTGCATCAATTCCGCCAAGTCATTAATCTGGGTCTTCAGTAAAGTCCAAGGATCAAGCGCATCATGTAGCTGCGCGACCTTGGTGGTTTTTTCGCGCGCAATATCTGGATTATTCCAAATTTCCGGAACAGCAACCTCAGCCTCAAGCTTTGCGAGTTGCTCGAGACGATTATCAATATCGAGTTTTTGCCAGACAGTCTTAAACGACGCCTTCAATGCGTCCAGTCGTTTCTGAAGTTCAAACATAAGATTATTATACCGCAATAAGCGTTTTAGTTAGGCAATTCAAAGAGGGGAAGCTCGGACAGCTTGTAGTCCGCAATCTGCGTGCGGCGCAATTCGGAGCAGTAGGCGCCACAGCCGAGCGCCTTGCCAATGTCCTCGGCGAGCGTGCGGATATAAGTGCCGCTACTAACGTGGGTGCGAATTTTTAGGACCGGCGCTTCGTACGAAAGAATGTCTAGCGAATAGATTTCGACGGCTCTAGTCGGGATTTCAACTTCTTTGCCGGCGCGAGCCAGTTTATATGCACGCTGGCCGTTAATTTTAATCGCCGAAAAGGCCGGCGGACGCTGCTCGATCTTTCCTGTAAACTGTGGGACGATTGACTCAATCTCCGCGCGAGTCGGGATCGGGGAATTAGTCTTCGTGATTTCCCCTTCAGGATCACCGGTCGTCGAAGTCTCACCGAGGCGGATCGTGGCCTCGTAGACCTTATCTTTCTTCGTGAGCTCTGGCGCTTTTTTCGTCGCCTTGCCGGCCAACAAAATGAGCAGCCCGGTTGCAAATGGATCAAGTGTGCCAGTATGGCCAACCTTCACCTTATGTCCTTCGCGCTGCGTCAAAATCCTACGCACACGCGCAACAGCACCAAAACTAGTCATTCCCGCCGGTTTATCGACGAATATTATCTCTTCCATTAGAGATAATTATACCAGCTCTATTCCTCTTCTTCGTCAGTAGTGATGTATTTGTCTAGGAAGAGCGCGAGATCGTCCATATTCTTGACGTCGTCAATGCGATCATAGACGCGACCATTCCTGATATAAATGAAGTCTGGAGTTTCTTCAATGCCCAACATATCTTTGGCGCGCTTGTCGTCGGAAGTTTCGTCAACTGCAGAATTGTAGTGATAAATCTTTGCCGAAGATGGAGAAATGAGGCTTTCGACGCGCTTTACAAATACGTCGCAGCCAAGGCAGTTCTCTTCCGTTACAATCAAGAAGCCTTCGCCGTTGCTGCCGAGCATGTCGATGGCGCCACCAGCGGAAAGTTTAATGAAGCCACTTTCGTCTTTATCAGACTTGTTGACTTCGTTACTAAACATGCCGTTGTACATATAGGTTGCTGGGCGGAAGATATCGCGCACGCTCTTGTTGAAGCCGAGCGAAACGACGAGCACGGTCATCGTAGCGACGAGTAATGAAATCAAAACATAAAAAGAAAGCTGGCTATGTGGCTTGCATGCACAATCACAATTCTTGCAGGAGCAGCTTTTTTCTTTCTTTTCTGCCGGCTTTTTTGCGACAGTCTTTTTTGCGGTTTTTTTCGTTGGCATAAAAATCTCCAATTTTTCTAACACCTATTTTAGCACAAGCATAATAACTTGACAGTCCCCCGACGGTCGCTTATTCTGGAATTAGCAAGAATTGACCGCCTCGCATAGAGAAAAAATACCTCCCTTTCGGGAGATATTTTTTAGACTTTATTGATGACCGGAATCACAATCGGCGTATGGCCAGTTGCGTCGTAAAGGATGTGCGTTACGTCCTCTTTGATCTCTTCCTTCAACGCCTTGATGTCTGCGTCGGTGTTGACCGTATGATCAGTCTTGGCGCGGAGATAATGGCGAATCTTACCAATAAGCTCCTCAGAATTGTCGAGGTAAATAAATGCGCGCGAGACGATATCCGGCGTCTTGATGAGGCGGCCGGTTTTCTTGCTGATCGTCAAAATTACCACAAAGATACCTTCGCGAGAAATGTGAATACGATCCTTCACGACGGCTTCGTTGACCTGCTGGTCAGCATCATCATAGAGTTTGTTACCAACCTGGATGCGGCCATTCTTGCGGATAGTCTTGTCCGGCATGAGCTCTACAATATCGCCATCATCCGCGACAAGAATATTGTCGCGTGGAATACCGACAACGTTTTCTGCCATCTCTGCGCTATGCTCGAGCATGTAAAATTCGCCGTGATATGGCATGTAGTTCTTTGGATGCATGTCCGTGACAAATTTGACATGATCCTCATAGTAGGCGTGGCCAGAAAGATGAAGCGGGCCGATGTTTGTTAAGTGAGTCTTGTTGTGCTGAATAACCTGAGCGCCTTCGCGGAGCAAGCCGTCAACCGTGCCCATAACTTTCGGCTCGTTGCCCGGAATTGGGCTCGAACAAAAGACGATCGTATCGCTTGCCTTTACCTTGATGTGGCGATGTGCACCGGTAACCATGCGGTTAAGAACGGCGTTCATTTCACCCTGAGAACCAGTACAGACAATCGTGACTTTCTCGTCTGGGAGCTTCACGATATCTTCCATCTTCATGATGGTGTCTTTCGGCACCTTGATAGACTTTGCACGGAGAGCAACCTCAACGTTATTGATCATCGAGAAGCCAGCAAAGGCAACTTTGCGACCACGAGCAGCAGCTTCGCGAAGAACACATTCAATGCGCTTCACCTGGCTAGAGAAACAGCTGATAATAATGCGGCCGGAAGCATAGTTATCCATAACCTTGCCGATATTATCGCCAACGTCGTATTCGCTATGTGGGTGCGTGCCCGGAACATCGATGTTCGTCGATTCATTCAAAAGGAGCGCAATGCCCTCTTTGTCTGCAATTTCTTTCAAATAATCATAGTCGGCAGGAACATCCATTGGGTTCGTTTCAAAACGCCAGTCGCCAGAGAATAGAACGTTGCCGTTTGGCGTGCGCATAAGAATCGAAGTGTTGCCAGGGATCGAGTGCAACATGTGAATAAACTCCGCGGAAAGATGTGGCGTGAGGCGAATGTCTTTGTGTGCGAGCGGATCCACGATCTGATAGTTCATATCAGGAACGTCCGTAAGCTCGGACATCTGCTTCTTAATCATGCCAATCGTAAAGGCAGAGCCGTAGATTGGTACGAGTGGGCCAAAGTATGGCAATAGATGCTTGCAGGCGCCAATGTGATCAAGGTGTGCATGCGTAAAGAGAATTGCTTTTACCTTGTCGCGATTATCATCAAGCCATTTGCTATCTGGGACCATGTAGTTAACGCCAGGGTAGTCGGCGTTAGCAAAAAGCGTGCCCATATCGATCAGGACAATTTCGCCCTGATATTCAATGGCGGTCATGTTCTTGCCGATACCAAACTCGCCAAGACCACCGATTGGGATGATGCGGACCGCATCCTTTGCTGGGCGAGCCGTGCGAATCTGTGCAAGACTGAGCTGAGCGCCCTTGTAGCCGTTGTAGCGAGATTTGTTTACTGGGATACCAACAATGTGCTGCGTAGCCTGGGCGTTAACGTCCTGGCTGAGCATGCGCTGATGATGGACCATCTCGCCCTTGCGGGTGCTAACCATGAGTTTGACGTCGCTGTGCTTTTCAGCTGCAGCTGGAGCGGCTTTCTTAGCCGTTTTCTTGGCAGCAGCCTTCTTTGGCGCGGCCTTCTTTACAGCAGCGGCAGCGTGCTTTGCGCGGACGAGTTTTTCGTCTTTGCCGCCGGGAGCGAAGTTAGCGTTAAAATTACGCTTTTGGTTCTCCTCGAACTGCTTTTTTATATCCGGAAGTCGTTCGGCGCGCGATTTTAACAATTTTGCGCGACGTTCGGCCTCGGCCTTAGATTTATCGTTCATTTATTCCTTTTGTTTAAAAATAATATTCATTCCCACACTAAAAGCGCCCTGATAGCCTAGAGCTAATCCAAAGATTGTTGCGCTAAAAGTAATAATTAGTGGTTTTATTATAGCAAAGATATGCCCCTTTGGCAAGACTATTGACGACACCTGGGCCGCATGCTAAAATGTATTCATACAGATAAAGACCGGCTCGAAAAGAGGCGGTGTTTTTAAGCCCAGCGCCCGGACAAGAACGTGGCGCAGAAAGGAAAAATAATGGAATTAGATATCAAGCAGATGGTCGCAATGGTCGACGTCGTTGCAGAAGAAAAGAATCTTCCAAAAGAGGTCGTCATTGATGTCATCGAGCAGGCAATTGCTGCTGCATGGCGCAAAGATAACGGCGACAAGGACATGGATGTTCGCTGCGAGCTCGACCTTAACACCGGCGAAGCAAACGTCTTCATCTCCCGCACCGTCGTCGAAGATGACGTCGCTTACATCCCAGCTACCGAAATCCCTCTTTCTGAGGCTAAAGGCAAAAAGATCGGCGATATCGTCGAAGAAAAGAACAAGGTTACCGGCTTTGGCCGTGTCGCATCTCAGACCGCAAAGCAGGTCGTCACTCAGCGTCTCCGCGAAGCTGAACGCGATGCTGTTCTTGCCCTTTACGAAGATCGCACCGGCGAAGTCGTAAACGGTACTATTGTCCGCGTCGAGCCACGCCTCGTTCGCATTGACCTCGGCAAGGCGACCGGTATTATGCCAAAGTCCGAGCAGATCGAAGGTGAATATTACACCGTCGGTTCCCGCATCAAGGTCTACATCAAGGAAATCGAGCGCAATGAGCGCGGCGCACAGCTTATCCTCAGCCGCGGTTGCGCAGAGTTCATCGAATATCTCTTCCGCCAGGAAGTTCCAGAAATCGATAACGGCTCCGTCGAAATCAAGGCTATCGCTCGTGAAGCTGGTCGCCGCACCAAGATCGCTGTCGCTGCAACCATGCCAGGCATCGATCCAGTCGGTACCTTCGTTGGTGGCCGCGGCGTCCGCGTCCAGGCTGTCATGAACGAAATTGGCGAACGCGAGAAGATCGATATCGTCAACTGGAGTGAG
The DNA here is from genome assembly GCA_947307225.1 of uncultured Candidatus Saccharibacteria bacterium. GTDB lineage: Bacteria > Patescibacteriota > Saccharimonadia > Saccharimonadales > Saccharimonadaceae > UBA2834. The sequence continues at coordinate 14,672 of CAMZIL010000001.1, forward strand.
AACGTTTCCGAGTACATCCGCGAAGCCCTCAGCCCAGCCGAGATTCAGACTGTCGAAATCGAAGACAAAAAGGCTATCGTTTACGTCAGCAAAGAACAGCAGTCTATCGCTATTGGTAAGGTTGGCCAGAACGTCCGCCTTGCAAGTAAGCTTACTGGCTACGATATCGACGTTGAGGTCGCTAAGGCTCCAGAGAAAAAGAAGAAAAAGAACGTCGAGGACGCTCTCCTATCTGCAATCGATGAGGCCGACGACGCCGAAGCAGAAGAATAATACTATTTAGTCTTCTTAGAGTCGCCTTTACTAGTTGAAGGCGACTTTTTTGTGTCTTTTTTCTCTTTAATGATGTTGGCGTCGTTCTTATTTTTCTTTTCTTTATCTTCTTCAGAACAGCGCGGACGGGAACTACCAAATATGCCAGCGCGCTCCAAAATACTCATCGCTTCTTCATTGACGCAGGCATCGCTCGAGCTCGTAACAGTGCCGTCGATGCCGATGTGAGACATAATTACTTTTATGAATGAGAAGACGACGACGATTGCGAGAAGGAAAAAGATTAGCCTTGCGATTGTGCGAGCACCAGATCTAATTCCACCTTCGTACATTAGCTATAATTGTATTATTTTGCTTATGCTTTTTCAAGCTCGTCGAACTTTGAGCGCATGGTCGGGTTGCCGCGCGTCAGCTTTTTGATCGTGAGATCCTCTGCCTTGTTGTTGGCGAGACGTAGATTATTCTCGCTGGAAAGTAGAGCCTCTTTAGTCTTTTGTAGATGATCAATCGTCTTATCAATTTCCTCGATCGCACTCTGGAATTTGCGGCTCGCAAGCTCGTAATTACGCGCAAAGGCGGTCTTGAACGCCTCAATATTCTCTTCAAAATGCGTGATGTCGATATTCTGCTCGCGCACAACGGCAAGCTCAGCTTTATACTTCATAGAGTTCATGGCTGCATTGCGCAGGATCGTAATGAGCTGAATAAAGAATTGCGGGCGAATTACGTACATTTTTTCGTAGCGGTAAGAAACGTCGACGATGCCGGTATTGTAATAGTCGTCATCGGCCTCGAGCAACGAGACAAGCACGGCATACTCGCATTTTTTCTCTTTGCGATCCTTATCGAGCTCCTTGAAGAAGTCCTCGTTTTTATGCTTTGTCGCGGTCGTCTCATTCTCGTTTTTCATCTCGAACATGATAGAGATAATTTCGTTGCCCTGGTCGTCGTTTTCGCGGAAGATAAAGTCGCCTTTACTACCTGTGCGCGCGTCGTTATCCTTCTCGAAATAGGCGTTAGGGAACGCAGCCATGCGGATACGGTTAAACTCGTTCAAACAGTGCTGCTCGAGTGATTCGCCAACCATCTTTGTACTGAGCTTTGCCTTCATGTCCTTGAGGCGCTCAATCTCTTCTTCCTTAATTTCGATGGCGCCCTTGTATTTTTCTACCAATGCCGCCTCGCGAAGTTTTGCCTCGGTCGCTTTATTCTTCAGGTCACTAGCGAGCTGATCGCGTTCTTTTTCGAGCGGAGCTTTCGCCTCGGCAATCGCAAGTTTCTTGTCGGTCTCGGCATTAGCGAGCTGCCCTTTTAGTTTCTCAATTTCCGCCTCTAGCTTTGCGCTTGCGAGAGCCTGACTAGACTTCGCGTTAGCCTCAGCCTCTTTGAGGCGCTCATGTAATTCATTCTCGAATTCCGCGCTACGCACCTGACTCAAAATATCTGCATAGCTAGAATCGTCCACCTTAAAAGTAGTGCCACATTTTGGGCATTTTATCTCTGACATACTTTTATTATAGTCTATTTGCCGTGGATGTAGTTGAACTTGACGGCGTTAGCCCAGTCGATTGTCGACTGATAGACAATGTTGAATTTACCGTTAGGGCCGGCATAGTTCATTTCCTGGATAGTAATGTTGACGCCTGGATTTACGCCAACGACGACGCCAACGTGGCCATAGCCAGTCGTAGAAGTCTGGACAACGGCACCGTAGGCTGGAGTCTTATTGACAGGGAAACCGCGAGCAGCAAGAGTACTGTTCCAGCTACGAGCGTTGCCAAGAACGCCAGTTGGGAGCCAGTAGTTGCTAGGCATGTTAGCGCGGCGCCAGTACCATGCAAACCAGGTACAGTTCCCGAATGCGCCAGGGTTGCCCCAGCTCTTTGTCGAGTAATACATGTTCTTCCAATAAGTATAGTTCTGGACCTGGAAGCGGTTTTTGCGGATACCGGAATCGCGGACATAGACGTAGGAGGTGCCAGTGCCAGTATAGGTAGGCTTCTTTGGTGCGACATACTCTGGGCGCTCGGTCTCCGGGAGCGTACCACCAGGTAGAAGCAATGCCATACCCGCGCTAATCTCGGTCAGCTCGAGGTCGTTGCGCGCAATAATTTCATCGACATTAGATTTGTACTTTTTGGCAATGCTTTCGTAGGTGTCGCCCTTCTTCGTAACGTAGACGATACCAGAGACACTCGGGATATAGATCTTCTTGCCGACCGTCAACTTCGTCGTCTTCATGCCGTTACTCCAGCGGACCTGATTTGCGTTAACGCCATCAATGCCATAGCTCTTTAGGATGCTATCGATCGTTTCGCCCTCTTTGACGACGTGAGTAATAACGCCACGGTAGGCTTGAATATCGATAATACTTGGGCGCTCAATGATCGTCCCGGCCGTGCTAGTAGTACCGGTGCTCTCATAGATGGCGCGCACAGTGGCGTAGTTCTCAGAAATAGTCGCCGTAGACGGTAAGGAGACAGTGTTGGCGATATTTGCCACCACGTACGACTCCGAGATCTGATCGGCGTTCACGAGAAAAGTCTCGTTATTAAAGATGGCGGCGATGGAATTTCTGCTCGTGTCATCAGTTTTTGCGGAGCCAAGGAGCATGACAGCAAAAATGAAAGCAAATGCGAAGGCATAAGGCAGAAGTTTGGTTATCAATAATTGAAATCTCTTCATAAATAGGAATTAATAGGTGCCCATCGACCTATCCCCACCATCTAATATTATAGAATTGTGCACATCTTTTGGCAATACTTGCGGATATTCGTGTTGTGGCCGGCCTCTGTTTGCGCGTAGTACATTTTGCCGTCGTCGCCGGTCAAGAAATAGAGGTCATTCGTCGGGGTTGGATCGGCAACAGCCTTGAGAGAATCGCGATTTGGCGTCGAAATTGGCGACGGAGGCAAGCCGCCGCAGCTACGAGAGTTCCAAGGGCATGGAATCTTTAGGTAGGACATGTCTGTTTTGTCGCGATATGGGTTAATCTGGTCGGCTCTGTACGCGATAACTGCGTCTGAACCGAGCGGAATGCCCTTCTTGAGACGAGTTTCAAAGACCTGAGCAATATGGCGCTTTTCTTCGTAGCTAGCCGGCGCCTCACGCTGGATGATAGATGCAAGGATAATCCCCTGATGGAGCGTGAAACCTTTTTGCTGGTACTTCGTAATGAGATTTTCTTCTTTGACGACCTTCAGCATGTGGTCAAAGAGCTTATTCAGGATCATTTCTACGGTATCCGTAGCATAAAACTCATATGTATCACCCCAGATATAGCCTTCGAGCGAGGCGTCAACTGGCTTAGTCTTCAGCAGCTCATGATCGTACTTTTTAGCGAGTGCAGCATCCACTTCCGCCTCTTCGAAGCCAGCATCAATAAAACGCTTGCGGGTAGCGCGAATTGTCTCGCCTGGGAGAAAAGTCATCCGGATCGTGCGAACAGCAATGCCGGCGTTGAGCGATTTTATGATTGCCTCGACTGACATATTTTTGCTAAATTTGTAGTCACCTGGAAGGAGATTTTTATTCTCTGCCTGGAAGGAAAGATAAATACGGAACGCCAAGGCAGACTTGATGAGACCTGCTTTCTCGAGGTTTTCTGCGATAGCCTGAGCGCTCTCGCCTTCTTTCACCGTAAAGTCCTGAAGCTTACACTCTTCCTTCGAACATTCAACACCGTAGACGGCAGAGATATTGCTCTGGTACCAGATTACCGCACAAGCTGCAGCGATGATTGCGAGCAGTAAAAGAACTGCGACGATATATAGAATCCTGCGAATAACACGTTTAGACATTTTTTACCTCCTCCTCAATTTGGCGCAAATCCGAACGCTCGAGAAAATCCTGCAAAATCACGGCGGCAGCCTCTTCGTCGACTTTGCCAGCCTGACGATCCGAGCGCGTTGGCTTCAATAGCTCTTCGGCCGCGATCGAGGTATAAGATTCGTCCTGGAAATATACTTTCAGCTCTTTCCCCTCATGCTTGACAAAATAGTCCTGAAGTGCTATAATAAAGTTATGGACCGTAGCCGTTTGGCGGGTCTCTTCTCCGCTGTTATTGCGCGGACTACCAGATACGATACAATCCGCCTTCTCCAGGCGATATTTTTTTGCGATTTCAGCAAACTCATTCCCGTCTACCGGGATCATCCCGCGCGGAATTGCAATGCGCACGGCGGTATCGGCGAATGCTACGCCGATACGTTTAGTGCCAACATCAAGTGCTAAAATGCGCATTATTTTTCTAGTTCGATATTAACTTCAGTCTTATTAGTGTCAGCCGGGACGCTCATGACGAAGAAGTAGCTCGTGTCAATCTTGGCACTAGAGACACCATTAATAGATTTGAGGCGAGACTGACATTCGCCAACCTTGTAACCGAGACATTTCTCGCGGACCATCTCGTCAGTAACGCGAGGACCGGTCTTGACGGTAGTCTTGAGCTTAGCAGAATTATCATCGGCGGAGTTCTGGAAGGCCTCAAAGAAGGCTTTGTCGATACCGGTGTCATAAATCATCTGAGTATCATCGCCGAGCGTTGAGCTTACAACGGTCTTAATGTAGGTCTCGACCGCTTCGCGCTGGACGGCGTACATCGTGTATGAAATCTCTTTCGAAATCTTTGGTGTGATCTTGTCGCCAACTTCCTCATTGAGGGCTGGGGAAGAAATGACCTTTGGCTCGGTCTGCTTCATGTCGCCGAGAAGGACATAGTTGCCGCCAAATTCGCTCTCGAGTTCCCTCTTAATATCATTAATGTCAGGCATTTCAATATCGCTAGATGCGGTTTCAAAATCTTCCTTTGAAACGATCGTGACCATCTTGCTCGAGCCGCCAGTCATAGCAGTGCTAGTAACCTTATAATTGCTCGGGATGCTGACACTGCTAGTAATCCCAGTTGTCGCAGCAGCAACGTTATACCCCTCGCCATTTTCTTTAGCCACGACGGATATTATCTTAGTGATATCGTTAACAGTACATGCTTTATAGTGGCAAAATCCAAGTGCATTAGAACTTGCAGACAAGTCGGCATCCTCAGACGAGATAAATGCTTTACCGCCTATTGTGAATGTAGTGCCTTTAGGAATTATAAACTTTAGGCTGGCGTCTGACGCGATAATATCGCCTTTTGGACGAGTGATCGTAATCTTACCCGTGGCCTTGGTACCCTTATCCATCTGGCCGGTGGCCTTGAACTCTTTTTCGCCCTTCTTCGCGATGGTCTTCTCCTCGAGATAGAAGATACCCTTCTTTGGATCGGCCTTCGACTCGTCCTTAACAAAAGTAATCTTCTCGGTGAAGTTCGACGAAGTCGTATGGACCTTTACGGAAATCTTCGCAGCTGGCGCAATAACATTTGCCCAGAAGCTGAACAAGATAATAATCACCAATGCGACGCCGCCAATAATGATATATTTGCGATACTTAGCAAAGTTTGGAATCTTCATCCCCTTCATCTTTGCGGCAGCTTTTTCGTTCTTCGTCTTTGGCTCGGCGTCATCCTCTGCCTCGGGCTCAGGCTCGCCTTCGATCACGTCCTCTGCTGGTTCTTTCTTCTCAACTTTCACGGCCGCAGCGACAGGAACCTTTTTTGCAGCAGGAGCGGCTTTTGGCGCGTCATCTTTCGCCTCAGCCTCATCCTCGCCCTCTTTCGGTTTGATCTTTACCTCAACTTTTTCATCCTTGCCATCGATGGTGTCGTTGGATTCTTTGTCGTCGCCAAACTCAATAGCATCATCGTCTGGAAGCTGCGGTTTGCTCTGGAGGTTCTTTGCGATTGGCATTGCGACACTGCCGGCGAGGCGGCGAAGCGATTCGTCGGTCGTAATCAGGACCACCGTCTTTTCATTTTGGCGAGCGGCCTTTGCAATCAATTTGAAGTTAACGGCGCTACGCAGAACACCAGCTTTTTTAGGTGGAACGAGCGCAACAATCTTATGTTTTGAGCCCTTGATGTTTGCCAAGATATCAGTAATATCCTGCTCCGGCTCAATATAGATGACGTCTTTATTCATAAATTTAATTATATCAGAGAAATGCGCTTGTGGTAAAATAGTGAAAATGGGCTTGTTCAAGAAAAAAACTGTTACCGCCGAAGAAGCAACCGTCACGTTGGTGCCGAGTGCTCTTAATGTGGGTGGGCAGGAATTGAGCGAGCTGGTCTTGAAGTCGATTCGCGAAGGCGTCATTATTGTCGGCGAAAATCACAATATTAAACTCGTGAACCCAATGGCGAGCCTCATGCTCGGCAGAAGCACTGACGAATTGATCGGCCTCAATTTTGATTCCGGCATCAACCTCATCGACAAGTCTGGCAATCGCGTCCCAGAAAATATGAACCCGATTACGAACAGCCTAAAAACGGGCGAAGTTTCCGAGAGCCGCGACCTAAACTTGCTGACTGTCGGCAGCAATAAAACCACTCCGATCTCGCTCATTGTCGCCCCAACCGGCGCCGCCGGATCGAGCGTCGTCGTCACCTTCCGTGATATTGCAAAGGAGCTCGAGGAGGAACGCGAACGTACGGACTTTATCTCGACCGCGAGCCACGAAATGCGCACGCCTGTCGCGAGCATCGAGGGTTATCTTGGCCTTGCCATGAACCCAGCTACCGCTACCGTTGACGAGCGCGCAATGCAATATCTCAACAAGGCTCACGAATCATCACAGCATCTTGGCCGCCTATTCCAGGATTTGCTAGATACGACTAAGCTCGAGGATGGCAAAATCCGCACCCGCATGGAGCCTGTCGAAATCGTTAGCCTCGTAAAACAATTGGCCGACGCGCAAATTCCAAATATCCAAGCTAAGGGTCTCAGCTATCGCTTCGGTACGAATGACGGGGATAAACAGATTGGCGGACTAAATATTAGCCAGGTTATCTACGCCAGCATCGACCGCGATTTCTTGCAGGAAATTCTCAACAACTTGATCGAAAATGCAATTAAATACACGCCAGCCGGCTGGGTTACAGTTAACGTCAAAGCCGACAATTATAACGTCCAGATCATTGTCGAAGATACCGGCATCGGCATCCCGCGCGACGAAACTGAGCATATTTTCCAGAAATTCTACCGCGTCGACAACAGCGACACGCGCGAAATTGGCGGCACTGGCCTCGGCCTTGCTCTCGTCAAACAGCGTGTTGAGCTCATGGGCGGAAAGATTTGGGTGGAAAGCGAACAAGGCAAAGGCTCGCGCTTCATCATGATGGTCCCACGTCTCAGCGAAGAGGCCTATGCCCAGCAGCGCTTCCTATTTGAAAACCAGCAAAAAATGCAGGCCATGGCCCACTCGCATGAGCGCGCCGTTCAGGCCTTTATTGCCGGTGGTGCTCCAACTGCAGAAATGGTCAACGAACCAGAATCAAGCGCAGATCAGATGCTCGCTGCCGCGCAGCAGGCTGCCCAAACTGCAGCACCGGTGCCGACTCCGACTCCAGCCCCAGCAGCTGCTCCTGCACCAGCACCTGCGCCTGCCCCTACTCCCGCTCCTGCGCCTGCCCCACAAGCACCAACTCCGGCACCCGCTCCAGCCCCTACGCCACAAGCGTCAACTACTCCGCCGCAAGCCTAGCTTTTCGGGTGGATTTTTAAGCATAAGTATTATAAAATAAAACTAATATGACCAAGATTATGTTAGTCGAGGACGACAAGTCCTTGCGAGAAATCTACAGCATCAGGCTGGTCGCCGAAGGGTACAACATTGTCTCCGCCGGCGATGGCGAGGAGGCACTCGCGCTCGCCGTACAAGAAAAACCGGATCTTATCGTCTCTGACGTTATGATGCCAAAAATCTCTGGCTTCGACATGCTAGATATTTTGCGTTCTACGCCAGAAACTAGCAAAATAAAGGTCATCATGATGACCGCCCTTTCTAGCGAAGACCAGCGCATGCGCGGCGAAGAGCTCGGCGCAGATCGCTATCTCGTAAAATCTCAGGTCGGCATCGAAGACGTTATTAACACTGTTCATGAAGTTCTTGGCGATAGACCAAACGCAAATGCTAGCGCAAATCTAGACATTGCTTCTTCAATTTCCGCAGCAGGCCCAACTCCTGCGCCAGCGCCAAAGCCAGCTGCAGCTCCTGCTCCAGCACCAGCACCTGCTCCTGCTCCAGCTCCAAAGCCAGTCATTCCTAACGCTCCGGCACCTGCTCCTGCTCCAGCTCCAGCTCCAGCACCTGCGCCAGCGCCAAAGCCAGCTGCCGCTCCTGCTCCAGCTCCAGCTCCGGCGCCAGCACCTGCAAACACGCCAAACGGTGGCGAACGCGTAATCCAGCCGATCAATGATCCGAACGCTGATGAAAACCGCGAAGCTATGCAGCGCAAGATGGACGAGCTCTTGAATGGCGGCGCTCCAGAAAGCGCACCGGAAGCTCCGGCACCAGCTGCAGAACCAGCACCTGAAGCTCCAGCGCCAAAGCCAGCTGCCGCTCCAATGCCAAATCCGACCCCAGTAAACCCAGCAGATATTCCAGCTGAGCAATCTCGCCCAACAACCGACGAGGGCGCAGCTGCCGCCGCAAATACTGATGCTATTCAGCCAGGTTATGCACAGAATCTCGCAAACGATTTGAGCCGCGATATGCAGGATGGCGACGTTGATCCAAATTCGGTCGCAGCCCAGATGAGCAAAGACCTTCAGGATGATCCGCTAACTCAGCAAGCACAGGCTATGCCTACCCCAATCGCAGGCGAAACGCCAGATGCAGCACCAGCCAACACCGATGCTCAGGCTTAATAAATACTTGGCAACAAATTTTGGAATATCTCGTCGCGAAGCCGATAATCTGATTTCAGCCGGCAAAGTCTTGGTCAATAATAAGCCGGCCGAGATCGGCGCGCGCGTAGAAGAAACTGATAGCGTTGTTGTTGATGGCAAAAAAATTACGTCGCAAAAACTGATTTATATCGCCCTTAATAAACCGGCTGGCTATGTCTGTAGCCGCAAACGCCAAGGCGATACGCCAACGATGTATGAACTCTTGCCAGCTGATTTGCAGGCGCTAAAAAGCGTCGGCCGCCTCGACAAGGATTCGTCCGGTATTATTTTACTGACTAATGATGGCGACTTTGCTTTTCAAATGACCCATCCTCGCTTCGTAAAAACAAAAATCTACGAAGTTCATATCGATCGTGCCCTAGAGCCGCTTCATCAACAGATGATCGCCGATTTTGGCGTTCAGCTCCCTGATGGGCGCAGCCAATTGGGCCTCGAAAAACTCGATGAGAGCCGCAGTTTTTGGCGCATCACGATGAGCGAAGGGCGCAATAGGCAGATCCGCCGCACGTTCGAGGCGCTCGGCTACAAAGTCACCGCATTACATCGCACAAATTTCGGCCGCTACGGATTAGACGGATTGGAATCCGGCAAATTCGTCGAAGTGCCGAAAGTAAACTAATTCTTCAAAAGTCTCGACAGTTTTGCTTTGAGGCTACCATTTTCAGGCACGCCAACCAAAGTGTCCATACCAACACGGAGCAGGCCCATAGCGGTTACGAAAGTATGGTCTAGCTCGCGATCAGTATCGTTTTCGATGCCGGCAATCATGTCTGGCTCGATAATATTTACGAGTGGACGACGCGCAAACGGCAGCTCTTTGTACCAATCGCTAGTCGCTAATAGCTCTGGAATCTCGGACAAGCCTGCGCCTCCACCACATAAGAGAATCTGGCCCGGCAAAGTTTCGAGCTGATCGAATTCCTCGATTGCGAGTTCTACGCCCGATTGCCATACCTCAAGGTTGCGCTCGATGGCAGCATCATATTTTTTGCGGATTTCTGGCTTTACCTTCGGCGAATCGGCGAGCAACTTTAGCTTTTCTGCATCCTCGAAGCTAAGGCCAAGTTTCTGTGCGATCTGGTGCGTAAAGCTACGGCCGCCGATCGAGAACATCTTCGTGCCCTCAACGCCGCCATCGTCAACGACAGCAATATCCGTGGTGCCGCCACCAATATCCATCACAATACCGGAGAAATTCGATTCAACATCGTCGCCAAGACAAGCGCGGCAAACGGCGAATGGCTCAACGGCGACAGTTACCAAGTCTAGTTCTAGCTCGTCACAAACGCGCTCAATTGCGGAAATATGAACAAGCGGAGCGAATGCGGTATAAATCTGCACTGTAATCTCTTTGCCCTTAAAACCAATTGGGTTTGAGACCTTGTAGCCATCGATGCGCAAAGAAACGAGCGCGGAATTAATTAACCGAACTTCAACGTCCTTGTTATTCGTTTCCATGGCAACCTCGCGGCGGGCACGCTCGCCAGTTTTTTGCTGAACCTGCTTGATAATCTTTTCCATCTCGAGGTCAGTAATCGGTCTACTAGCATCAGCACGGCGATATCTGATCGATGCCGTATTGCCCTTGATGAGTTCGCCGGCAATGCCAATAACGACTTCCTGCGCGCGGACACCAGCCATTTCCTCGGCCTTCGTCAAAGCTTCTTCACAAGTCTGAGCAACACCATCAATATCTGCGATTGCGCCAGCATACATATTCGTAGGCGCTTCATGTGCCTTGCCGACACCAACAATCTTTAGGCCCGTCTTGCTCTTTTTAGCAATTAGCGCCTTAACGTATTCCGTACCAATATCGAGGGCAAGTAAATAATCGTCAGGATTCTTCTGAGATTTTGGGACTTTACTGGCAGTTTTTGCGATAACTTCTTTGCCACGAGAAATAATGCTCATGCTATCATTATAGCACTATTCGTCGTCGCCTTCTTCTTCGTCTTCTTCGCCGCTCTCAAGTCGAGCCTGCTCTTCTTGGTCGATAGACTCGCCCTTCATCGTTTCTACGATGTCTTTGCCGTCTTCAATGGTTTCTTTCAGAGTCTTTACGTTCAAGCACGAGACTACTGCAAGCGTACCCGCAATCGTAGTGATAATACCCATCAACAAGTAGCTACCAATTCCGATCGAATCGGAGGCGAGGAGGAAGTAAATACCAAAGCCAAGCTCAAATAGGGTCAAAACGAGTACGAATTTCCAATAGAAATCCTTATCGTCGCGCTTCTTGAAGGTCGAAATGGCGCCGAGCACACCGTTGAAGGTCGTGAAGCCACCGGCCATGAGGTTAAGAATCTTGTTCGTGAATTGCTCGTTCATGAGCAAGAAAACGCCGAGCGATGCGATCAGTAAGTAAACTGCAGCTTCGAGAACTTGCAATAAGAGAATCTTGCGGCCTTCTCTTTTTTCGACGCGATCCGTCGCCTTATCGACGTTCGACTTAATATAACCGAGACGATAGCAAGACCAGAATGAAAAGACGGCGCCAGCAATCAAAATCATCAGAGGCAACGTCTTCGTATCATTGCCATTTCCGTTTATTGCAGCAAAAGTCATCATGAGACCCGGAATGAGCATCATGAGTGCAGCAGCAAGTTTATTTTTTAGAAAGATATTGTAGGCTTTTAGCCCGCGTTTTACTAGCCTATTCATAGCTTAATCGTAGCACATTTATTCCAAAACGGCTTTGATACGACGAATGCCAGCAGCAGAAGCTTCTTCCTTTTTGATGGAGAAGTGGCCAAGAACGCCAGTATGTTCTACATGAGGGCCGCCACAAACTTCGCGCGAAGTTGGCTTATCCCAATCGCCGATCGTATAGACCGTCAATTTCTCTGGATACTTATCCCAGAAGCTACCGTGCGCCTTTAGAGTATCACGCGCGTAAGCCTTGTCGTATTCATCGTGAACGACTGGAAGATCAGCCTGGATCCAGGCGTTAACCTGATCCTCGAGTTTCTGGAGTTCGTCTTTTTCGAGCTTGTGGTCGACATTGAAATCAAGGCGCATGCGCTCAGCAGTGATATTGCTGCCCTTCTGGCAAATGCCTGGGTCGATGAGTTGTTGCAAAGCAGCGAGGAGAAGATGCGTTGCGGTATGGTATTTAGTTGACATCTCACCATGATCTTCGAGGCCTCCCTTGAACATACCCTTGGATGCAGTTTTACTGCGTTCGCGTTGCTCGGCGAGAGCGGCGTCAAATTCTTTCTGCCAGTCTGCGCTCATTGGAATATCCTGACGCTTCGCCTCCTCGACGGAAAGTTCGAGTGGGAAGCCATAAGTGTCCTGAAGCATAAATAGTTCTTTGCCAGTAAGGCCCTGTTCTTTGAGGCGGTTGAGCTCTTTCATGCCACGGCGAATCGTGTGGCGGAATGCCTGCTCTTCGCGACTAAGAACATCAAGAACATCTTCGCGATTAGTTAAAATACTATCTGGTAAATCTTTATAGTTTTCTGCAATCATTGGCAAAACGCCTGCGAGGAAGTTGTCTTCAATACCAAGGTTTAGAGCCTTCAAAATTGCGCGGCGGATGAGGCGGCGAAGAGCGTAGCCCTGCTGCTTGTTGCTCGGCTTGAGGCCCTGAGCAGTCAAAAGGTAAGCACCGCGGAGATGATCTGCGATGATGCGCATTTCGCTAGTATAATCTTCGTATTTCTTGCCAGAGAGTTCAACGATGCGATCAACAATCGGCTTCAAAAGTGAAATCTGGAAGACGTCATAAGAATCCATGGAAGCAGCCGTGATGCGCTCAAGACCGGCGCCGAAGTCGACGTTCTTATGCTCGAGTTCTTCAAAAGCACCATCCTCTTTGCGGCGATACTGCATGAAGACCTGGTTACCAATTTCCATGAAGCGTGCGCCATCGGAAGCTGGGTGGCTTTGGCCGTATTTTTCAACGTCCTGCTTGTCTTCGCCAAAGTCATAGAAGACCTCGGAATCTGGGCCGCATGGATCGCCGATTGGCGTAGATTCAATGCCGCCACCACGGGACCACCAGTTTTCTTTGTCGTTATAGAAGAAGATGCGTTCGCCTTCGCGGATGCCGCGCTTGTCGCCATTCTCTGCCGTATTGATTTCAACGATTTTAGCCTCAATGCCAGCTTCTTTAAAGACGGTCTGCCAAATATGCGCAGCCTCATCATCACGCGGGATGCCATATTTTTCGTTGCCGATAAAGCAAGTGACGTAGATTTTCTTTGGGTCGAGACCAACTTCTTTGGTCAAAAAAGTGAAGAAGTTGCGAATCTGCTCTTCTTTGAAGTAATCGCCAAGTGACCAGTTGCCAAGCATCTCGAAAACCGTAGTGTGGCGAGGGTCGCCAACATCCTCAATGTCCTGCAAACGAAGACATGGCTGGGAATCGGTCAAACGCGTGCCGTCAGCATGAGGTTTGCCCAACAAATACGGCAAAAGTGGCTGCATGCCAGAGCCGGTAAACAACGTGGTCGGGTCGTTTTCGAGCACGAGTGGTGCCGGCGCGACCTGAACGTGACCTTTAGACTTCATAAAATCGAGATATTTTTGGCGGACTTCACTTGCATTCATAACCATATATTTTACCATATTATTCATCTGTTGGCGAGGGGCTTGAGCCGCAGCTCCAAGAGAAGAATATTTCGTCTGCCATGCAGCTCGCGGCTGCAAGTTGAAAGAATCAACAATGATCCGCCAGAACCACTCAGTGACATATTGCGATATAGCGCATCATCGGACGCGATTTCCCTATAGCCAACGGCCTTCAATTCGTATGCCCTATCCATCAAAATCAGCTCACCTGCACCATGCTCGGCAAAGTATTTTTGGTCCTGATATTTCGCAACGTCCGAAAACATCAAATCGCCATTCATGCGATGACCGTAGATTATCGAAACGCCATCGCTAAACTGCGCATTATTTCGATAGTCCAGAAAAATTGCTCCACTATGCGCGTCGTTGCCATAATAATCGTGGTTTAAATACCACTGGTTATCGCTCGCTTGCATGACTGGATAATCGATATGAGTCCCACCCATCTTAATCCAGGCCACTTGGCCGTCCAGCCATTTACGCTCACCGCTCTCATTGAACGAGCGCAATTCCGTCACGCCGATCGGCTCCGTTTCAAACAAGCCATATTCGGTCGCACAATATAGCCCTAGCATAGCAATTGCAATGGCGAGACTGAGCGCCATACAAGCGGCGAGCATGATTCTACGCATTAGGCTCTACGAAAAATGTGCCGCGAGATAATATAGCCACTAACGCCAAATAGTGCCACGACTAAATATGGCCAGGCCTCAACAAAAGCGCCTGTATCAACATTCGCGTCTTTACTATTAATTGCAGTAGTCGTGTTTCTTACGGCAAAACCCGCGTCCGAAATGCCAGTCACTTCTTTGGTTGTCGATAGTCTCTCATCATCATCGATCCGAGTATCATAGCCGTCGTCTCCGTCTTCGCGCGCGATTGCGTATCGCGTTCCTTGCGGAATTTCATGCGCCGTTATTTCACCATTAACATAATCCCCGATCGTAACAGTCTGGCCATGTTTCAGATAAACACGCAGGGTGCCGCCAGTCGTAAAGCTATTTTCCGTAACAATTTGCTCGCCATCATACTCGACTACGTCGTCTTGGCCAGTTATCGTAAGGATCTCGCCATCATTAATTCCGTCAAAACTGATGGTATATTTGAAGTATTTATCCGCATCGGCACCGGCACCACGAACTTCATTTGTTAACGTGATATAGGTATAGTTTGCCTCCGTTACGAACAGCGCCGTCGGTTCAACTTTCGAGTCAGTTTTATAGTCGTAAATTACGTCCGCAAGACGAACATTCAGCGCGCCTGTCGGCCTGCCCTCGCCGTCTAGCTGATTTGTGACTTGGAATAGAATATCGTACCGATTCGAGTCGATCGGAAAATTCGCTTCATCACTCGACCCGGTTTCAACAAGCGTCATGGCATAGTCCCCAACCTTATAAAAAATTAAATCCGTTAGGCTAATCGAGCACTCAATGGTCGCTTCTCTTCTCTCGTTTGCGCGGAGCTTGCCGGAGCAACTGATGCTCTGAGTGTTGCCGCCGATCTGCGCCGGATTATTTGGGTTCGGCGTGAGCGAATAGGAAAAGCCGGCGTGCGTTTCGCCGCTATAGTGCGTGACTTTATGGACAATGCGTATCGATTTGCGCGAATCGCCAGACAAATGCGCTTCGTTCGTGGCCATAACTTTTGGCGCAATAGTAACAACCGCCAAGGCTAAGGCGGCAATTATTCCTCCAAAAATTTTCTTCATTATTTCCTCCTAATTATTGATTATTTAGCCAACAAAAACCTACTCACGGACTCCGCATATTACCTCCAAATTATTTCTAGAAACAAAAATATCGCAGAACAATTATTCTGCGAAGCATAAGTACGTTATTCTATCTATTTCTTGACCGCTTTGTCCGTGACGTCAAACTTTTCGATGTAGAGACCCGTGGCTAGGCGCGTCTGCGAATAGAACGCACAGAACGAACAGTAGACGATGGAAATAACCGGCGATAGAACCCACTGCAAAACCATCATGATGTGGCGCGCACGACGATATCGCGCTGGTTTTGGCGGCAACATTTTGATCGACAAAATCAAGGAAATGAAAATACCCATTGCTGCGACCGCCTGGACGTAGCTTACAATTGTCGGCAAGCTATGCGAAATGAGATCGCGGGATTGGTTATTGAAGATTAATGGTACCCAGCCGCCGAACGCAATAATCGGTGCGACAGCAGCGAGCGTTACGTGGCCATCAAGCAAACGAATGAACTTCGGTACGAGCGAGACGAGCGGCACGGTGCGCTTCTTTGAGAAAAGATAGTCGCCACAATATGCAACATCGCTTGCGCCATAATCCCAGCGGCGTAGCTGCACCCATTGCGCCTTGAGAGTTTTCCAAAGGTTGTCCGACAAAACCGCGTCCTGATAAATCGGAGCGCGAATTGGCAAAACTTCGTAATCGCCATCGAAATAGAAAAGCGAGCGCCAATATTGGTGCCCATCCTCAACAATCGTACGCGTACTCCAGAAATTCATTTCTACTAGCGCATCCAGCGGCTGCGAATGTGAAGCAAAGTTGCGGAGAGTATGCGGACGCATCGCCGAAATAATGTTCCAGAACGAGTTCATCTGTGCCACGACGCGCGTGACAGCCGGAGCATCCCAAATATTGTTCGTGAACAATGAGACCGGCTGATAGCTAAGGCGTTTGCGATCTTCGTGCGTAATGTACTCGTATGCAACCTGATCAAAATAAGTCTTGTGTGGGCGGTTGTCACTATCGAGAGTCGTAACAATGACGTCACTGTAGCGCAAACCTTTTTCGCGAACGAATTCTTTCAAAATTTTACCAGCATTCGTAATGTTACCGCCCTTGCCGACCACCTCGCCCTTAATATCGGCAGGGTGCTTGGCGAGAATAAAGTTACCGAATTTCTTACGATAGTTTTTCTCGAGAGTTTTTGCGACTAATTCCGCCGCCTCACCACCGCGCTCTTCATAGGCAAGAACGAGGATGATGCGCTCTTTCGGGAAAGTCGAGCTGACGACCGAATCGAGCGTAGGCGCCAAAACGTCGAGCGTCTCGTTGTACATCGTAACGATAACGGCATGATAAATCTGGCTCGGTTTCGGAAAGAAACCTTCCTCTGCGGCTGCCATCATGCAAAGATTGCGGAGGTGGACAGAGTGGCCGTAGGCGCTACTCTTCGTACCTGCGAGACGATCGTAGCTATCGGCCGGGTCCTCGAGGTCATTGAGGCGTTTCGACCAATCAACGCGCATGCCGCGTTTGAGCAATTTGTAGCCCTGCACCGTGCGGAAAGCGATACCAATCGCTTTCACAAGGTTCATAATAACGATAATTAAAATATAAACCGATGCAGCGACCGGGTTGATAGCAGACAGAATGACGAGAAGCGCCAACATAATGTAGCTGAGCGTGCCCGGCAACATTTCAAAAAAGCGGTACTTCAAAGTACGCTTACCAGTTGGTAATTCAATAACTTTCGACATTCTAACCTTCGCCAATAATACTTAACAGAAAACGAATACCGATCACGGCGATAATCATCGAAATGAAGAGGAAGAGGCGTGCAATGTCTTTGCCGCGCTTGGAATATAGACGTGCGGAAATGAGAATATGACCAATGCCGAGTGCGACCGCAACGAGCGCGAAGGAAATTAAATACCACCAGTCACTCTGCGCATAGCCGTTGTCGATATCGGAATAGCGCGCCCAGATTTTTGGGCGGCCAGAATTAAGATTCATAATTGCAATCAAAAACATGGCCAGGCTCAGGAAAAAGTTCGCCGCCATCCAAACAAAAAGTGCCTTATCTTTCTTAGCAATAGCCTTGAAATCTTCGCCAAGTTCTTTCATTGTCTTATTTATTATAACAGATAAACATAAATTTAATAGCCCCGTGCTTCCAGAAGGAAGTTGACGGGGCTATCGATCAATCATCGTCTTCGAAGATTTCCGGCTCGTGCTGGCAGAGATTGTAATAATCTTCATCCGGGCTATACGGCCGGAGTGTTATTATCTCTGACGGAGAGAAGGCTGAGCTCGTCATGACTCCGTAAACAAAATAGGCCGATCCCACCATTCTGCCACAAATGGCAATTTTATTGGAATCTGTCTCATCTGCACGAAGAAAGCGAGCGCCTGTCTCAACCTTCTCACGAAGGGCTTCAACTATTTCATTGAGATATTTCAGGGTTGAAGCTTGTAGAGCCTGCGCCTCTTCTGGCGATTCTGTCCTCGGCACCAAGTCGCCAAACTTAATATCTATTACGCCCGCAGATTCGAACGCCTGACTGAAGTAAACTGCATGTCGGCAGCCTTTCTTCGTAAGATTTTCTGCGATTCTCTGGGCGATGTCTGTTTTGACTTGTGCCAGTACGACTAAATTAGGGTGCTCGCTCATCTTTTTCACCTCCTTCTGAAAAAATTTTAGCTAGGCATTGCTAGCTAAGAGCGTTACATATACTATTATAGCACAAATCGCTGTCAGAGTCAAGATATTATCTGTTGCGGAGCGCTTTTTCTTTGCGTCCGACGCTCGCCATAATTAGGGCTACAAGTATCGCGGCAGCAGAAACGAGCGCGACCAGCCATAGCGGCATTGCATCGTGCGTCTTTGGCACTTCCGGAATCTCAACTGGTTCTTCCGGTTCCTCGATTAGTTCATCGGAGTAATATAAATGCCAAGTAGTCTTTGAGGTGTCGCGGTTTTCCGTATCGCCATAGTCTGTATCGAGCATGGAAACTACCTTAACCTGCGCAGATTCGCCAGATTCAAAGTATTTTAGCAGCGCCGGTCTTTCCCCGGCCAAATTTACGCTATTCGGGAGATATTTTTTGCCGCGCTGCTTGCCGTTGTAATACAGCTGATCATTTATATAAATGCGCATCGTGATATGTTCGATCATATCGCGCGCCTTATCCGAGTCATTGTCGGCAGTAATATTGAAATACAAATAATACCCGTTTTCGGTACCATTTTCGATAGTCAAATAGTCCGTATATTCCTTGCCCGGCACCATGTCACTATAGTGCATGAAACGATCATTCAGACCGTCCGACGCTTCGTAAACGATCTGCTCGTCCTCCTCGCGAATATAGACGATATTTTCTTCAGCAAAAACAGGAGCCGTAATGAAGAGACTGGCAAATAATACTGCGAGTAGTTTCTTCATTTTAGCTCCTGTTAATTGTTTATTTTATAGGCTTGGCAAAGCTTCGATTTCGACGTTGGTGTTCCAAGCGGTTTGATACTGATCAAACTGTACGGTTTCTACGTCAAGCGTGAGAGTGTAGCGAGCGCCGGCAAGACCTTCGATAGAGGTCGTAACGATGATGCTCTTGGTATGATTCGTGTCGTCAGCTTCTTCGGTAGCAACCTTCGCAACAGCGATAGCTGGGTTTAGGGTGACATCCTTGATTGGACTGGAAGTCTCATCGTAGACGGAACCTTCTACAGCTGCGAGCTCGCGGTTGAAGTAGTAGTAATCACCAGACTTCGTCCAATCGCTCTGGTTATCAAGGCCGATGATGACAAGGTCAGTCTTGTTAGCAGCCTCAGTATTTGCGGCCAACTTGGTCTTTAGGTTGTTGATGACAGCCTGGCTAGCCTCGGAGTAACCAGAGGCAGAATTTGAATCAGGAACTTCCCACTTCTCAGTCATCTTTACGCGTACGGCAACAGAGATGTTACCTTCGTTGCGAGTGACCAAAGTCTTGTCAATCTTCTGACCTGGAAGCCAGTTGCTTGGAGCTTCGAAGGTCTCAGTAGAGCGCGTGCGATAAAGCGCCGTCTGGAATTCGTTATCAAACGTAGCTTCGCTAGTGAAGTACGCAATTGTTCCTGCGATCAGGCCGATTACTGCGAGGGCTCCGAGCGCAATGATAGGTTTTTTGTTTTTCATATCATTTCCCTTTCTTTTTATGATATTTATTGTTTGTTTTTTTCTAATCTTATGAGCTAGGTCTCTTGTTCATGGTTTTGACCTTTCTCGCTTACGCTTATTTTACCACTTTTTATATTACTTAGCAAGAACTCGGCCACTAGGATGGCCACGATTATTAGGAATACCCACATGTTCGAATTGATAAATTTTATGCCATATCCGAGAATCGGGATTTTAATGCCGCCAACTTTACCTTTGATGTCGTTATAGCTAAGAGAGACTTGATCTTCAGTATTATTTGCGTCGCCCTTTGTTATATAAGCGTCGTTTTCAATGCGATGTACGCGGTGCGTAACGAGATCGTTGCCCATTTGAAAAGTGATAACATCACCAATCGCAATCTCTTCTTTCGGAACCTGGCGGTAGTAAATAATGGTGCCAATTTCATATTCTGGGCGCATGGAACCGGAGAACACAGCCTCTGGTTTTGCGCCAAAAATCATTGGCATGCAAATTAGTGCGTAGACGCCAATCACGGCATAACAAATATAACTAAGGATACGAACTACAATCTTTAAAGCTCCCATGCTACACTCCCGTCATCATTAATAGTTGCGTTGCGGCCCCAAAGCGAATTTGCTGCCGCAGCGTCCGCCTGAACCGATTCGAAATGGAACGATAAATCATAATTATATTTGGCATAGCTGTCGTCATTGAGCGCGATTGCGCTGAGTACGTCTACTTCGGTGTCGGCCGATAGGACTTTGCCGTAATAATACCAACCGTCGCCGCCATCCACGAAGTCGCTCGTAAAATCGGCTGCCCATGTTTTCGTAACGACATTATTCCCGCCAACAGTATTGCTGACAATGGAACCGTCAGACTTTGTCCACATTTCACTATATGCTATGCGTAAAAGAACGTCTGGGTTATTTGCCCCATCATTTCTAAAACTTACAGTCTTCGAGCCAAATCCTTCAGAGGTTGTCTCGACAATTTTTACGCTATTACTGGCCAAGTTTACGCCATTATTCATCGTCGAGGAGTCCTGGCTAAATGCGTAAACAACCACGCCAATTAGCAGCGCGAGCGAGAACATCACGACGACCGGCGCGAAGTGAGCCTTATTCCTGATCTGTCTGCGACGGCGCATCGTTGCCCTCCTGTGTTTGTTCTTCGTTGCCAGCCTGGCTCTCGTCGGTGGTAGTTTCTGGTTCAGTGTCGTTTTCGGTGTTTTCAGTGTTTTCTTCCGGGTTATCGTCTGGATCTGGCGTTGGCTGGCTCTGCTCCGTCCACTGGGCATAAAGCGTCAATTCGCCGCCGTTTAGGAAGGACAGAATCTGCCCATCGGTATAGCTTTCACCAGTGCCGTCGGCTTTAGTGTTCCAGCCGCCGAACGTGTAGCCGTTGCGGCTAAAGCTGTTAGCGCTGAGCGGTTGCGACAAATAGAGGCTATAGCGTTGGTTTGTCATGTCACCGGTGCCACCATTTGCGTCAAAAGTAATTTCATAAATCGTCGCATGCGCAATTGCGCTAGAGCGACCGTTAATGTGGAGGTAACCCTTATTAGCGAAATTGTTCGTAAAGATAATCGTATACTGCCCCTCGCTGATCGCAATGAAAGAGGCTCCGTTTGCGTTAATCGTGCCGCCGGAAACGCCCGCGAGAGTATAGTCCTGTGACGGATACTGACGAACAGTGTAGCTCGCCGAAACAGCAGCGATCTTTCTACAGCTATTGTTTGCGACAAGTACGTCAGACTGAAAACCTTGGTCATTAGAAACAGAAAAACGGAGCTCATTTTCATTGCCGCCGTTAATCACTGCGCAGAGCTTAATGCCAGTCTCGCCTTCCGCAAACGAGCCCAAACCATCCGTTGCGCCGGCGCTCAAAAACCTAGGTAGCAACACTGCTACAAACAGAAAGATGACGACTAGAATCAAATTCAAGCGCCCAAAATCGTTTGTTTTCCTGCGCATTTTCTCTCTTGTTTATTTTGATTTTTGTAGAACTTTTTGTTTTGACCTTGTTCTGCTATTAATCTAGCATAAGCGGCTTAAAAAGTCAAGAGAGTATTAGCGGAAAAGACCGCGTTTTTTCGCGTTGGCAAATTCTTCAATAAGCTCTTTTTGTTTTTTGGTGAGATTACGTGGAATTTCAACATTAATCGTGACAATATGTGGACCGCGCTGATCGCTACCGAGGCGTGGTGCGCCATGACCAGAGAGCTTGAAATTCGTACCTGGCTGGGTGCCGGCCGGGATCTTCATCGTAATCTTACCGTCGACGGTTTCGACTTCGACTTCCGTGCCGAGAACAGCATCGGTCATTGGGATAGTAACTTCCGAAAGAATCAAATCACCCTCACGCGTGAGAGTCTTGTGCGCGCGGACACGAACCTCAACATAGAGATCGCCGCGTTGGCCGTCAGCGCTTGGAGCATCGCCACCCTTGCCAGCAAGACGAATGGACTGACCGTCGTAAATACCGGCTGGGATCTTGAGCTTGATTTGCTCGCCCTCAACTGCGATAGTCTTGGTAGCGCCAAAAATTGCTTCTTCAAAATCGATCGTAATGCTCGTGCGATAATCGCGACCACGACGTGCTGCACGAAAACCGCCGCCGCCAAACATTGCGTTGATGATGTCCTCAAAACCGCCGCCGCCAAAGTCGAAATTAAAGCTCTGGCCGCCGAAGCCGCCGCCAAATGGATTGCCGCCGCCATCGCCGCCAACGCCGGCATGGCCGAATTGGTCGTAACGGCTGCGCTTGGTTTTATCGCTCAAAACCGAATAAGCTTCGTTGATTTCTTTAAACTTTTCTTCGGCCGTCTTGTCGCCCGGATTTTTGTCCGGATGATATTTTACGGCAAGCTTACGAAAAGCCTTTTTGATTTCGTCATCAGATGCGCCTTTATTGACGCCAAGTACCTCATAATAGTCACGTTTGCTCATACTCAAAAAAGTATAGCACTTAGCACTCCCCCATGCAAGAGTGCTAATTCATCATAACAATACCCACAATAATCAGCACCGCAGCGATCAAATACTGTGCCATGATTTTGTGAGTGATGCGTTTGCCATGAATAAACTTCGGGAAAATGCGACCCAAAAAGAGCGTGAAGAAGAACGAAACAAAGAGGCCGGCAACCTTACCAATCGCAGTCATCATTGCAACTACTGGAACGACGATAAGGCCGTATTTATAGAGGAATTCCGCAGCAGTAAACGTAATATTATCCGCGATGAGTGCCGCTGAGTTTTTCGCATGCCCCTTCCCCGTAAAGAAAGTCGTGCGAAAAGCCTTGCGCCAAGACTTGAAGCAAATAATGATCATAAAGACCATGAGTGCGGAGCCGATTTCGAAGAAGAAAAGGCCCTGGCCAAATAGCGTCAAATCGGCAGTATAACCTTTGATGAAGAATGCATACACAACGTCGGAAAGAATCGAGAAAAACGCCGACGTAATTGTGAGTACCGCGACTTTGAGATTTGGCGATTGGCGCTCTTTTTTGCTCGTCCCGCCAAGTACAATAATCAAAATTGCCACCATGATAATGAGGAGGCCAAAACCCTGGTTAGCCGTGATCGATTCACTCAAAATCAACACGCCAAGACCGAGCGAAATGAGCGGGCTAAGCTGGCCAAAAATATTCACATCGGCCGCGTCGCCGGTCTGCAAAGCTTTGAAATAATAGACCGAGCCAATGATGTTAATGGCGCCAGCAAGAATGAGGCCAACCGCCGTGCCGAACGGCAAAACAAAAACGGCGCGACCAAAAATCGCGAACAGCAGTAGCATCGTCAAAAAGAAGCTCGGCAAACGACCAATGATTAATGCCCCGGCACGTTTTTTCGGTAGCGCGAGGTCGGTCAAATAATTCTCAATGTATGCGCCGGAAGTATAGAAGAATTGCGCAAAAATAGGAAAAATTGCCCACAGCATAAGCTTATTATACAACAAATACTAGATGTCTCGGCGCGAGACGGAGATAGAAGAAGAGTCGTCCGTAAAATCGTCTTTGATTTCGCGATTAAATAGAACCGCGATCAAAGTACTGAGCTCGGCATAGCCAAGCAAGTTTTCTTTTTCGTCGATTATCAAGACATAGTCCGTATGGTTGCGCAGGAAAACCGCGAGCAATTGCTCGAGCGTATAATCATCACGCGCAAATACAACGTCATGTTCCATCAATTTCGAAACCGGCTGGTCTTTTGCGATATGCAGTAAATCAAGTTTATCTGTGCGGATGAGGCCGCAAACTTTTTTTGCCTTATTGAGTACTGGGAAAATTGTGTCGCCAGTCTTGTAGAGTTTGTCGAGATTAAGCGGACCGAGCATGTCGCTGTCGTTCAGGAAAACGATGTCTTCGCGCGGCATCATCACCAAAATCGCCTTGCGTTTATCGAACGACATTGCGCCGGAAATCAAATTGCGGTCCTTTACGCTAAGGATTTCGCGTGGCGTGCGACGAATCACTTGGATCAATTCTTTTTCAGTCTTTGGTACGAAGCTGTCGTGTTCAATTTGCGCGGCCGACGCGACACGCTCTTCGTACTTTACGAGGTCATTCTCACGCACTTTTTCGACATCAGCAATTCGCTTTTCGCGGTATTTATCGAAATGCGGATCGAGCTTTTTTACGATCTTTGCGATGACGCGATGCGGAAATGATTTCTTCATACTATTATTATACAACACTTGACAGATACCCACCGCTTATGCTTAAATAAAGTCAGAATTTTTCTAAAATAAAAAGGTCAAATTTTATGAAGAAAAAGAGAGCCATCGTCGCCGCTATTGCCGTAGCCGGCATTGCTGTTATTGGCGGGACTTTTGCGTTTTATGCCGACCAGGCTTCTTTTTCTAGCATCTTCAACCTTGGCTCGCCGCAAGTAGAATTTACCGAAACCTTTGAATCGCCTAACTATTGGAAGAGTTGCGACGTTACGCCAAAAACTTTGATTATCACAAACAAGACGGATTACCCTGTTAAAGCCCGCTTCAAAATGGAGCAGTACTGGAAAGCAAGCGGCAGCACGAGCGCCGACCATACGACGGAATTGCCGCTGCAATACCAGAATGCTGACGTTGCAATTATCGGATTCCAAAACGATGACGATTGGGAGTTTGATGGCGAATGGTACACCTATAAAACCACGCTCCAAAAAGGCGAATCGACCAATTCTCTGCTAAAAGATGTCACGTTCAACTGCACGCAAAACTTCGCTGGCAGCATAGTCTACTCCGACGATGGATCAACCGGCTACACCGCCGCTGGCGATTACGCGAACGCAAAATTTCACCTATTTATTACTGCGCAAACAAATCAAGTGACTGAATAGTTATTGCTCGTCGAGCAGTTTCAAAGTTGCGCCGATTAATTCTGGCAGCACTGTTTCGTAGTCTTCATAAATGCGGAAGCCGGCAGCATATGGATGCCCGCCGCCACCAAAGAAACCAGCGAGCTGGTCGGAAATTGGTTTGCTACTGCGGATTTTGCCAGTCAACTTACCGTCTGGATAAGTCTTGATTGCGACAGCGATTTCTACGCCTTCAACGAGGCGCAATTCTTCAAGAATAAGAACGTTCGGGTTGTATTCGTCGGAATATTCCTGGATGTCATCAAACGGAATCAAGACCGTCGCGAGACGACCATCCAAATGATATTCGACACGCTTAATAAGGTCTGCCTTGTAATCCAAAATGCGTGGCGACTTTTTCGCGAACTCACGACGACGTTCTTCCATGTCGGCAATCTGCGCGCCATCATCAATCAATGTTGCAGCTGCGCGATAGTCATCGGCGCTCGTCGACGGCGAAGTCAGGCCGAGCGTATCGGCAAGAATGCCGTAAAGAAGATGCTCGGCGCACTGTGCATTAATTGCAATATTCTGCTCCGTAAAAATCTTATAAAGCAGCGAGCAGCAGCTCGATGTCGTTTCGATGATGCTTTCGTAATTAAAATCTAGATCTGCTTCCGTTTCGTGATGGTCGATCACAAAAACCGGCGAAGTATATAGGCAGTTGCGAATGACTGGATCATCGAGCAGCTTGCTGAGCAAAACTGAGCTCGCGGTATCAACGATAATGAATGCGTCCGCCTTGTAAGCAAAATCATTCGTGATGCGATCCCAGCCCGCAAAGTAGCGCATGTATTTTGGAATATCAACCGGACAGTAAAGCGAAACCTCGCAGCCAGTCAACGCTTCTTCGAGCGCCAAAGCAGAACCCAAAGAATCACCATCCGGATTCTCGGCCTGAATAATACAAATATGTTTTTTGTCTTTTATAAAATCGCTGAATTTATCGTACATTAAGATAATTCTAGCATATTAATAGACGTAAAAATTGCTGCTACTCGTATTCTTGAGCATTTCATACAGCGACGCGCCATAGTCGCGGCGATACAAAAGAGTATCCAAATATTTGGAGGTAATTTTATTACCCCACTTTTTGCCGAACGAATATTCCGTCGACGAACGGTAATTAATTAGTTTTAGCGTATAACGGTTTGAGCCGTAGTCGAACTCTACTTCGCGCCCACGCCAAAGTAAGTCCTTGAGATAACTTGGGTCCATCACTTCTCCTCGAACTTTTAATGATTTATATCATTATAGCACGCAAAATTAGTCGGGGAATTTTATTTCGTCATTTTTTGCAAATGAATACATGTCACCAGAATTGTACTGGTAGCCAAGCGCCGTGCTGTCGCCGGTTAGGACGAAGAGTAGTCTAATCGCGCCGCCAATAGTAGACGAAGTATCGACGCCGGAGACCACGCGCTTGCGGGCCATGAGCGTAAATAAATAAACGTTTTCCGTTTTGATGCTGTCGCCCGAAACCTGCAATAATTGCGCGACATTTCCTATGGTCGTGTTAAGAGATTTGAGCGCCGCCTCGCCTTTGGTAGTTGCGACACTGCCGCTGTAATAATTGTCCGTAAAGTCGTCGCAATTGCGAAGCCAATAAAAGCGTTTCGGAATCACGCTTTCGCCATCATCGGAAAAGACATAGCATGATCCACCTTCAGCTTGCGATTCCCATGCGCCAGACAAAATAGCGCCGATTTCCTCTGTCGGCACTTCTGTCGAAGTATTACTAGAACCAGAATTCGTCGATGCCGGTTTATCCTTTTTCGTCGGCCATAAGAACACGGCTGCAGTAGCCGCACCGGCGATCAATAAAACGAGAATAATAATTAGGACGACGAGGCCTTTCTTGCTCTTTTTCTCTGGCGGCGTTGTAGTGACAGTCTCCGTCGCGGGTTCTTCGTCGTCTTCGGGAATTTCAACTGGATGCTCGGCAACGGCCTTGATTTCGGCCGCAACCGATGCTGGCGTCGGGGCTTCATTTTCTTCGGCAGGAGACTCTACGTCAGCCTCGACATCAAGAATCATATCAGATGCAGAAATCAGGATTTCTTCGCCCAATTTGTTGTCGTCTTTTCCCACTCTGACTCCACTTTATGCTTATGGATATATTGTAGCATGGTTTTAGCAACAAAGCATGATATAATTAACGGGTACCTAGGGGCGTAGCTCAGTTGGTAGAGCACTGGTCTCCAAAACCAGGTGTCGCGAGTTCGAGTCTTGCCGCCCCTGCCAAACCTAGACCGATCGGTCTATTTTTTATTCCGTTTTTCTATACAGCACGACGTTATAAACATTGCCGTCCATCAACGTGAGGTCGACGGCATATTTTTCATCCTGATAAGTCATGTATTTGTAATGGCCATAATTCGTGATTTTTGCGTAGCCAAAGTAGGTCGCAAAATCTGATGCAGTGCGGAGCGGATAGCCGCGATAGTCAATGTCAATCTTCTCAATATTCGAGCCGTCAGTCGCGTTTTCGTCGCCAATCGGAGTCGTTGTAAAGAAGCCGAGGCGCGAGATATTCTTTTCGGCGTCAACGGAAATCGAAATATTGCGCCAGGAATAATCAAACTCCGCGTCAATAACCTCGTGGCCGAGCACTTCGTTCGGCAACTGTTCATCGATCGTGAGCCCCTCGAAGTGAATTTTCGATAGGTCAACCGCGGCATTCAAGATATCGTCTTCATGGTGAAGGTGATTGTTGGCAAAAACAATTACGAGCGCTACGGCGAGCGCCAAAAAGAAGAGTGCGATCGTCCAGACAGTAAACAATTTACGTCGATGTGCGGATAACGAACGACGAATCCCTTTTGCAGTCATTGCCTTCCCTTTTTACTTATGCTTATTATACTGGACGCTTTTGCATTTTGCAAAGTTAAATCTGCTTATGCTAAAATGATTTTAATTGTTAAAAGAGGGTGGAAAATGAGTATTATTAACGACGATCCAAACGCGCAGGCTGATGCCGACGCAGAGCGAGGCATTGCGCCAGTAATTGGTGGCACACCAAAACCAATTTCGGTACAAAAAATCGATAGCGACGACTCTCCGTCGATGCCGAAGGGCGGCCTGAAACCGTTGCACGAGCATGATTTCCAGGTTGACGTTGACAAGGCACTTGCCGACGACACGCCAGGCACAGCATCTTTTGATGGTCCACGCGACAATAAATTCGTCGATTTTTCTGACTTCATCGAGGCTCCAATCGACGACACCCCAGAAGAAACAGAAACCAAGGAAGAAAAATCGATCAATATCGTAGACGAGACTCCAGAAGCAGAAAGCTTGATCGATGACGCCGAGGAACCGGCGGAAGAGCCAAAGGAAGAACCAAAAGCCGAGCCAAAGAACGACGGCGATCTCAAAATCGACCCAGAGCACGCCGTCGAAGAAGCAAATGAAGATTTCTTCCGCGCCCTCAACGAGAGAGTCGCAAAGCTCCGCCGCGAGCGTAACGAATTAATCGTCCAGGCCGACAAAAAAGAGGACGAAATGACGATGATCGAGCGCTATAACTCCCAATATGACCTCCTTGGCGAGTTCGACAAAATCGAGCGTGACCGCGTCGAATCCCTCCGAAATGAGGTCCGCGACCTCCGTGAACAGTCCAAGAAAAAGGACCATTCCATCCGCTCCATCTTGAAAACTATTCGCACAATGTAGCGATTTTAAGATTATTCTTGACTTTTTTGCAAAACTATGCTACAATAATACTTACAGTCGGCGTTTTTGGTGCCGCCTGTCCTGTAGCATGGCTTGCGGAGGGCTTTTAATGGGGGCCCAATTACCCAATCCGCTAGCCCCATCTTTTCTTCCCCTGATACTCCTCGCCACGTTTTGTCATTGAACTAAAAGATCCGTGAAAATAGAGGGGTGTACGTGGCCAACCCCGAGAGCTTGCGTACAGTATAAAAAAGAAAAAATAAAGAGTATCAGGCATAAAGTCCTGGCTTCCTTCCCGAGAATTTCGGGAAGGGGCTGGGCAATATTTTTTTTATGTGATACAATACAGATGTCGTGATGCACGCAACATTTTTTTCTCCTTCAGGGAAAGCATCAGTTCGTGTGTCAACGACAAATGGAACCTTCTAAACCTGTTCCAAACAAGGCGGAAAAGCGGTCAACATATACCCCCGGCATAGCCGGATCAGACACAATAAGCTATAGCACATCAAGCTAGTTGACAGAACATATAAACATATCGTTATCAATCCACAGATAGAAGTTTATTAACCCGCAGCTAAACCGCTTGCTGCTACGACCACTTTGTTTGGAACCACCCAAGGCCTCTTGCATAACAAGCAGAGGCCTTATTAAATGAAAAATTGTTATAATAAAGATTATGTTTAGAATTCTTCGGAACATGAGGCGCAAGGACGTCGCATTTCTACTCTGCGGCATTATTCTTGTTGCTTGCCAGGTCGGCTTTGAGCTAAAAATGCCCGACTACATGTCCGAGATTACGCGCCTCGTCCAAACGGAAGGTAGCAAAATGGGCGAGATTTTGCAGAATGGTGGCTGGATGCTCGCCTGTGCATTTTGTAGCTTTATCGCTACAGTAGGTGGATGCTTCTGCTTTGCGACTGTTAGCGCACGTCTTTCGATGAATACGCGCAAAAAGCTCTTCGACAAAGTCGAGAGTCTGAGCATGCACGAGGTCAAAAAGTTTTCTACGAGCAGCTTAATCACCCGTTCGACCAACGATATCACGCAGATTCAAATGTTTGTTGCGATGGGGGCACAAATGCTAGTGCGCGCACCGCTCACGGCGACTTGGGCGATTTGCAAAATCGCAGGCAAGAGCTGGCAGTGGAGTACCGCGACCGGGATCGCCGTCGTTTTCCTTCTTTCCGTAATGGCTATCGTGATGTCTATCGTGATTCCACGCTTCCGCATCGTACAGAAATTGACTGACCGCATCAACGGCGTCACGCGCGAAAACCTCACTGGCATTCGCGTCGTGCGTGCTTTTAATGCCGAAAAATACCAGGAAAATAAGTTCAGCAAAATCAACAGCAAGCTCACCGGCACGCAGCTCTTCAACGAACGCATGCTCTCAATTTTCTCGCCAACGATGTATTTCGTGATGAACGGCCTAACGGTCGTAATATACGTGATTGGCGCCTACCTAATTAATGGCGCCGCAGCCGGCGACAAGCTCACGATTTTCAGCGATATGGTCGTGTTCTCTTCTTATGCAATTCACGTTATTATGAGCTTCTTGTTTGTGGCAATCACTTTGATGATTTTGCCACGTGCACAAGTTTCAGCTAGCCGTATCAACGAAGTTCTAAAGACGAAAAATACCGTCGAGGATGGCAGCTTTGCTGACGCGACCGCTGAACGCGGCACGGTCGAATTTCGCAATGTTTCGTTCAAATACCCAGACGCAGAAGAATATCTACTGCGCAATATTTCATTCCGCGCCGAGCAGGGCGAGACGGTTGCATTTATTGGCTCGACCGGCTCCGGCAAGTCCACGCTCATTAATCTCGTTCCGCGTTTTTATGACGCAACGGATGGCGAAGTTTTCGTGGACGGCGTAAACGTTCGCGATTACAAACAAAGCGAGCTCCACAACCGCATCGGCTACGTCCCGCAAAAGGCAGTTTTGTTCGACGGGACCGTTTCTAGCAACGTTTCCTACGGTGATAATGGCCGCGGAAAAACCAGCGAAGAAGCCATCAAAAAGGCAATCAAAGTCGCTCAGGCAAAGTCCTTTGTTGAGAAGATGGACAAGAGCTATAACGCCCATATCGCCCAAGGCGGTACGAATGTTTCGGGTGGCCAAAAACAGCGCCTCGCGATTGCGCGCGCAATTGCACGTGACCCAGAAATATATATTTTCGACGATAGCTTTTCGGCGCTCGACTACAAGACCGACGCCGCACTACGCCACGAGCTCAAAAAACATACCGGCAACGCAACCAATCTCATTGTCGCGCAGCGCATCGGCACCATTATGCATGCCGACAAAATTATCGTGCTCGACGAAGGCGAATGTGTTGGCATGGGTACTCATAAAGAACTCATGAAGAACTGCAAAGTCTACAAACAAATCGCGCTCTCGCAGCTAACAAAGGAGGAGCTCGATGTTTAACGGTGGCGGAAAACGTGGCATGGAAAACACGGCAAAGAGCAAGAATTTTGGCGCTGCAATCGCTAGACTTTTCCGCGAACTTCGCCGCATGAAGATCCTCGTCGTAATTGCGATTGTCTTTGCAGTCGCAAGCTCGATTTTGACTATCATCGCGCCAGACCGCCTCGCCGACTTGGCTGACGAAATCGCAAAGGGCCTAATTCCAGGGCTCGCAATTGACCTCGACGCAGTTTGGGCGATCGTCAGTTTCATCGCGATGCTATACGGCAGCTCCGCAATGCTCAGCCTCGCCAATGGTCTCATTATGGCGCAAGTCTCAAATGGTTTCGCCAAAGATTTGCGCGGTCGCATTTCGCGCAAAATCAACCGCCTGCCGCTCAGCTATTTCGACCATAACCAGACCGGCGATATTCTTTCGCGCGTCACGAACGATGTCGACACGGTCGCACAGAGTCTCAGCAACTCCCTCTCGACAATTATTAGCGAAACCGCCCTCATGGTCGGCGTCGTAATTATGATGTTCGCCACGAACTGGACCATGGCGCTCGTCGCAGTCGGCGCAAGCCTAGTTGGTTTTATCGGTATGGGCGCCGTACTTAGTCGTTCGCAACGATACTTCGAAATGCGCCAAAAAGAACTCGGCAAAATTAACGCACACATCGAAGAAGTCTATTCCGGCCTGAACGTCGTAAAGGCCTACAATGGCAAGGCTGAGAGCGATCGCAAATTCGACGCTCTAAACAAACGCGTCTACATCGCCAACCAGCGCAGCCAATTCTTGTCCGGCCTCATGCACCCGATGATGGTACTCATCGGCAACTTCGGCTACGTTGCAGTCTGCGTTACCGGCGCATTGCTCGTCACCAACGACGCCATTACGTTCGGCACAATTATTGCGTTCATCAGCTACGTCCGCCTATTCACTTCGCCACTCTCCCGCATTGCCCAGTCGATGTCCAACTTGCAGGCAGCCGCGGCAGCGAGCGAACGTGTCTTTGATTTTATCGACGAAAAAGAGCTCGCCGACCAGAGCAACATCAAAACCCGTGTCGACAAAGACGCCATCAAAGGCAACATCGTATTCGATCACGTCAAATTCGGCTATGACAAAGACAAATTAACGATTAAGGATTTCTCCGCCAACGTAAAGGCAGGTCAAAAAATCGCGATCGTCGGCCCGACTGGCGCCGGCAAAACGACGATGGTCAACTTGCTCATGAAGTTCTATGACATTAATTCTGGCGACATTCGTATCGACGGCACTTCTACGAAAGA
The DNA here is from genome assembly GCA_947307225.1 of uncultured Candidatus Saccharibacteria bacterium. Classification (GTDB taxonomy): domain Bacteria; phylum Patescibacteriota; class Saccharimonadia; order Saccharimonadales; family Saccharimonadaceae; genus UBA2834. The sequence goes on from CAMZIL010000001.1 coordinate 46,921, forward strand.
GATGACGCGCGAAGACGTTCATTCTCTCTTCACGATGGTCCTGCAAGATACTTGGATGTTTGCCGGCACTTTGCGCGAAAACATTGCCTATAACCGCAGCGGCGTGAGCGACGAAGACATCATGGAAATCTGCAAGACCGTTGGACTTTCGCATTTTGTAAAGACTTTGCCACACGGACTTGCGACGGATATTTCTGAAAACGATTCAATTTCGGCCGGCCAAAAGCAGCTCATCACGATTGCGCGCGGTATGGTCGAAGATGCACCGTTCCTCATTCTTGACGAAGCAACTTCCAACGTCGATACACGCACGGAAGAGCTGGTCCAAAAGGCAATGGACAAGCTCATGGAAGGCCGCACTTCATTTATCATCGCGCACCGCCTATCAACTATCAAGAATGCCGACCTAATCCTCGTCATGAACGAAGGCAATATTATCGAATCCGGCTCGCACGCTCAATTGATGAAAGAAAATGGCTTCTACGCAGAGCTCTATAACTCGCAGTTTGCGCTCTAGCCACCCCTGTTAAATTGACTTTTTGCCATAAGTATGATATAATAGAGGTATAGGTTTTACCTAAATTTTTGCGGGAGGTAGAATAACTATGCCCTTTTATTCCAATGTTGCTATGCGCGCCACGAGCGGAGCGCACTACAAAGATGGTGGAAAGCTCTATCGTCGCATCAGACCAAAGGTTAAAGGACACATGGAATCAATTCTCTATGTCGGAACCGGATTCGCAAGATATATCGGCTCGATGGATTTCGATGGAGACAGAGTCTATGACGATTTCTTCATCCAGTGTCTGGATTACGGCGGTCCAACTTTTAGCATGGGCTCGCGCGGCAAATTACACGGTCTCTACGGCACAATTTGTATGGATCTATATACCATCAGCGCGTATGCGGATCCAGAAAAACGTAAAGAACGAGTATTATGCCGCAAGGTTGATGTTGATAAAATAGATGTCATCGAAGGAGGTGGTTACTTCAAAGGCAGACGAACTCGCGATAATATCATCCTGAAAGTCAGGTGCTCGTATCGCCGTTTCATCGTCATCCAGCGAGACAGCACGCGAAGAAAACTCCGTGACGGGGACATTCTCTTCGTTGTCTCCAAAGAAGGCGTCAAAAAGATTATTCTCACAAAGGAAAACCGTAACGACATCATGAGCGAGTACGATCTCAACCCTTGGTGCGGCGCATGGCAACCAATCTAATGATTGACCCGTCCCTCGATAAAAAGAGAGGCGGGTTTTTCGTGGCTATTTGATTGAGCCGACCGCGTCAAGAATGGCGTCGTATTGCTTTTTGATGGCATTGTCCGAAAACTTCAACGAACCGCTCGCGATGCTCCAGGCCTTCGGATTTTTAGCAAGCAAATTCAGCTCTTTGATATAGGTATCAATCATGCCCTGCAGCATCTTGAAAGCGTCGTTAATATTCGTACGAACATCATCGGTAAAATCGCCACTGACGCAGTTTTTGAACTCGTCGATATATTTGCTATCCATGCCCTCGAGACCTTTCGCGGCATCGTCTACAGTCTTGATGCGATCGTAGCGCGCGCGGGCCGCCTCGAGTTCTTTCTTGCTCTGCTCGAGCTTCTTCAAAATCTCTTCAAAATTTGGCGCATTTTTCTTCAAGCTCTCTGCATCGAGCGCCGCATTAATGTCTTCATTATTTTGTAGCTGGCTGAGTACGCTGATCGAATCCGCGCGATCCTGCACATAGTCTTTCACGGCGCGTTCAACTTTGCCCCAATCGCCGCCGGCCTGCGTGCGAGCGAGCAACTGATTGGTATGTTTCTGGTCGCCGGCCACGACATAAGAGTGCAACTGACTGATTTCGCGACGGTAAACCGACTCCGGATTGTTCCAATAAATGATGAATGCAACAATGCCAATAACAGCAACTGCAGCAATAGCAATTTTAACTCCACGTTTCATGTGGATTATTATAGCAAAATCCCAATTTGAAGGGTGCAATTTTCATAATGCTAGTGCTATACTAATAGGAGATGAAAATTCTAATGCTGGGTTGGGAACTCCCGCCCCACAACAGTGGTGGTCTCGGAGTAGCCTGTCTGAATCTTTCCAAGTCCTTGGCCAAAATGGGTGCGGACATTGATTTTGTTGTCCCATACGAAGCCGAACACCATCTCGAGTACATGCATGTCCTCTCAGCAATGAAGATTGATCCATTGATTCGCTACGGCGGTGCCTACGAATCCAAAGATATTGAGATCAAAAAGTTTCACAAAGCCGACACCAAGCAGGTGCTTTCTATCCGTGACATTCAGAAAAACTACTGCGATTTCGTCAAACAATACTTGATGGAGTACAAGCCAGATGTTGTTCATGCACACGATTGGCTCACCTACGAGGCAGGCATCTTGGCAAAGAAGAATTTCGGCGTGCCTCTAGTTGCGCACGTTCATGCAACAGAGTTTGACCGCGGTGGTGCCGATGGCGGCAACCCGTTGATTCGTCAGATTGAATACGAAGGTCTCGTTTGGGCTGACAAGATTATTGCCGTTTCTCAGGCCACAAAGAATATCATTGTGGCGCGCTACGGCATCCCGCCAGAAAAGATTGATGTCGCCTACAACGGCTGGACCTCTCCAGACGACGATTACAAGTTCGACGGTTCGAGCTATCAGTATCTCGAAAGCCTCAAAAAGAAGGGCTATACTATCGTTTCGACCGTTGGCCGCTTTACGCTTCAGAAGGGCCTCTTCCACTTGATGCGTGCTGCCGCTCGCGCAATCAGCATCCATCCAAAGATGGTCTTCCTCTTTGCTGGCGATGGCGAGCAAAAGGAGCAGCTCATGCGTATGAGTGCAGACCTCGGAATCTCTCGCAACGTTATCTTTACCGGCTTCATTCGCGGCAAACAGCTGCGCGATATCTATAGTATTTCCGACATCTTCGTCATGTCTTCTGTTTCGGAGCCATTTGGCCTTACTGCCCTCGAGGCGGCACATCACGGCAATGCGCTCATTGTCACGAAACAGTCCGGCGTGGGCGAGGTTCTACATTCGATCGTCCGCTACGATTTCTGGGACGAAGACAAACTTGCTGGTGCTTTGATCAACATCGCCGAGAGCCCTGCTCTTGTGAATTCCTTACGCGATGGCATCAAACACGAATACGCCCGCATCTCTTGGGATGACGTTGCGAAAAAGTGCGTAGAAGTGTATGATGAAGTAAGGAAACATAAGAGAAATCGTTTCTAGGCGAGGTAATACAAACACATGCGTTCTATTGTTTTATATTTGCATATGCATCAGCCGTGGCGCTTAAAGCACTACAGCATTTTTTCGGTGGATCATGACCACGATTATTGGACCGAAAAAGATTGGTATGCTGGTACGAACAACGAACGTATCTTCAAAAAAGTTGCCGACAAATCCTATCGTCCGATGCTCGCTCGCCTCGAAAAATGCATCAATACTTATGCCGGCTTCAAGTTTTCGCTTTCTATCACTGGTACCTTCCTCGATCAAGCTGAGGAATGGGCACCAGACGTTATCGAGACCCTAAAACGCCTCGTAAAATCCGGCCGCGTCGAAATTGTCGCCGAAACCTATTACCACTCGCTCGCCTTCTTCTATGATCGCGAAGAGTTTGAGGCGCAGGTAAAACAGCACCAGGATCGCATTTTTGAGCTCTTTGGCGTACGTAGTAAAGTCTTCCGCAACACTGAGCTTTCCTATAACAATGCCCTCGCAAAATGGGCTGACGATTTCGGCTTCAAGGGTATCCTTGCAGAAGGTTGGGACAAGATTCTCGAATGGCGCAGCCCAAACTTTGTCTATCGCCCAGAAGGCTGCAAAAATATCAAGCTTCTCATGAAGAACTATCGTCTCTCTGACGATGTCGCATTCCGTTTCTCCGACAAGCACTGGAAAGAGTGGCCACTTACGGTCGACAAGTACATCCAGTGGCTCGAGGCCGCAACCCTTCGTGGTCCACTCATCAACCTATTCATGGACTTCGAAACCTTCGGCGAAAATATTTGGGAAGATACCGGTATTTTTGAGTTCTTTGAGCACCTAGTTTACCGCTGGGATCGCGACAAAGACAACAACTTCCTCACCGTTTCCGAGGCTTGCGATAGCGCAGAACCAACCGCAGAGATTTCAATGCCATGGACCGTCACTTGGGCCGATACCGAGCGCGATCTTTCTGCTTGGCTCGGCAACTCTATGCAGCACGAAGCTATGAAGGCCGTCTACGAGCTAAAGCCTGAGGTGCTAGCGAGTGGCGAGCCAGATGTTATCGAAGATTGGCGTCGTCTGCAGACTTCCGATCACCCATATTACATGTGCACAAAGTACTTCAATGATGGCGATGTCCACGCCTACTTCTCGCCGTACGATTCGCCATATGACGCCTTCCTCTACTACATGAACTCCCTACGCGATATGCGCGGACGGCTCGACGGCGTCACGAGACATAGCAAGAAAAAGAAATAAAAATATCCCCTTAAAACAAGGGGATATTTTTTTATTACCGTCAATTCTTGCTATAGCCATTCCGGCAAGATTGCCGTAGCGGAAGTATTCTTGAAAGCATTGCTCTTATCGGCATTCGCTGGAAGCTGCCAACCATTAAGGACGCTAAAGTCTTCGATGCCAGTGGCACCTTCGAAGGCATTACGCAAATTTGTTACACTCTCGACGTTCCAGTTTGCGATTGGGCTAATATCCGTAATCGCTCTATCGTTATGGAAGAGAACATCCATCGTCTTTATGCTACCAGTACTCCAATTGGAGAGTGCGGAAATATCCGAGAGGCTCGTGTCGCCTTCAAACATACCGCCAATCGTCGTCGCTCTCGACATATTCCAACCGCCAAGGCCGTTAAGAGAAGTGAGGCTAGTACAACCCTTGAATACCTCCGATGCGGTTACGAGCGCATTAGTTTGCCAGCTGGAAAGGCCAGCGAGGCTAGTCAAGTTCTTGTTGTCCTGGAATGTGCGCCACATTCTTGTTACCTTCTCGACGTTCCAGCCAGAAAGCGCATTAGTGTTCGTAATTTTCGTCCCGTAGAAAGCTAGTCCCATATCCGTAACATTATCAGTAGTCCAACCGGAGATAGGCGTAATATCTGACACCGGCACGCTCTCCAAGAAGCTGTTTATGGCGGTAGTAGAGTGCGTATCCCAATTGGATAGGCCGGAAATGTTCGTAAGTGCGTAGTCGTTCACGAAGAGTTTAGCAAATGTCTTTGACGTACCGACTGTCCAGTCAGCAAGCTGATTTACGTTCATGATCGCCTTCATACTACCGAAAGTAGACTCCATTGATTGCACTACCGGGGTACGCCAATTCTGCAAGCCATCCAAGCTGGTGACGGCCGCATTGTCCGAGAATGCATAATTCATATTCTCTACTGCAACCGGACGCCATAAGCTTAGCTCGGAAAGCGAAGTAATCTTGCTCTGCCCGTTAAGGAACGACTGCATGTATCTTACTTTGCCCACTTTCCAGTTTTCGAGGCCCTGAAGGCTAAGCAAACTTGGCGTACGATAGTTTGCGTCCAGCATGCTTGCGATATTCGTAAGAGACTCGGTATCCCATTGCGATAGTTGTCTGACCGTAGTAAGCCTGTTTGCGCCTTGGAACATACCAGACATCGATGTCACTTTCCGGACATCCCAGTCCTCTAACCCTGCCGCGCTAGTAACTCCAGTATTCCAGAAGGCCTGCGAAAGAGTCGTAAGCTCACCGGTCTGCCATTCCGACAGAGCCGCTAGCGATGTGATTTTTTCGTCACGAGCAAAGAGACGAGTCATATTTGTTACTTTAGAAACATTCCAGCCAGCTAAGCCATTAACGTTTTCTAATTTCTCACAGTCCATAAACATCGAGTCCATGTTCTGTAGCTCAGGCGTTCGCCATTCAGACAGTGGTTCGAGTGTAGTAATATTCGTCACGCCGAAAGCGAAGTTGAGAGAAGTCACTTTCACCGGCCGCCAATTGCGAAGGGCCTCGAGCGTAGTTAAACTCCTGCGTTCCCCAAATAACGAAGACATATTTGTCACATTCGACACATTCCAGTTCGCAACTCCGCTCATGTCGATATAGCTGGCCTGTGTCTCATATTTATTACCCATAAACGCACCGTCCATATTAGTTACATTCGATGTGTCCCAGCCAGACAGAGCGGAAGTATCTGCTAGCATGTTCGTATTAGTGAAAGTACGATATAAAGAATCGACGCCCTGCGTATTCCAATTCTCTAGGCCGTGCAGAGTAGAGAGAGATTTGGCGCTATTAAATGCATAGCTCAAATCGGAAAGTGAGTCGGTTTCCCAGTCCAATAGCGCGGAGATGTCCGTAAGGTTCGTGCTTGAATCGACGAGAGACCTCATGCTTGTGACTTTCGACACGTCCCAGCCCTCGACGCCGCTCAGACTTGTCATTTGCGTAGAGCAAAATGCCGCGACTAGACTCTTTAGATTAGGCGTCTTCCAGCCGCGAAGCCCTTCTGGATTAGCAAGCTTCTTGGTGCGATAGAATAGATAGTCTAATGACTCAACCTGAGTGGCATCAAAGCGATCAATTCCTTCGATCGAGAGAAGGTTCGGGAATTCCGCAAGGAAGCCGCGAGAGTCTTTATTCAAAACGACAACATCGGCGTCAGAATAGAAGTAGAAAGTCTTCGTCTCTGGAATATAATAACCGTAAATTGGGAGTTCTGAATCAGCCGCCGCAAAGTTATGCGCCTCATCGAGCACCACATCGATTGGCGGAGTATCCGTAGAGTAGACGATATGTTCGACATTTTCTCTGCTGCCGGCTATGCTTTCGTACAAACTGTTATATGCATTTCTAGAAGCTGCTGGCCAACCAGTATTCGGGCTAGCTTTCTTGAAGGTTGCATAGGTAGTAGGAGCGATCGTGCCGTCCATAGTTTTACTAACAGTTGGCTTTGCCCAAATTGCGCGAAGAATCACATCTTCTTCTGGCATTTGGAAATAATTTTCATTATAGCGATAAGCGATGTCACTGACGATTGCCCAACCGCGGAACTGGTAGCCCTCACAAGTTGGAACATAATCAGAGATTTGAGCCTCGGTATAGATAAGCTGCTTAGCGGTTGCCGGTAGCGAGTTTGCGCCCTCGTCACAACCATCCGGCGCGTTCAAATCATAGGAAATATTAAAGCGGAATTGCAAAACAGGCGTCTCGTTTGTTTGAGTTGATTCGTCCGGCGTTTCGCGTAGCTGCGTCTTGATATTAGAGCTGCGTTCGACTGGGCAAATACTATCGTCTTTACCAATACAAGCTTGCTTGACGTTTAGTTTTACTGTGAGCGATTGCCTTGTACCGGAACGATACTGGCCACTCATATCCCAATCGATATTCGAGCCGTCGATACTTACGTTGCCCATCGTGGCGTCAGCACTAACGATTTCGTAATAATCATCATTAATTGCGGTACTAAAATCAAACGTACTATATTTATAGCCATCAAGTGCCGCCTCAAAGACGACGTCCTCAACATTTTCGAGGTCGGATGCAAATTGATTGTCCGAGACTTTCTTGATCTGCTCAATAATCGTGTCGCCCATCTCAAATTGAATGCCCTGAACAATCAGCCATGGATATTTTTCTTTCAAGACGCGATATTCAGCCTCTTCGAGCGGATGATTCTCTACCGGGGCACCATCCGTAATGAAGAGCACGATAGCGTCACGATCTTCACTATATTCATAATTCTCAAAGACGGAATCAATTTGCTTAATAGCACTGTAATAATCCGTGCCGCCGATTGCTGACGGGAGGTAATCGCCCATGTAGAGACGGAATAGCATCGCATCGTTCTTCCATCCATGAGACACATCGGTAATTTCGGAGTTAAAGGCCGCCATTGCCATGCGGTTGTCGCCATTCTGATGATTGAGCATCGTATCGGCGAGCTTCGAGATAGCGCTCGTCGTTTCCCGAATGCGATCATTCGTCATGGAACCGCTCGTATCGAGCATGATATAAATATCTTTATCTTTGCCGTCGCCTTTCAGAATCGAGTTTGCTTTGATGACGAGTTCGGCTTCAGACGATGAGGAGGCCGTTGCGGTCTGAGTAATCTTCCAGGCGCCCTCTTCCTGAGCCTCGAAGTTCTTATTCGAAGAATTGATGGTCGTAACAGACGAAAGGGCCTTTGCGGAGTTGAGAAGGAAGACGCAAAATACGACGGCAAAAACGGTCGCGAATAGTGCCGTTAGCCTCCGAAAGCCAAAACTGTTCTTGCGATTCTTGCTCAAAGCGAAAAACTAAACTTTCTCCGCAGTTTTTGTTTCGTTTGTTTGTTTTAACCCTACACTAGTGCTAGTATACCATAAGCATTAGCGTTTCGTCAAGACTAAATAAGCTTTAATAAAGATTTTGCCGTCAAGATGATGTCCTCGATGGTCGAGCCGCGGGACAAATCGGAAACCGGTTTATTGAATCCGAGTAAAATTGGGCCAGCAACGGTGGCGCCGGCGAACTGCTCAAAGGATTTGTAAAGAATATTACCAGCATTGATATCTGGAGCAATCAGGACGTTGGCACGACCGGCAACCTCGGAACCGCCATGAGCGGCCGCTTTCTTCTCGCCGACGCGAGGATTGACGGCAGCATCAAGCTGCATCTCGCCATCGACTAGGATGTCTGGGCGGCGCGCACGGATCGCCGCAATCGCCTCGGCAGTTTTATCCATCGACGGATCTTTGCCACCGCTGCCAAAGGTCGAAAAGCTAAGCACCGCAACACGTGGCTGCTCCTCAAGAATCCTTGCCGCAGCATCCGAGCTAAGTTCGATAATATCTGCGAGCTGCTCGACCGTAGGATTTTTGCAGGTTGCGCCATCAGACAAAATGACCCGACGTCCATCTGGAAACTCCGCAACGAATAGGCTCGAGAAAGTCTTTTTTCCCTCAGCAATGCCGATGCCGTCACGCGTCGCGAGAATCACGTCGCGCGAAGAGAAATCAATACCAGCAATCATCGCGTCAACTTCACCGTTTGCAACTTTGGCGGCAGCAGACGGCAAATCAGATTCAGCTAAAACCGGCTCGCAAATATCGCTCAACTGCGCGGCAGCTTGTTTAACATAATCGTTGTTTGCTTCAGGAAAAAGAATCTTATACATAAGTATATTTTATCATCAAAAGCTACCGAGGCTAAGGATCAGCGCGCTCGGGTCATATTTTTCCGATGCGGCAAGACCAAGAGTCTTGAACTCCTCTTCGTAGCGGCCTTTGATGCCCTCCAATGTTTTTTGCTTGTTGGCAAAGCTATTTTTCGGACAAACCGAGACGCATACGGCAGAGCTAGATGCTAGTTTGATCACCTCGTCGGCAAATGACGCCAGACGGCCTTTGGCCTTGGCGAGATTCTCGGATTTCAAGCCATCCAAAACATCGCGCAAATCCTGGAAAGTCTGCTGAATATGATAAAAATTCTTTACGTCCAAAACATCCGGCTGGCTTTCGCTGAGCTCAAGACGAATTGCCGACAAAGCGGCGCTGAGTTCCAAGAGCTCGCCGACCTCGCTCTCGTTTTGCGAAAGCGTATCGTTAAAGTCACGGAGTGAAGCAATCAATTCCGTCTGATTGTGCATGCTATAGGCATTGTTCGAAAACTCCGACAGAGTCGCACGATAGCGAGCAAGTGTCTCGTCGTAGAGCACTTTGTCGCCAGAGCTTAGCGCAGAAGAAATCAAACCAAGCTCGACCGATAATTCCTCGGCGGAACCTTTGGCGCGGAGATAATCGTGGCGACTCTTCGCCGTAAACAACACGCTGGTTTCGACCGCAAAGAATACGAGCACGGCGATAAAGATAATTACAGCAAAATTACGACGCTTTTTCATCGCATCCCCCTAATAACATTACTGACGAGATTTGCGTAAGCCTGGCGGCCGGAAGGATTCAGATGAATATGGTCAGCATACATTAATGACCAGTTATCGTGCGCAACTTCCCACCAGTCCGCCACATAGACATTGCTGCGCTTAGCGGCGAAGGACTTAATCGTCGCATTCTGTTTCTCGCGCGGCTGGAGCGGACCGGCATAAGCCGTGACTAGAATGAACTTGTGATTCCTACCTGCAATATTAATAATGTCCTGAAGCATCGATTCCGTAATATCGCGATAATTCGTAGCAAGGCTAACGACGATAATTGATGGCAGACGACCCGAAGCGCCGTAATTTGCAATCAATCCGCGCGCCGTTTCGATACCGCGATTCTCTTTTGCATCAACATAAGATTTAGCGATTGTCGCCTCAATGGCCTGCTTTGCACCGAGCGTAACAGAATCGCCAATCACGAGAACATTAGCAGTGCTTGAACTGCTAGCCGCAAGCGAACCACTTGGCGCCGGTAGGACTTTCGAATCCTGAGCGAGTTGCAGTTGCGTGCCAAAAACGCTCATCGTTTCGTCGAGGATTTGCCCGGCCGAAATATAATCTGATTTTGCCGCACTTTCTTCGACGAGACTTTCGCTATTTTTATTAGCAGCCGTACTTAGTTGTTCTGCAATACTAGATGTCTTTGGCGCACGAATCGCCGTAAAGCTAGCAACCCCCACGAGCGCCAGTGCAACAATCGCATAAAGGATGCGGGCCGGACGACGCATCTTATAAAACTCGCGACGAGGATTCTTAATCTGAGACGTTTTATAAATTGCAGTCGAAACAATAAAGCAAATCAAAATATTAATAAAGGCATAGCCCCACGGCGCCGTGTCGGCCGGGAGGAGATTTGGGAGCAATATATAGAGCGGCCAGTGAAAAAGATAAATGCCATATGCCAGGTTGCCCAAACTATCAAAGATGCGAATTACATTCATCGTCTTGCGGCGTTCACGGATATTATTTTGTAGGCGAATGATACAGGCGAGCGCGATAAGCGTCAGAACCGACATTGCTGGTAGACCAATAATGAACGAGAGCGGATTATCGTAGCGGAACTGGAATGCAAAAACCGTCATGATCGCCGCAGAGACAATTAGGCCAACGAGTGGCTTGCGGTTGACCGTGCGCGGAGTGCGCGGTTTAAAGAACTTGAACACGGCGAAGGCCGATCCGAGACAGAGCGCCGCCATATGCGAGTCTAGCGCAAAGTAAGCACGATCTGGCATCGCAAAAAATCCGCCATAGCAGACCATCAAAATCATTGAAGAAATACCCAGCACAAACAGCGCGATACCGCTGGCACGGATAGCGCCTTTTCTGCTGGCGCATGACTTGATAAAACATTTGATCAGAATCGGCACGAGCAGGTAAAACTGGAACATGATTGCGAGGAACCAAGTGTGTTGGAAAATATTCGGCAAAAAGGTATTTTCGTAGCTGCCACCGAGGATGATTTGAATAATATTCGTCGAAAATGTGAGTGCGCCGAGGGTATTTAAGCGAATGCCAGTCAGGATATCTGGGTTCGTGAAAATGCCCAGAATAAGGCTAAGTAAAACGCAGATCAAAAGCGTCGGAAAAAGGCGAAGGAAACGAGATCGAATAAACGCAAAATACTTGAAATCACCCGTCGAATTAATCTCGCGGATGAGCTTAGACATGACCAAAAAACCAGATAGGCAAAAGAAGATTTCAACTGCCAGAAACCCACCCGGCATGAAAGTATTAAATAAGTGATAGGTTACGATAAACGCGATCGCGAAAAACCGAAGTGAATTAATACCTACCAACTTAGACATACTTTTATTATATAGAGTCAGGTCTCAGATTAAAAACATAAGCATTTACAAAATGCTACAATGTTTTTATGGAGCAGACATTCTTCTTTTATGACCTAGAAACGTCGGGGCTTAGCCCGCGCACCGACCGTATTATGCAGTTCGCCGGCCAGCGCACGACGATGAACCTGGAGCCAGTTGGCGAGCCAATCAATTTGCTCGTAAAACTCGCAAACGATACCCTGCCAAGCCCAGATGCAATCATGGTCACCGGCATCACGCCGCAGAGCACTCAGCTCGACGGCCTGACCGAAGCAGAATTCTGCAAATATGTATCAGAAGAAATCTTTACGCCCGGCACCGTCGCCTGCGGCTACAACTCCGTCCGTTTCGATGACGAACATATGCGTCACTGCTTCTGGCGCAATTTCTGTGATCCGTATGAATGGCAGTGGAAAGACGGCCGCAGCCGCTGGGATATGCTCGACGTTGTACGAATGACACGCGCCCTGCGCCCCGAAGGCATCAATTGGCCAGTGACCGACGAAGGCAAAGCAACCAACCGCCTCGAACTAATTACGAAGCTAAACGGAATCTCGCACGAAAATGCACACGACGCACTCGCAGACGTAAACGCCCTGATCGACGTAACGTGCCTAATTCGCGACAAGCAGCCGCAGTTATACGGCTATCTCTTTAAAATGCGCGACAAAAAGGCCGTTCAAAAACTCGTAAATCTCGAAAATCCAGCGCCGTTTGTTTATTCCTGTGGCCAGTATTCCAGCGCCCATGAGAAAACCAGCGTCGCGTATCCAATCGCACCCGCAAAAAATGGCAACGTTTTGGTTTTTGATTTGCGCGTAAATCTAGACGAATTGCTCAGCCAGGAAGAGCCAAAATTCTTCCCAACCGTGAAGGAATTAAAGTATAATCACTGCCCAGCCGTGGCGCCACTAGGCGTATTGGAGCAAGGCGATGGCTGGAAAAAAATCGGGCTAGACAAGGACACGGTCGAAAAAAACCTAAAAGCATTACTCGCGCATCCAGATTTCATCGAACGCATGCGCAGCGAAAACGAAGAGCGCGTAGAATTTCCGCCGTCAGTCGATAGCGAAAGTGCCCTTTACGACGGTTTCCTAGACGACCAGGACCGCACAAAATGCCGCGCCGTTTCGCGTGCAACCGCGAATGATTTGGCTGACTTCCATCCAGATTTTCATGATCCGCGCTTGCCGGACTTGCTACTGCATTACAAGGCGCGCAACTACGAGAATTCCCTATCCGAATCCGAGCACGCCGCCTGGGAAAAATACCGCGTTGAACGCATAAAAAATAGTGCCAATTTCTATATCAAGCGCATTCAGGAGCTCGCAGCGAGCGGCGCAGATTCGTTCTTGCTTGAAGAGCTACAGCTCTGGTATCAATCGCTATTACCGTACTAAAAAGATAGGGCCGATCCTTTCGGACCGACCCTGTGGACTCTGTTGAACCTTCTTTTACAGAGTAGCTTTACGAATGCCAGCTGCTTTTCTGCGCTTTTTTGCTCTACGTCTTGCCTGGTGCTGCTCAATTTCGTCAGCGATCAGCCAAAGAATGTCTACGACAATGAACAGGAAGTTCGGAGTCTCAGCGAGGCTGGGACGAACACCTAACTTGTCATATTCTTTGATGATCTTTTTCGCTTTCATGTGCTGACCAAAGCAGCGCATAACGAAGAAGAATGCACCAGCAGAGACACCGAGACATACTATGATGCACATGGCGATGAAATCACCCCACGCTGCACCCTCATTAGGGGCTAACGTGATGTTGATGATTGCCTGCACCAGACCATAGTAGTGTTCAGCGTAGAATAACAACGCGAAGCCTACGCCAACTGCTAATGACATCAAGAAATCAGTAGTAGTTGAGCAGAACTTCAACGTTGAAGCCGTCAATTCGTTTTCGGCAAACTCTTTTGCATAGGTCTTTTTAACCTGCGCAATCTTTTTGCCATAGAACCTCGGCTCACCTTTGCGGCGAGGCAGCCCATCGTGATGCGGACGAACAATGGTTGATCTCCAGCCGGAAATGAATCCGACTACGAGGACCAGAATTGTTGCGATCGCAACCAGATTGCTTGCCGTAGGCGTGAATGCATGGTACCAATCAGATGCTAACATAGATAACCCTCCTTAATATTTGTTCTACAAATGTTTTGCTGTTCTTTTTATCTGCATTTTTGAGCGTTTGCGCGTAAGCGGTAAATGCCCAAGAACGCAGATAAAAAGATGAGGGTCTGCTGCTGTAAATGAAGATTCTAAAGGTTCTGCGTCTATAAACTATAGACACAAGTCCATTATAGCACACTTTGGCAAAAAAGTCAAGGGCGCTTATGCTTAACGAACAAAAATCCACCCCTGTATGAGGTGGATTTTAGGGCTAAATTAGTTGTCTGAGCGGAAAGAATAGCCGTAAAGCTCATTTGCGAGCTTTTCGAGCTCGTCAGAAGCCTCTGGTCTAGCTGGTTTTTCAACTAGCATAATGATAAATTTCAGAGGTGAACCAGCTGGAATGCCTTGTTGTTCCTGGTTGCCGTAAGCCATGAGCGATGGAATCGTAATCTCGCGAACGCCACCAATCTTCATGCCTTCGATACCCTCGAGCCAGCCCTGGATCATCTGAGAATCACCACGAAGTGGCAAGCCGAGGCTAGTTGGGGCTACGTTACTGTCAAACGAGGAATCAAAGATAGTTTCATCCGAGAGCCAGCCGATGTAGTATGCGGAATAGTTCGTATCGACTTCGCTAAAGTTGCCCTGATCGTCCTTTTTGGAGTCGATCGTGCGGCCGGTGCCCTTTACGAGATCGACAATCTTTAGTTCTTTGTTTGCGCTAGCAGCGTTGAAAGCCTTTACGTTGCTGCGGTATTTTTTGAAAGTATCAAAATACTTCTTCGAAAGCTCTTTGGCCTGCTCGTTTTCGCGCGCCTGATACTCTGCATAGAGCTCGTTAAAGCGATTTTGCTTTGCCGTCGCCTCAGACTGCTGCGTCTCCTGGTTTTTGAAGTTCAAAACGATGCCAGCATAGAGCGCGAAGGTGCTACCTAGCAAGAAAAGGGCGATTGCGAAAATGACAATGCGCTGCTTTGGCGTAGTCTTTCGCTCCTCATTAACAATCATATTACCTCCAGTACCACCCAGTTATTTCACTGATTCTAACTTTTCCATTATAGCGGAAATCTCGGCCTTTGTCATTGTCTTGTCGACGGCAGCAAACTCGATATGGAAGCTAAGATTCTTGGTTGCGCTACCCTCGGCCTGATAGATCGAGGTCGGAACGAGCTTGTAGATATAGCTCGAGAGAATGGCACGGAGCTGCTTTTCGATGTCGGCATACTTCGCGGATTGGTCGACCGTGAGAGTCAAATCGCGCGAGACGGAAGGATAGTCGCTAGTGCGGAAATCTTTCGTGTTGACGCCCTGCTCTGCGGCAAGGATTTCTTTGAGGCCAAGCTCAAAAGCGGACACGCCAGTCGGGAGCTTGAAGCCACGGAGGACTTTACCCTTAATTTCGCCAATATAGCCGAGAATTGTATCGCCACTCTTGATCATAGCGGAGCGCTTTGGCTCGTAGTAGCTGTTGGTTTCGTTGGCAGCAAACTCAACAATCTCGTAGCTGATATTGAGGACTGAAAGGAGATTTTCGAGATATTTTTTCGCGACGTAGTAGCTAGACTTTGCTTCTTGATCGACGAAGACGAAACCGAGTTCAAAGCGGCCGCATGGAACTTTTTCGTTATCAAAACCGAGATTCTTCGGATAAACCTGGTTCATCTCAAAGAGCGCAAACTTATCGTGGCCAGCGCGGAGGTTGCCGTAGCTCTTGTCGAGGAGGCTAGGTACAATGCTCTGGCGAATATGCTGAAGCTCTGGCGAAATGGAGTTTACAATCTTGTAGGAATTTTCTGGATTCTGGCCAACTTTCTGCATAAGATCGCCGTGAACAAAGCTATAAGTCAAAACTTCGTTAGCGCCGCGAGCGGAAAGGAAGTTGCGAATCGTAGTCTTGAGACCAAACATTTCGTTCGGATCGGCAGTCGCATGAAGCGGAAGTACTGGTGCGATATTATCAAAGCCAGAGAGACGGCCGACTTCCTCAATAATATCCTCAGCGATATGGATATCGGTGCGCCAGAATGGCACAACAACGCGGATATTGTCGCCGCTGAGTTCAACCTTGAACTCGACGTTTTCGAGGATAGTCTTTACCTGCTCGCCAGAGAAATCGGTGCCGAGCAAGTTATTGAGCTGCGTCAACGTGAGGCTGACCTCGATTGGAGCTGGCGTCTCTTTTTGCGTATCAAAGAGTGCGAGTGGCTTTAGATACTTCTCTGCCTTTTCAGCGAAGCGCAATGCGACAGCCTTGGTCTGACCAGCTGGCTGCCCCTTGGTAAAGCGCGTGATCGCCTCGGAGAAAATGCCGTGCGCCATCTGAGTTTTGCGGAGATTATAAAGGCTAAAGGTTGCAGATTCGAGAATGACGCGCTTGGTGTTTTCGTCAATTGCGGTCGAAGCACCGCCCATCGCACCGGCGAGCGCGACTGGAACGTTATTGCTCGTAATGACGATATCGTCAGAGTTTAGCTCGGCAACAGTGCCGTCGAGAAGCTCGAGTTTTTCGCCGGCCTTAGCGGCACGAACGATGATTTTTGGTGTTTTGCTACCACCGACGGCGACGAATTTATCGTAATCGAACGCATGAAGTGGCTGGCCAAAGGCGAGCATCATGAGGTTGGTCGCGTCGACAATTGGATTGACTGGGCGCATGCCGGAACGGGCAAGAATCGTCGCGTCATAGTCGAGATATGGATTCTTGTTTTCAGCGATTGCCTCAAAAACGATGGCAGTATAGCGTGGGCAGAGCGCCTCATCGACCTCAATGTCGAGCTGAACGTTCGCGTCATTTTCGAAGTTCTGCTCTGGCTCGAGGTACCAGTCCTGAGACTCGTGCTTTTGGCCGAGAATACCAGCGACCTCGCGGCGGAAACCGAGAATACCAAAGGTATCTGGGCGATGCGTGAGGGATTTGTTTTCGATGTCGAGAATCTTGTCATTGAGATTGCTAAAGACCTCAGCGAGCGGCTGACCAGGCTTAGCCCAAGTTGGATCGAGTTCGACGATACCAGTATGGTCATCGCCGAAATCTAGCTCGTCAGCGCCGGCCATCATGCCATAGCTATCGTACTGTTTGAGCATTTTGCGCATGCCGATTTCGAAAGGCTCGTCAGTGTTGTAGGTGCTCGGCACAATAGCGCCCGGAGCAACCCAAGCCGCAAGCATGCCAGCATGGACATTTGGTGCGCCGCACATGACCTGAACATAACCGTCCTTGTCGCGCTCGACTTTTTCGGCCTTGCCGCCATCGTCAATCTTGCAGAGATGCAAGTGCGTGCCCTCGATTGACTCTTCGGAGATGACTTTTACAGCGAAAATATTGTCGTATTTATGCGTTTGATCGATAACGCCCTCCACCTCAACGAGGCGAGCGCCAATCAATTTGACGAGCTCTTCGTCAGAAATACCATCGGTCGCGAGACCGCTTTTTAGCCAGTTGAGTGAGATTAACATGCGAACTCCTTTAAGAAATCAAGTTTTGCAGATTCGAAGTTGCGAACATCAGTGAGTCCGTAGCGCAGCATAACGAGACGATCGATGCCGCCGCCCCATGCAAAGCCTTGATAATTCGTTGGATCAATGCCAGCGGCTTTCAAAACGTTTGGATGGATCATGCCGCAACCGAGCATCTCGAGCCAACCATCACCCTTACCACCGAGCGAAGCTGGTTTTTCGATCAAGAACTCGAGGCTAGGCTCCGTGAATGGGAAGTAGCCCGGCTGGGTCTTAATATTTAGTTTTTGACCATAATATTTTTCAAAGAATTCGCGTAGGATCCCAAGCATATTGCCGAGCGTGCAGTCCTCGGAAACATAGACACCTTCGCACTGATAGAAAGTGTGCTCATGGGTCGCATCGACATCTTCGTTGCGATAAACACGGCCAGGCACCGCCACGGCAATTGCCTTGCCCTCAGCAAGTTTGTGCGCGTTCGCCTTCAAGACGCGGTTTTGCATCGTACTGGTATGAGCTGGCGGAATAAAGCCTTCTTCCGTGCGAAAAGTATCATAACCATCACGTGCAGGATGGCCCTTCGCAAAGTTGAGGCTATCAAACATATGAAATTCATCATCAAGCTGGACAGATTCGGCGATATCAAAACCCATGCTCTGATAGATTGCAATCACGCGGTCAAGCTCGGTCATCAATGGATGTTTGCTGCCGTTATCTGCAGTCAAAAAAGTCGGGAGCTGACCGTTAATGTCGCAAGGAGCGCTAATGTCTAGCGGAGCGACGTCTTCCTGTTCGGCAGCGGCCTCGGCGGCTGCGATTTCGGCGTTTAGTTGCTGTTTTTTGATGTTGAGTTGTTTGCCAAAATCTGCACGTTGGTCGGCCGGCAGGTCTTTGATTTTCGCATATTCTGCGTTGAGCTTTTTGAGCTCATTTTTTAGATCCTGTAATGTGGCCATAATAGATATATTTTACCACATCTCATATCTGTTTGCGAATCACTAAGCATCTCACGAAACGACGTTCGCCTGGCCCGTCGTCACGGGCAGGCGCCGTCTCGTACTCGGCCGTAGCCTCCGTATGTTCGTGAGACGCTCAGTAATTTGCAAACACTAGTGGACGATAAAAATAATAACTAATGCTGCAGCGGCAAGAAAAACGAGGATAAACCAAAACCAGCTAAAGGAATTAGTCTTGCGGGTATTGCGAAGATACTCAGAGTCCTCTACGCCATCATAGTCTTCCTGCTTGCTAGATTTTGCAGCACGTTCACGAAGATCCGCACTAATGCGACGGCTAAGTTCACTCTTATCTTCATCTTTTTCTACTAGAATACCCACTTTTACCTCCTGATTATTTAGTTAGTATAACATACAGGGCCTCGGTATTAGTAATCTAAGGGGCGCCCATTCGCCGCTGCTACCTTTTTATATACTTCGCTATTGCCTTCAACTCGTTTCTGAAAAACAATAAACTCATCACTATATAGCATGCAAAGAAGACACCAGCATATATTGCCGCATATTTTACCCAATCTAATAGCGAGACGATCCCGCTCGTAGTAATAATTGTTGAAGTTAATACCGCTAAGCCCGTAAAAGCTGCAAATACAATAAACCTCTTAACGAATTTTAGTATCGGCCTATTTATTAGATTCTTCCTCAAATACACGATATGATAAATCGTCCTATAACTCATAGCAATAACGGTGCCAATTGCTATGCCGTTGATGCCTAGTAGTGGAGCGAGGATAATTGAGAGTACTATATTAATAACAGCCTCCACTATAGCATGCGGGGTCATATCTTTAAACTTATTGGCACTGCTCGCGAGAGTCACGTAAGGGCTTCTCAGTATATATATTCCCTCTGCCAATAATAGCAAAATCCCAAATATTGGTCGTGCGTAGCTGACATCATTCGCGCCCTGCGTATAAATATTGACAAATGGAGTTATTAAAAGTCCGCCTATCGAAAACAATGCAAAAGTTATGATCATATTTATAAACTCTAGCGTGTCGAATTTCGCGTTTAGCTTATTTTTATCACCAGAGGCATACAAGTTCCCTACCATTGGAGTGAATGCGTTCCACATCGAAAATGTAATTTGCTTTAGGCCAGCCGCCACTAATGCATAGACGCTATAGACTGATGCTTCCGAAAGACTAATAAATACAGAGATGATGGCAATATCCGTATTGTTATGAACAAAAGCGGCTAGCGTAATAGCAAACCCGTTCCACCTATCCCTAGCAAGATTATTATCCGGTTGGGCTGCAACGCCTGAGCTCAAAACATAGTTCTTTTTGACGTAGTGAGATAAAAATATCGGTTGCACCATGAATACAAGGGCCGATGCAATTTTAAGCAGATGGACGCTTGGCGCTAGGGTACATACTAAAACCGCTAAAACCGTATCCGCAATTGTAAGAAATATTTGGACCAGAGATACGACATACACTTTTTTGTCTGCATTGAGCAGGTTTTTATACGCCATCGATAAGCAGTATTGAGAAAAGAGCCTTACGGATATTATCAAGGCTAAGCTGGACACGAATGAAAAAGAATATGGCGTTTTTATTATGAAAGGACAAATGATTGCCACTAAGGCTGCATATAAAGCATATGCCAATGATATCTTTCTAAAGAAACGTATTGATGTCTTGATAATAGAGCCGACTTTTTGGTAATCCTTATCATATAGCGGCTTATATAAGCTCGCCATGACTACTCCATTTAGACCACCCTCGAACAAACTAACCACATTCAAAAACTGAGTCAACGATGCCGCTAGACCATTCATCTCTGATCCGAACGACGCAATTATTAATCTAGGAATAATAAAATTAGAGACAATATTTACGGCCTGCAAAATAAGGCTAGAAACGACATTACGTAGAGTCACTTTATTATTCTTTGACATTGTCGCTCTCCTCATTTTGCTGCGCCGCTCTTTCGCGATTAGATCTATCGCTTGTGAACATAACTAAGTAGAAAGGCAACAATATCGCTTGGTGCCTAATGAGCGTACCGAAATCCGATTCGGACGCAACTAGCATGATCCAGTATCCTAGAATAAATGCTATAAACACTAAGTTACTGTGTTTCAACTTATTCTTTATTGAACCAATAATACTAAGCGTTAAAAACAGTTGGTAGATTACGAACGGAATGTATTTTACCCCCATAAACAATAGTTCCAGAGGGAACATCATTCTTGCGGCATTAATTACATAGTTCAAAGCGAAAGCGAAGAAGCTATCCCCGCTAAAAACATTTGTGATAACAGTTGCCGAATCGAGATCCTCGGCCAGCGTATTGCGACGCGTTATGAGGGCGTTATAGCCGCTTCTGCTGACATATTGTGCTAGATACATCGCCGCCAGCATAATAGCTACAGACAATAGTAAATACTTTACGACGGTCTTCTTATTACTATTGGATATCCTCTTTTCGAGAACTAGATATGAAACAATAATCGACGCCGAAAAGATGATGTAATACGGGCGAAATACTACCGATTCTACCCCCATCAACGAAGCCGCTATAAATATCTTATATCTATTTTTAATTCTCGTCCTGAATATTGCAAACGGGATTAGGACTAAAATGCACTGTATTAAATCTTTGTTAATGTTAAAAACAAACACGTCCAAAATGAACATGCTCGCATAAATAAATAGGTACTCTCTCAGCGTATACTTCTTCTTTATCTTAAGTAGAATGAAGAAAAACACTGCATTCATGATAATCGCCCAAAATATACCCCATTCCAATGCCGTCTTAAACGGCAAAAAATCAACGATTCTATATATACGAAGTGGGAAACTGTAGGAATTATCTGAAGGAACATAGTCAGACGGGAGCCAGCCGAGCAGTCTGTTGATGATGCCAAAGGCATTACTGTTCAGGGCAGTGAACTGGAATATTTTCGCAACTATTATTATTGGAAAAATAAGAAGAAGGAGTGCAACCTGCGTCTTCTGTGTTTTCTGCGTTTTCTGCGTTTTTTGATTCTTCTGCAACAGTCTTTTCATATTTTATTGCCCCACCCTCATGCGATAATATCGCTCAAGCTCTTTCACGGAGTCTTCAATAATATAGCCAGCTGCGCTTAAATCTTTTTTAGTATCAATTCGATCACGGCGGCCGTTCAGTATACTATCAGCCCATACCTTTGCCGATTCATCTAAAGAAATAAATGAAAGTGCTTCCGAGACTTTTGTTTCACTAGTAACAACACCTTTTGATGTATATGACGGCAAACCAGCGGCCTGCGCCTCAATCCCGACAACCGGTAGTCCCTCGTAGAGCGATGGCAGAAGAAAAATATCCATTGCTTGCATTAGCTCATTTACATTCTGCTTATAGCCGGCAAATATGACTTTATCACTAATACCCAAGTCTTTTACCTTATTGCGTATTTCTTCCTCTCCTTCGCCGACGCCAACAAGAATCATTTTAACCTTGCTGTTCGAGTTACGCATTTCATTGAATATATCCACCAAAAAACTGTGATTCTTTTGCTTAGTGAAGCGCCCTACGTGTCCAATTAGCAACTCGTCGTCATTGATGCTATACTCTTTTCTTATCCTACGCCTGGTTTCCTCATTAAAACAGAACGCCTTATAGTCTACGGCATTGTGAATAATCTTCACTTTTTCGGCTTGCACCGCTTTCTTGCCAAACAGCCAAGCTCCGGCTAATTTCGAGCACGCAAAATAGTCAGTTGCATATTTCATTAATGGCTTTTTAAGTATATTGCCAATTGCTCGCTTTAAAAGGCTCTTCGTTTGGAACCCTGTATTGTGAGAATGCACTATTCGAATCGGAACGCCATATTTTTTTGCATACTTTAGAAGAATATAATTTTTGCTTGATGCATTCATGTGGATAATATCATACCCTTCATGCTCTCCAAAAAACTGCTTTAGGGCTCGACTATATCTTATATAGCTCATTGGGGTTTTTATCCAAATACCATCTAACTTATAGAAATTTGCTCCGGCATCTTTTATTGCTTTTTCGAGCGGATATTCAATACCGTCGTCCAAAGTTAGAACATCTATATCAAACTGGCTTTTATCTATATGTTTGACGTTTTCGACAAGAAACTGCTGAATACCGCCATGGCGCATTCGGTCTACGAAAAATAGCACTTTTATTTTGTTGCTCATTTTTTATCCTCCCTCATCTTGAGAGAATCGAGCAGCCATTTCGAGGAATCGCACCTGAACTCATCGAGTTTTTTATTAACCAAATCATAATCAATAGTGTTGGCCAAAACAGAGTTTACGTCTTCGCTGCCGGTCAATATTCGATTATTTATCCCAAGTTGCGCATGAAGCGAATCGAGCCTTGAATTGGTCGAGTTTTTTGAGCTCGCTTTGTGGCGCCTAAAATTATAGAACTGCTTATTGAATAGTATTGAAAATACCGTGCCATGGAATGAATCGGTGCAGACATACTCTGCATTTTTGATTAGATTTATCCACTCCTTAGGACCGATATTGTATGGGGTAATATCTGCAAAAATGTCCGAATATTTAACATATTCATCCGCATGATTTATGGAAACAATCTTGTAACCAGTCGCCTTTCTGAGACGTTCAGCAAATTTCCTGTGCTCAATATTGCTGCCTAAAAAGTAGCATAGTATATATTTCTCTTTAATTATCCTCTCAGCTTTTGCAAATGACCACCATTCGTCCTTCGTTAAAAGTATGGTCGGATCACAGACGATTTTCGAATCCATGCCCGTTATCTTTGCTATTAGTTCTTGACCGCTTCTTTCCCTAGTGGACAAATGGTTGATTCTGCCCAAAAAATGATGATATTTCCCCGTAAGCTTTTCGGGAATGGAGGATATCCCAAAGCTCGTGGCATAGGATACTTTATTGATGTTGTCCGGAACCCAATTAAGGGTATAGTAGTCCGCTACAACGTTCACTGGCAACCACAATTGATCAGAGCCAAGTAACACACTTGAATAGTCTTTTTCTGCCACAGAGCTTAATTCGGCATACGTTTTAGCGCCCTCTGAGAGTCTAAACTCCTCTCTAAACTCCTCATATTTCCTAGACCTTATAGCGATATTTTTTCCAAGTTTTTTATTAATTTTTGTATCAATTTTCATCTTTATCATTCCGAATTTCGCCATTATGAAGCCTAAATTCGTAATTTGCGAGATATAATATTTCCTTTTTCCTTTTTTGAAGTCTAGATTGTTCTCGATTGAGATAGTCTCGTTCGGTATATTATTCAAGTCCAAAAATTTTTGCGTCGCATACGCCTGAAGCACGCTACCGTAGTTATTTTTGAAATAGCATGAAACAACACCTACTTTTTTCATAGTACCGCCTCGCATTGCTTAATATATTGTTCCTGAAGCATTCCGGATGCTTTCCCTGCATCATAACTATCCGCTATGCGAGAAAGGCGGTCACCGCTGGTCGATAGCAGCGCCCCATTCCATTTCTCGACTGAACCTATTTCAATATAATTAATTGGCCCGCCCATATCAATTTCGCCCGTAACGCAGTTCGAGGCAAGAACGGGAACGCCATTCGCTTGTGCCTCAACTCCGACTACTGGCAGCCCCTCATACAAGCTCGGTAAGCAAAATACGTCAAAAACTGAGAATAGCTTATTAGCATTGCTCCTTTGACCTAGGAAGAAGACATCACTCTCTAAATGTAGTTTTTTGACTTTATCTTCAATTTCTTCACGAAGGGGACCTTGGCCAACCAATACTAATTTTGCGTTAGGTTTTTCTTTTTTTACTTCAGCAAATACGTCGATCAAGAACCTATGATTTTTCTGCTCTACAAATCTGCCGATATGGCCGATTACAAAATCGTTGTCCTTGATTCCAATTTCTATGCGCAGTTTCTTGCGGGCTTCTGGGTCGAACTTAAACTTCTCTACGTCAATAGCATTATGAACAATCTTAACTTTTCCGGAATCAAATGTCTTGTTGCCGAATAAATATCTGCCGGCAAGCTCGCCGCAGGCAAAATAGTCCGTTGCATACTTTTTGCTAAATGGACGCAGCGTGTTTTTGAGCAGATTTTTCTTCCATTCTTTCGGATTGCTCGTGCTATGACTATGCGCAATCCTAACTTTTACGCCGGCTTTTTTAGCAGCACGGAGTGGAAAAACAGAGAGTGTATTAATGTTTGAGTGAACGATACGATATTTTTTCTCACGAAAAAGTTTTTCGAGAAACTTCATATATTTAAAGAGCTTTTGGTATGGTGGACACAAAATAACATGGCCGCCGAGTTTTTCGATTTCTTCATACGGAATATTAGTCGAATCTTCATCGCAAATAAAGTCGAACTGTATCTTGCTGCGGTCGATATGGCGATAATAATTCATGATCACCGCTTCTACGCCGCCACCGACCCACTTGCCCATGATTTGGGCGACTACGATCGGTTGATTATTCTTCCCACCCGTCATTTTAGTCAGCTCCTTTGCCGAGGAGGACGCATTTGAACGCCATCACGAAAATCTTTATATCAGTCTTCAAGCTCATATTCTGCGAATACCATTGCTCGAGCACTAGACGCTGTTGGAAGTCGAGGCCGCTCCTACCCGATACTGCCCACCAAGAAACAATTCCGCATTTCGTACTGACAATATCGTCGAAATACTCGCCCATGTCTTCTTTTTCGCTTACCATGTATGGACGGTTGCCAATGATCGACATGTCGCCTTTAAGAACGTTGATGAATTGCGGGAATTCGTCGAGTGAAGTCTTGCGCAAGAATTTGCCCATCTTCGTAATGCGTGGGTCGTTTTTGAGTTTTTTGTTCTGCTGGTACTCAGCGAGAATGGCTGGATCTTTGAACAGCTCTTCGTGCAAAATGCGCTCAGCATTTGGTACCATGGTGCGGAATTTGTAAAAGCGGAATGGTTTGCCCCCCCCTTCCAATGCGCATGTGGTCTTTCAAGAAAATTGGATTACGGTCGCCAGTTAGTAAATAAGCTAGCTTGACAAACGGGATTAATATGATGACACCGACGCAGCCGACGAGGGCAAAAATAATGTCGAAAATTCGCTTCACGAAATGGTAGCCGGCGGAGCGAATTTTGAGTAAAGCTCCGGTTTTTGCGGCCAAATTATCTCTGTTCTCTATGGTTTCGGCGTTCGTGCTCATTTTTCACCTCTTTCGATACAAAAAACGACCTAGTCTTCCGGTACTGGGTCGTCTATGTACCTCCCACCCATAGGATTTGCGTATATTGTAGTACTTTTTGCTATTTTTGTCAATAGTTTTTCCCTATTTTTTACCCCTTTGTAGCACAAGCGTTTAGTATGCTATAATGTATCCATACACATTTAAAGGAGGTGCGATGGCAACAACCAAAGCCAAGTCGACCAAGAAGCCTGCAGCAAAGAAACCTGCTGCAAGGAAAACAGCTTCAAAGTCGAAAAGTACAGTCAAGACTGTCAAGGCTACCGCGAAGGTAACTGCAGTCAAATCAGAAAAGGTGGGCAGCGAAAAAACCAAAATCGTCTCCGAGAAAGCTACGGTCGGCAAGAAGAATCCGATCAAAGAATTCTTTGCTCGCAAGGGCGATCCAAACGAAAACATTCTAACAATCTTTAAAGACACCAAGATCATCGGTGCAATCATCGGCGAAATCATTGGTACGGGTCTTATTACCGCCGTCGCTTTGACGCTCGGTCTATTCAATCCGCTCTACATGATCTTTGCTTACATTGCAGTCACTGCAGGTGTATTTGCACTTTCTGGTGCACATATCAACCCAATCATCACTGCTGGTATGATGGCTAGCCGCCGTGTCTCTGCGATTCGTGGTATTCTCTACATCATCGCACAGCTCATCGGTGCATGGCTTGGCTTCATGATCATCAGCGGTTTCTACAACGCCGGTATCGCTAGTGGTAACATTGATGCTGCCACCACGCTCTTGCCAACGCTCACTGCCGCTGAGGACATCCAGGCCGCAACCGAAGGCTTCAGCTTCTTCTGGCAGATTACGATGCTCGAGTTCATCGGCGCAATCATCATTGCGTTCTTCTTTGCTCGCGCACTCGACTACAAGCGTGGTGCTTTCACCTTCGCAGCAGTCGTTGCAGGTGGCGTCTTCCTCGCAATGCTCTTCGCAGTTGTTGTCTGCAACAACTTCCTTGGCATTCAGGGTAACGTCTTTATCATGAACCCAGCAGCCGCATTTATGTACGGCTTGCTCCCAGCTAGCGCCGAAGGTTTCGATGCGCTCATGGGTCAGCTCATGCCAATGCTAGTGACCTACGTCGTCTTCCCACTAATTGGTGGCGTCCTCGGTTTCTACATTTCGGACTTCGCAAACAAGCTCAGCCACAAAGAGCTTAACGCCTAAAACAGACAATTTGGTTTTTCGGAGAGCCGCTCTCAAAGCGGCTCTCTTTTTTGATATAATAAAGGGGTTGGATAATAGTTGACCGACGAATGCCCTTTTCAGAAAAGGAGTGAAGTTGTGTGAAAAAGCAGGTAAAATCATACACCGTGGTCTCCGAGCTCACCAAAGACGAAGGCGACTGGAACGAAACCCAGTCCAAAATTGCAATTGCCGTTATCGTCGTAATCTTTGTCGTTTTCTTTGTCTTCCTTATCGCTTCCGCTGAGATTAAACAACAATCCAGATACGACAGCAACGGGCAACAAAGCACGACCGTCTCTACGGAGCTCGAAGTCCACTAACTCGCTGCCCTTGGCCGCTTCGGCGCCCAAGGGCTTTTTTCTTATACAGTATCGAGGATGCGGCCCCAAAGTTCGTCGAGAACCGCTTTGTTCATGTTGCCAACTGCTGCCAAGCCGGAAACGCCGGATTGCATAAAGATGCGCGCGAGTTGGACGATGGTACTCTTATCGATTGCTTCGATCATTTTTGGCGCATCCGCCATTGGCTGGAAAGTGCCGGTTGTAACGTAGTCGCGGAGATAGTATGCGCTGATTTGGTCTGCTGTTTGGGCGAGCATTTGATGATGGCCGAGCGCATATGCTTTCGCTGCTGCGATGTCCGCCTCGGAAATATCGCCATTAATAACTTTACCAAGTTCGATGGCAATTAAATCAAATAAGTCCTGTGCATTCTCGGCATTTACTTCACCGTCAAAATCCCAAGTACTGGACCATTTGTCCGACTCGGTCTGCGAACCCATGCCGTAGACAATACCTTTCTTGCGAGCGGTACCAAAAATCTTGCTACTCATTGTGCCGTTCAAAATGTGGTTTAGACAGCCCATTGCATATTGCTCGGCAGGAGTAAGTGCGCGTTGAATGACAAACGAAAAGCCAAAACTCATATTGCTGGCGTCTTTACGGCGGATGAGCACTGGCGCGGAAGCCTTGTATGCCGACATTGGCAGCTCGAACTTCTCGCCCGGTTTTAGATCCCAGTTTTCGAGCATCGAAGTGATTTTATGTTTGCGGCCACGCAAATTGCCAGTGATAATAAACTGCATATTGTTGGCCGTGTGCGTGCGGCGATAATGATCACGCACGTCTTTTAGCTCGATGTTATTGATCGTTTTTAGACGTTCGCCATAGGTCAAAACCTCTTCGCCGAGTGCCTGCTGCAACTTTGGCCAAATCAGACGAGAATAATCATTCTGATAGCCAGTAAGTTCGGAGCGCACGTTGCCCTTTTCGCTGGCGAGTTCTTCTTCATTAAAGCGCGGCTGCGCTACGGCAAGCTCCTGCAAATCTAGGATGCGTTCCCATTCAAAATCTGCACATTCCGCCTCGTATGCGATAAAGCAATCCGAAGTCCAGGCGTTGTGATAGGCGCCGTTTTTCGTAAACTCGGCTTCGTAGGCCTGCTCGTCGCGGAATTTTGCGTTGCGACCAAAAGCCATGTGCTCCATCAAATGAGCAACTTCATAAATGTCCTGCGACTTGGTAAATTTATTGCCCGCACGAAAAATCACCCGTATGTTTAAAACAGGACTACCTGGCGCATCGATAAGGAGGCCCCGAGCGCCATTCTTGAGCCGGACCTCCTCAATCGAATGTTTCAACTATTTGCGACCTTTTTTCTTGTTTTGACGAGCTTTTTTCTTGGTCTTGCGAGCCGCATTGCGCTTGGCGTTGCGATCGGTATTCTTGGCGGAGCCAGACTTCTTGCTGGTTCCGACGTTAGAACGATGTTCGGATGCTTTGCCGACGCCATGTTCGTCTTTGCTAAACTCATCATCCATGCTCTTAACACCAGCGGAGACTTCGTTCACACCCTTTTCGGTTGCACCCTCAGCCATCTTGGTAAGCTCGGTGTCATATTTATCATCGGAAACTTCGGCAACTTCCTGAACGCGAATTGTGAGGAGAATTCTCATGACTTCCTCGCGAAGTGCGCGCTGAAGACCGTCGAAGAGCTTTTGCGATTCGGAGCGATACTCGACGAGTGGATCACGCTGACCGACTGAACGCCAGTGGATACCCTCGCGGAGATGTTGCATGTTTTCTAGGTGCTGCATCCAGAGCGTATCGAGAACGTTGAGGTAAACTTCGCGCTCAATCTTACGCATCGTATCCTCGCCAAACTCGAGCTCTTTGTCATGATACATTTCTTCAACTGCAGCGAGTGCGAGCTTGTAGCGATCCTTTTCCTTGCGCATGAGACCGATCGATTCGATCAAATCATCATCGAGATCAAAGACGCTCTTGAACTGCTCGGCAAACTTCTTGTTGACACGAGCGCTGAACTGCGTAAGCTCTGCAATCTCGTCTTTGTAGAGGCGAGAAATCTCTGGGCGGATGTTATCACCGTCGAGAATCTTGCGGCGCATCGTGTAAACAACTTTGCGGTGACGGTTAATGACGTTATCGTACTGAACAACGTTCTTGCGGCTATCAAAGTTGAAGCCTTCGATACGTTTCTGAGCGGATTCCAAAGTCTTGCTGACCATGCGGTTGCGGAGTGGCATATCGTCATCAACGCCAAGACGTTTCATGATCATCGCGATGCGATCGCCCTGGAAGATGCGCATGAGGTCATCCTCGCAGGATACGAAGAACTGGGTCGTACCAGGATCGCCCTGACGGCCACCACGACCACGGAGCTGGTTATCAACGCGGCGGGAATCATGACGAGCCGTACCAATCACGACGAGACCGCCGAGCTCAACGACACCCTTGCCGAGCTTAATATCGGTACCACGACCTGCCATGTTGGTCGCGAGGGTAACTGCACCCTTTTCACCAGCCTTGGCAATAATCGCAGCCTCACGCTCGTTGTTCTTTGCGTTCAAAATCTCGAATGGAATGTTTTCTTTTTCGAGGTAAGCCGCAATGCGTTCGTTGTTCGCAATAGAATCGGAACCAACAAGAACTGGCTGGCCGCGATCGTGATATTTATGAATCTCTGCGGCGATCGCCTTGAGCTTTGCAGCCTCGGTACGATAGATGAGATCGTCTTTATCGACACGAATAATCTTTTTGTTAGGTGGAATCTGAATTACGTCGAGGGCATAAATCTGCTGGAACTCCTCTGCCTCGGTAAATGCCGTACCGGTCATACCGGAAAGCTTGTTGTATAGGCGGAAGAAGTTCTGGAAGGAAATCGTTGCGAGGGTCGTAGACTCTTCGCGGACCTGGACGCCTTCCTTTGCCTCGATAGCCTGGTGGAGACCTTCGTTGTAGCGGCGGCCATGCATGAGACGACCGGTATGCTCATCGACGATCATAACCTCGCCAGAGTTCGTAACGACGTAATCTTTATCGCGCTTGAAGAGAGTCTCGGCACGAAGGGCCTGCTCTAGGTGATAAACAATGCGCGTGTTTTCGGTGCTATAGAGAGTATCGACGCCGAGAATCTTTTGGACCTTTTCGACACCTGCATCGGTCAAAGAAACCGTGCGGCGTTTTTCGTCGACAATGTAATCCTCATCGGAAAGCTGAGCGCAGACCTTTGCGAACTGATAGTAGCTCTCTGGGTTGTCGGCAGCTGGAGCGGAAATAATGAGCGGGGTGCGAGCCTCATCGATCAAGATGGAGTCGACCTCATCGACGATCGCAAAGTTGAGTTCGCGCTGGCGGAGATACTGAGCATCCTTGACCATGTTATCACGGAGATAATCGAAGCCGAACTCATTGTTCGTACCGTAGGTGACGTCGCACATATAAGCCTCTTTGCGGGTTGCCGGCTTGAGGTGTTTCATGCGAGGATCGTCATGATCGTCGTTTTCGTATTCTTTGTCATAGACAAAGCTTGCCTCATTGATGATGACACCGACGGAGAGCCCGAGGAAGTCGTAGAGCTCGCCCATCCAGCCAGCATCACGCTGAGCAAGGTAATCGTTAACGGTCACGACGTGGACGCCGCGGCCAGTAAGTGCGTTCAAATAAACTGGAAGGGTTGCAACGAGAGTTTTACCTTCACCAGTCTTCATCTCGGCAACGTTGCCTTCGTGAAGGACGATACCACCGATGAGCTGAACATCAAATGGGCGGAGACCGAGGATGCGGTCGCTAGCCTCACGGACAAGGGCGAATGCCTCAGGCAAGATCTGATCTAGGACCTTGTTGTCGGCTGCGATCTGGGCCTTCTTGTCGATCTTTTTGGTTTTGACCTTTTTGCCCTCTTTCTTGGCCTTTTCCTTTACCTCTTCACGAGCCTTGGCAGCCTGAGCCTGCTTGTTGAGCTTTTCAAAGCGCTTTTTGAGCGTTTCGGTCTGCGCAGCGAGCTCTTTCTTGCTCATCTCGGAGTATTTGCCGGCGAGCTTGTTGATCTCGTCTACGCGTTTCTGAAGACGACGAAGAGTTTTCTTCTGGGCGTCGCCAAAAATATGCTGCAAAAACTTGGTAGTTGCGGTCTTGTCTGCTAATTTGTCAGTAGGTTTCTTTTCTTTTGGAGCTTTTTTGTTTTCCACCCGTTTCTTATCTGACTTCCTCTCTTTCATCGTTCTAGTATAACACCTAAGCTTACTTCTTCAAAAGGCGCTTTAGGAATCCTTTCTTATCGTAATTAGTTTTCTCGGTCTTAAAGCGGCGAATCTGACCGTCAAGCTTTGCCTCGATGATGTCGATGCCAGCATAAACATTGGATGCCTGATCCTTTGCAGCAAGAACCTTGCCACCAGGGATATCCATAGAGACGGAGATTTCATATTTGTTGCCATGAGCACGGTCAACCTCAGTGACGACGACCTTCGCGACAACATCTTTGCGGTGGTCACGTGGTAGATGGCGATCGAGCTTACCAATACGCTTGATGACGTACTTTTTGAAGCTCTCTTCTACCTTGTAATTAGAGCCACTAATTTCAATATTATCGATCATTATAGAATCTCCTTTCCATCCAAATATTTTTGCAAAACCTTTGGCACGCGAATGGTCATGTCAGGGTTTTGATAATTTTCGATAATTGCAATCATAATACGACCAAGCGCAAAGGCAGTTGCGTCGTTAGTATGAACTAGTTCAAGGTCGCCATTGTCGCGGCGGACGCGAGTCTGGAGACGGCGAGACTGATAATCGGTCATGTAATCCGCAGTATGAGTCTCGCGATATTTATCCTGGCCTGGGAGCCAAACCTCGATATCGATACCACGCGCATCTGGCTTGCCAATATCAAAGGTACATTTGCGAATCACGCGATATGGGAGCTCGAGCTGCTCAACGAGCCAGCGCTGAACAGCGATAAAGAATTCGTGCTCTTTGCGGCTAGTTTCCTTGGTAGAGAAGCTCTCCATCTCGAGCTTGTCGAACTGATGCATGCGAATGATGCCTTCCATATCCTTGCCGTAGGTACCGGCCTCTTGGCGGAAGCTGGTTGCGTAGCCAAGATAACGAACTGGCATCTCTTTTTCTTCAAAAATTTCACCGGCGTGCATAGAGCCAAGAACATGCTCTGCGCTGCCCTGGAGCCAAAGCTCCTCGCCCTCGATCTTGTAGCGGTCTTCGCGTGGCTCGAGACGATCCATTGCGTCATACATCTCCGTGCGGAGCATGAGTGGTGGGAGAACAATCGTGAATGGCTTCTCAGAAACCTGACCCTCTAGGCCGCGGCTCTTGATAATCTCTTTGATTGTAGCTTCGTCCGAGAGGCTATTCATAACAAAGTTGACGATAGCCATCTGGAGCTTGACCATGTCGCCCTTGATGTAGGCGAAACGAGCACCAGCAACCTTGGAAGCGCGCTCTTTGTCGATCCAGCCACGGGCCTGGCCAATCTCGTAATGATTCTTTGGGTTCTTGATCTGTGGGATTTCGCCGCAAACCTCGGCGACCTGGTTGTCGTCCTCGGTAAGGCCAACTGGGACATCGTCTTCGTAGACGTTCGGCACCTGCTTTAGGAGGTCGATAAAGGACTTCTCAATCTCTGCAAGCTTTGGCTCTTTCTCGGCGAGCTGAGTTTTTAGCTCCTTGCCCTGCTCGATTAGCTTTGGATCTGGTTTGCCACCCTTCATTTGAGCGGAAATCTGGTTGCGCTCCTGGCGGAGAGCATCAATTTCGCGTGATAGTTCTTTGCGCTCGTCGTCGAGGCGCAGAATCTCGTCAAGGTCGATATCATAGACCTTGTTGTGAATTGCATCCTCAACTTTCTGGCGATTCGCACGGATGAAATTTATATCTAACATATTAGATATATTATACCATGCTAGACGGTATCTTGGCGGATTGTCTCGATGATATTCTGATGCGAAACTTGGCGCACAGAATAGCGCATAATGACCGTGATTAACAGCGCCACGACGACGATTGAAATCAGGATTGGAACGACCGGCAATTCATACGAAAGGTTCATGCCGCCAGCGCTGAGCATTGAGTGCACGGCATAGGAAATGATGATGCCAATTGGCAAGCCAATAAGGAGCGCGCGAAGCGAGTATAACAGGCTCTCGAGGCGAATCATACGATTGAATTCGTCGTCCGTCATACCGACAGATTTTAGCATTGCAAACTCCTTGGCGCGGAGCTGTATATTGGTCGTGATTGTATTAAAGATATTGGTTACGCCGATGAGCGCTACGACCGCGATGAAACCGTACATAAAGATTGCGAGCAGAAGCATCACGTTATTGATCTGCTCCATACTTTCGGCTAGGTCGAACGCATAAGGCGAGCTCTCTCCCGGCTCCGTCTCTTCGTTGATTTTCTCGATATATTTTGTAATTTCCTCTGCCTGTTTGCTGCTCGGATTCGCAAAGAGACGATTTTCATACTTACTTAGTACTAACTCGCCAGCATTAGTATGCTTGTCGGAGACATAAAGGGTTGGCATTCTCAGCTGTGCATCGCCAATCGGGTTTTTGTCGGTAATCTTCGTAATCTTCGTATTAAAGGTGCGAATTGGGTCGTTAGAGTCGCTATCGACATCAACAATGCGTAGGTTCAGCTCGTCGCCTTCCTTATTTAGTAGCGCACGGTCGATCGAGTAAGAGCCGTTGCTATGCTGCTCTGGTATGTAATCGTTTAGGATTGCAGCGTTCTCAAAGTCGCCATAGACACCAACAGAACGGGCGTACTTTTCAAAGTATTCCGAATTGATGGTCGCAACCTTGATGCCGCTACTAGCCAATGCGTAACGGAAGTAGGCATGCTCGCCAAGGTCAAAGCGCGATTCGATTTCTTTATAATTGTCGATCGAGCCGCCCATGACAACGTAGGTAGTGCCCTTATATGGATAGGCGTTTGCGACAATGCGTTGGCCATCAATCACAAAGCTCGACAAGCCAACAAAGACCGCTACGCTCACGACAATGGAAATGACCGTCGTGCGATACTTTTGGCGGCTGCGTTTGAGGTTTTTGCTCGCAATAACACCACCGATACCAAAATAACTACGGATAATCGCACTCGTTTTGAGCTTCTTTGACTTGATATTGATGTCCTGCGTGCTGCGGATTGCCTCAATCGGCGTGAGTCGGCCAGCCCGAATTGCCGCGCTAGCGCTAGCGAGCCAAACAATGACAAAGCCCAGCACTATATCTAGCGCAACTGCCCAGAGCGGGATAAAGAAGACTAGAGCCGTTGGCGCGCCAATCAAAGAGCCGGTAATTCCTAGCAAAATGAAGGTCGCAATGGAGCCTAGCAAGAGACCGGCCGGAGTCGAAAATGCACCAATAATTAGCGCCTCCAGGACAACCGAACGGCGAATCTGCGCCGGCGTTGCGCCAACCGAGCTAAGCATGCCAAATTCACGCGTACGCTCCGTCGTGGAGATATTAAACGAGTTGCGAATCGTAAAGATACTGGCAATCACAATCAAACCTAGGCCAAAAGCGGCAAGACAAAATAGGATGGTCGAAGAGTTCGGATCGACATTGCCGTCGTACATCATCAGCTCATCATTCGTGCGAGTATAGTACCCACTAACCTCCTCGGCATCAAGCGTGTCGCAGATTGCTTTGCCATAGCGCTCCGGCATCGTCTTTGCATAGCCAGCCTTGCGTAGCGGCTGCTTGAAGCGGATAAACACCATGTACTGTTGGTCTGCCGTCCGCTGATCGTCCGTCAAAGTATCAATGCGCTCGTATTTGCTAACCGGAATAAGGCTAACGCCATGATCGAGATACCGCGTTTCGTCGTCGTATGTAATCTGACGAGCATAATATGCGCTGTCGACGCCCTCAGCGTTCTCAATGAGACTAACTTTGTCGCCAGGAATATATTCAAATAACTGATGAAAGTCGCCATACTGCTCGATTTGGTAGAGCTTTAGCGTCTGGATGAAGCTGGTCGGAATAGCGATGACCGTAAAAAGCAACGCAACCGAGAGCGCAACGCCAATCATCGTCACGATGCTGCGTTTTTTGTTGCGCTTTAGGTTCGTACTAGTTAGCTTTGCTAAAACGCCCATTATTTCCGCGCCTTTACGTCTGAAATAATCTTGCCGTCAGCAAAGGTAACGACACGACCAGCCTGCTTGGCAATTTCGAGATCGTGCGTGACGAGGAGAATCGTCTGGCCATACTTTTCGTTTGCAAGTTTTAGAAGCTTCACGATCTCGGCGCCGGCCTTGGAATCGAGGTTGCCGGTTGGCTCATCGGCGAGAATTAGGGCCGGCTCATTAAAGAGTGCGCGGCCAATCGCGACACGCTGCTGCTGACCGCCAGAAAGCTGGTTTGGCAGATGCGTTTCACGGTTTTTGAGCCCCAAAGCCTCAATGAGCTTTTCTAGGCGCTCTTCATCAACCTCCTTCTTTTCGAGATCGACAGGGAGCGTAATATTCTCGCGAACGGTCAGGACTGGAATAAGGTTATAAAACTGATAAATAATGCCAATTTTCTGACGGCGGAAGAGCGCGAGCTTGTTATCATTAAGCCCGGTCGTATTCACGCCATCAATGATAATTTCGCCACCATTTTTGTCTGGGCGATCAACGCCACCAATCATATGTAAGAGCGTAGATTTGCCGGAGCCACTAGCGCCAATAATTGCAACAAACTCGCCTTTTTCGACGGTGAAGCTAACACCATCTACAGCCTTTACGAGGCTATCGTCTTTGCCATAGGTTTTTGTGAGGTTTTTTACTTCGAGAATATTAGACATAAGGATATTATACCAAAAATGGTACACCCGGCGGGAGTCGAACCCACGACACCTGGTACCGGAAACCAGTGCTCTATCCACTGAGCTACGGGTGCACTTCAGTCAAAAATGGTACACCCGACAGGATTCGAACCTGTGACACCTAGTTCCGAAGACTAGTGCTCTAATCCGCTGAGCTACGGGTGCACTAGCCTTATTATAGCACGAGCGCATCTGGAGTCTCCTTGACAAACGCCCTACTCTGTGATATGCTTAAGCTAAATCTGCATGCGAGCGCAGATTTGCGTTTTTTCAATTCACTGTTCGCAAGTTTCTTTATATAGGAGGATGATCTATGAGTAACTTCAAAGAATCAGACAAAGTCGCAATGCTGCACATTGACTCCGTCGACAACATCTCGAAACTGCCGATGTTTACAACGGAAATGTGTGAAATCCTCTCGCTCTATGGCATCATCATTGTTGAGGACCTTCAGAACAAATCCGCCAAGATCGGCGGCATCGAAGAACTCAGCTCTGACCAGAAGAAGACGATCACAGACGCAGCAAATTTCCTTAAGTACGGCATTGACGATGCCTCGTAACATTCCGCCGAGAACTATCTTTATGCCATTTAGATAGTTTCCTCAAAAAAGTCCCGCCTTTGCTTTTTCAGCAAGGACGGGACGATTTTTTTGTTTTAGGTTTTCTTCTTATACAGACCAAGCGCGCTTGTTACATCTACGCCGCCGGCAGTATATGCTTTACCATCGCTAGTAAAGTTAATCTGAACGGAGTGTCCGCCAGAATCAAGATAGATATCCGAGCTAATAACTCGAGCCGACTCTTTCACGTTTAATTGTCCAGCTGCAACACCTTGCATCTTGGAACGAAGTGCGGCGTTATCTGCGCTATTAAGCTCATTGATGCGCGCCTGAACGTTCGTATTACTCGTGAGGGCGGTAGCACCGCCGAGAGCAGTAATATTATCGCTGCTAATATTGGCGAGCTGCTCCGTAGTCATAGAGTTCATAATAGCATTCTTGTTTCCATAAGCAGCAAGCATATTATTGAAGTTAGTGCCCGTAGCGCCAGTCAAGCCTGCGCCAATACCGGCTGCCATCTGCGCTTCGCTGAATAGATCTGCGTT
Source organism: uncultured Candidatus Saccharibacteria bacterium (assembly GCA_947307225.1). Classification (GTDB taxonomy): domain Bacteria; phylum Patescibacteriota; class Saccharimonadia; order Saccharimonadales; family Saccharimonadaceae; genus UBA2834. Next base: position 83,855 of record CAMZIL010000001.1, read on the forward strand.
GGATGCGCAAAATACATCCTTGTCCTGCGATGCCATAATGCTCGTACCAGCTTGCTGAACCTTACTCCTAAGCTGAGCACTGCCGTGGTGAGTTATATCATCAGCGTAATCGTAAGAGCCATCCTGGGAGAGCTTACCGATACTCTGCGCAACGATGTTGCCATCTCTCGAAAGGAGAGCATCGGTGACCTTCTTGCGCTCTGCGACCGCTTTCGCACCGGTACCCTGCATTATGCTCTTGTATGCTGCCGCGCCCTTTGCAGTGCCATTAATGTTTTTAATGAGATCATTGACTTTATCCTCATCATGCATAGCCGTGATTGCCGCAGAGAGCTGGTCCGCGGTAAGCGTTCCGTTGCTGGCCGAGCTCAAGATGCTGGTGCTAATATCCCCATCGCTACCCATTGATTTATATCCGGCCACCATTGCGTCAGCCGCCATCTTATCTCTAGCTCCAACCATGCTAAGGCCGCTGTTATATCTGCGTTGCTGGTATGCGCTAAGCTTGCCGGCGCGCGCCTTCGCTGCTAGGCCGCCCTTGCCATCGCGGCCATAAAGCGCACGTTCTGCCCTCTTCGCATTGTATTCGCTAGTGCGTGCAGCACGCCTATCAGCGCGAGCCTGGTCGCGGTAATTCTTGCGGTTAGTAAGGAAGGAGTTCTGCAAGCGTTCGTTTGCTTTGCCACGAGCGCCAGTATTGAGCCTGCCCTGCAAGCGCTGCGAGAGCATACCGAGAGCGCCCATAGATTTCCTGATTACATTCGGAATGAGGAAGATTGGGGCGATGCTGATGATACCTGCCGAGAGTACCGGCGTCATAGATGTAAAGTCTTGGACGTTTGAACCATATGCGGCCAAGATAATTTTCGCCGTCATATCGCCACCGTAGACCATCGCGCTACAGACTGGATAAGCGATCAAGACGCCCTTGAACGTATTTAGCCACTTCGTAAACAGCGTCTTCGTATTCGGAAGCATGTAACAGACGAAGGCGAGCGGCGAAATTGCAACCAAGAGCACTGCGAGCGCCTGGCGAATACCAAGAATAACGAAGAGGAAGAAGACCGCAACGACAAACGAGAGAATACCGAGCAAGACCGGAATGAGAATCTGCGGGCCAATTGCGAGCACGGCCGCCGCAGTAATTGCAACGACAATCACGACGAGCGCAATGAAGCCGCCTGCCCCCGACGCGCTAGACGCACATTGGTTCACGCCATTCACTGTACAGGCTGCCGGCGTCGACACGACTATCTTGTCTCCAATTGTCGAGAATAGGCCGCCAACGGAGCCGCCGACGATGTTCGCCACATCAATTGCTAGCTGGCAGATGAAGTACGAACAGTTAATGAGAATTGCCGCCACAACAAGCTTTGGCAAAATCTTCTTAATACCGTAGTTATCGATGCCAAAGCCGGTGAGCTGAGACATAATAACGACCAAGAATAATATCACGAAGGCGATATTCGCAAAGTTTTTAAAGATGTCCCACGCCTGATAGGTACCGTTCTTTGCGCCACCGTTATTGAAGAGTTTTGGATCAATCTTTAGGAACGGTACAATCATACCTTCGTAGGTGCTCTGAACCATTTCTGCACCGGTCGTAATCAACGGACAGACGATCCAACCAAGCGAACCTGCGTTGTTGTAACAGTCCTGCTGAACCATGCCAACGCCCGGATCGGCGCCGACCGGATCTGACGGGGTCGCACCAGCAATCACACCAATGTCCTTACAGACCCAACCTTTCGTCTCGTCGCCCTCGATGAACATACCAATCTTAAACTTGCTCTTATCATTTACGGCGTTATCATATGCCGCCTGCGTCTCCGCACTAACACCAGCCTCAGAGTTGGCCTTGATCATCTCTATTTTTTCATCGACGTCAGCCTTACACTTCGTGTTCAGCACCGCCTTCATTCTTTCGAGATATACACCTTGCACGTCTGGATTATTTGCGCGCGCAATCATCTCGGCACAGGTACCAATGTCACTACGGCTAACAAACTCGTGGTCAAACGAACCGTTATACGTGAACGTCTTGTACTGCATCTTGGCCGTAGAGTCGCCATCCTGAGTAATATCAATGAGCGTCATACTCATATCACTTGGCTTCGTAGTCGAAACATCGAAACCGCCACAGTTGTTGCTAATTTCAACGCGGTACAGGAAGTAGCCAACCATACCGTGGTAGTAGTCTAGGTCTGCATATCGGTATTCCCAGTCCTTTTCCTCGGCGATCTTATTGTAGAGATCATTGAGGTGCTTATTCCAAGGGATATCCATGTCAGATTCCCAGCCACTACCCCATCTAGCCTCGCCACATCCGGCGTCCGTATTATACTTAGGCAGTGTATAAGAGGTGATGCCGCTGACGACGCACAATGGGTTACCATTACGAACATAGGCATACGACTCGTCTGTACCGCACGGATGCCCTTTTTTATTCATCACGATGCCACCTTTGCCGTTTTCGCCACAGAGAATATCCTGCTCGGCGACACCTAAGTAGCTTGCCGCAAGACCGACAATATCGCCTTCACGACAATAAGCGCGTCCATCGTCACCGGCATTCAACTGATCTTCTAGCCAATAGCCGATATCGATTTTCATATCGTCACCGAGGTCGAAGATACCGTTGTTGCCGGAACTCTGAATATCTCCCCAGCTAAGACCGTCATCGAGGCGACCATTACGAACACCAGCCGCGATACAGTGGCGGAGCGCATACATGATCAGCTGCACTTTTGCTTCCTCTTCAAACAAATCCTGCATCGAGCCAATCGTGCCGCGTGGCGGTACATAATCCGCTGCGTCACCTTCGGCCATTGCCTGGAGTGGAACGCTCGAGATAATCATCGTAGCCGCAACGAGGGCGAGCGCTAGTTCTTTAACTTTTGCTTTGAACTTTTTCATTTGTACATCTCCAGATAATTGGCGATTTCGACAATGTCATAAGCGACCATGTTTGCCTTAAAATCATCGATGCTCGACTCGTCAAAGAAAATAATTGCGGTCTTTTTATCGTGGCTCGTAAAGGCGCGCTCAAGGTTTTCTACCTCATTGGCAATTGAAGCACATTGCGCCGATGAATCCACCGACTCACATTTATTCTTCTGGTATTTTTCGATTTGGCTATTTATTGCACGATAATCCCTAACTATAGCGCTGATCGTGTTTTTGTTATTCGACGAATAGACATCCAGGCTATCACTGCCATTATTAACAGCCTCGAGGAATGAATCGTAGCGTTTAATAATTTCGCTATACTGACTCTCCGCTTTCTTCATGCGATCTCTCACGCTTTCAATATTCTTTGCCCATTGCTCTTCTTCGTGGCCGGTAATTGGCTTAATGCCCTTGATATTTTCGTAGGCTTTTTTGTAGATTTCGTAGTTTGAATGAAGTTCGTCAGAAAAGGTCTTACTAGTAATGTCTTCGACGGTCATTTTACCGTTTGCGATCATTAACAAATCATTCTCAAAATCACTTACCTTGCGCATGTCCTCAACGTTCAACTTTTCATGCGCATCAGCGACGGAAGTTGAGCTGATATTCTTTAGAACGATTACGGCTACGGCGACAAGGACGATCGCAGCGACAGCAATGCCGACAATCATGATGATCTTTTTCTTGATTGACTGCTTAGCTTCGTTGTTTTCGGATGCAAGCATGATGTCGCCTGCAGCCTGATTGAAATAATCTGGCGCGCCAGCAAATGAAGGCGTTGCGGCCTGCTGTGGCGCAGCGGATGGTTCAAAATGACGGCCACCGAAACCGAAGCGCGAACGGGAATTCGCAGAAGATGTCGTAATTGGTACAGGAGCAGCCGGTGTATCTTCTTCTGGCATAGCGGCTACAGTTGCAGCAACCTCGCCCGCGTCAGTGCCAGCCATCGCAGAAATATCCGCGCTAGTGATCGCCTGCGGCGTTGGCTCCGAAGTATCTTCTACTGGAGTAATATCATCATCCGAAGAGATATTTGGGGACGAAAAAGTTGGGCTCTGCGGAAAAATCGAATTCTCACCCTCATTCATATGTATTATTTTAACATAAGCATTTCTGAATATACAAAAATTTCTCAACAAAAATACCCCACACGGACGAATCCGGTGGGGTATTTTCTCAGTTTCCCGTCGTTCCTATACAGCTTCTGGGAAAGCTCTATCGATTGGCGGTCAACTTTAGTTCAACTTTTTACGGCTAATGATGTAGTAGCCAGCAGCGGTTGCGACGCTAGCTGCGCCGAACACGCCGGAAATAACAGTAGATGCACCAGTCTTTGGAATCTCTGGTTCACCACATTCGATTGCGTTAACAGTAACATCAGCGATGTCAGACTTTTCGGTCTTTGCGTCGTTGTTGTACTTACCCTTTGCGACGTTGCGGAGAGTAGAATCTGCACAAACATCAGATGGGGTTTTAACCGTAGCGTAGAAGTAAACCGTAGCTTCCGTACCCTTAGCGTAATTACCGATGTTAATACCACCAGCAGTTACGATGCCATCACCGAGAGCCTTGCCCTTGGTATTTGCTGCGTTGTAAAGAACAGTGCTGCCCTTTACGTAGTTCATACCAGCAGGAAGGATATCACGGATAACGACATTGTTGAGGGTAGTGTTACCAGTGTTCTTGAATTGGATGCGATAGCGAACAGTGTCGCCAGCCTTAGCAGTAACATTCTCTGCCCAAGTGCTACCACCCTTTAGCTGAACCATCTTGTTGATAGTAAAGCCTGGGTTTTCTTTCTCGGAGCAGTCTTTGCCGTTGACAGAGACAACTGCGGTGTCAGACTTTTCAGTCTTGGCATCGTTGTTGTACTTAGCCTTGGCAGTGTTAGTAAGCTCAACATCTTCACAGATGTCAGCGAGATCGCCGTTCATCGTAACGAAGAAGTAGAGGTTAACAGTTTTACCAGCTTCGACAGAACCGATGTTGATACCATTCGTAGAAATGACACCATCAGCGAGTTTCTTGCCGTCGAGGTTGGTGCTACCTGCAACGTAGGTTTCGTTGCTTGGAAGGATATCGCGAATTACGACATTATTCAAAGTAACGTTACCAGTGTTCTTGAATTGAATACGATATTCAACCTTATCGCCAGCTTTGGCGGTAATGTTTTCGGTAAACTCGTTGTTGCCGAGGCGAACTTTCTTATCGAGAGTAAAGCCTTCGGTACAAACCTTGCCGTCGACGAGAACGTCAGCGGTGTCTTCCTTCGTACCGGTAGAATAACCGGCGCTAACCTGAGCTTTGTTACGGAGAAGCGTATTAGTACACTTATCAGAAACGCCAGCCTTAACCTTAGCGTTGAAGTAGAGAACTGCGTTTGCGCCAGCAGCGTAGTTACCAATATTAATACCAGTGTTGCTGGTAATACCGTCAGCGACGCTAGTACCAGGGTTTGGATAGTTGGCATTAATCATAGTAGTAGAACCCTTGATGTACTCAAGGTTTGCAGGAAGAATATCACGGACGATGATGCCGTTAAGCTTCACAGAACCGGTATTCTTAACGATGATACGATAACGAACAGTATCACCAGACTTTGCTTTAACCTGTTCACTCCAGGTATCAGTACCAAGGAGTTTAACTTCCTTAGAGATACTGAGGTTTGGAGTTTCAACTTTCTTAGCAAACTGTGCCTTCACATGGAAGGTTAGGTAGCCAGAATATTTGTTACAGCCAGGGATCTTACCATCCATCTGGTCATAACCAAGCAAAACGCCCTTGCTGTTTAGCAAATCGTTGCTAAGCTTGAACGAACGGAGCTTGCCATTCGCATCAGCGTTAGCGTAGGTTGCAGAACCAGCGACGTAAGCGAGGTTAAACTTTTCACCATTCTTTGATACAAAATGCGTTTCATCCCAAACAGCGTTTGGTTTTGCGTTAGTGGAAGTAATCTTACCGCTAACAGTAATCTTGGTACCAGTGTCGGTCGGAAGAACGACAAAGGCTTTGACGTTCTCTGCGGTGAGGTTTAGATTGGCGCCAGCGTTGTTGTGTACATACATACGAACAACATACTCTTTGCCATCCTCAACGTAGGTATTGTCAGAGTAATAGTTATCTTTAGCATTACCGGTCCACTTAGAAGCGGAAACGAAATAACGTTCATCACCGATAACGTTGTTAGTAATCGAGTTAAATGTGACGTAGCTAGCTGGTTTTTCCATCGTGAAAGTTGCACGATCAGTTGGACCCCAAGCGAAAACTACGAGCGCGCTAGCAGCGGAGACAGCAGCGACAGCTGCGAGACCAATACCAGCCTTAGTGAGTTTCTTCATAAAATAAAATCCTTTCTTTGAAATAATTCCAGAATGGAGAAAAAGACTACAATTCATTAGCCGGATTGTTAAACTGTCGCTAGCAAATCAGATCGTTGCCGTACACAAATTCATTAGATTGGGAGGGGCTCCTAAGAGTCCCTCCCGCTCGGGTTACAATGTTCCGGTAGTTTTGAGGTCTACCAACCTTGCCTTATTCATAATCATCGACCGGAGCATCTACATCCGGATCTTCCACGACTGGTGTCGGTTTGTCCGGGTTCGATGGATCGGCGATGGGATCGAGCGGATCGTAGCCTGAATCATCAGGCGGTTCCACTACGTAACCAGGTTCTGACGGTTCTGACGGGCTTGTTGTAGGCTCCGGTGCCGTAGTCGGAGTCGGTGTCGGCTCTTCCGTAGGCGGTGCGGGAGCTACATAGTCATCATCAGGACTCGTAGGCTCTGGCGTACCTGTAGTATCCGGATCATGATTGACCGGATCAGGGGCGTAGAAGTCGTAGTCTGATGCGCCCGGACGATTCTGAGGGTCGTCATCCCTATTCTTGGGTTCCGGCGTAGGTGTTGTTGTAGGTGTAGGGGTCGGCGTATCTCCCGGAGGCGGCCAATGCGGCACGTCGATCGGTTGATAACCACACTCCAACCTAAACCTGAGAACTATCCAGTTGTTGTCCTTTAAAAGCACCTTAATGACGAGCATATGACCGCCCTCATTGTTGGTGTTCTGAACGATGACTGCAGGCTTATCGCCTTCCAGCGCATTACTTATCATATACATAGCAGACGTATATGCACTGATGTCTTCAACTGAATACTCGTTACCTTCTCCACAATAGAAGCTGATTACTCTTTGCAGAGCCGCTTCTCTGTCCTCTGGTTTCGCAAGGAATCTCAGGTGAGCTTCGTCTGCACGAGCTCCAACCGGGAGATTCTGCTCTTCTGCAAGAATCGGTTCGTATCCCTCAACATCTTGCATATTGAGGTCAATGTTGAGTGCATGTGCTGCCAGCAAGGCCGGATCTTTGCGAATACTCTCGATCAAGTCTCCCAGTCCATCTTTTGTGATAAACCAGTCAACGAGAGGATCAACGCCAGACTCGGTTGCTGCACGGTATCTGTTGTATCCGAAATAATTCTTGCCATCCTTCGCAGGAATGTCATCATTCGGATCAAGGTCACCGTGGGCATAATACACTGTTTCCACTGCAGGGTTCGGGTTCTCGACCGTGTTATACGCAAGCGCGTTCTTGTACTGCTCGCCAAAAACGACGAGCAACACAAGTGCGAGCGCACAGATGACGAGGAGAACCGCGGCAACCCTTTTACCGGTTGTCGAGTTGATCATAATATCACGCTCCTTCTGTTGATCTGTGGCCAGCGATACACCAGCCAAGAATTCCTCCGATAATAGCGAACAATACGATTGTCACTATTACCGTAAACCAAACTACCTCTGACGACGTTGTCGTCGTTGTGCTGATGAGGTTTCCCGCAATGTCACGTTCAATATTTGTAACATTTGTGCAATCAACCCACGCAGCGAACTGGTGGGAAATCATGCATCTGCAGAAGAACCATCCGAGCAGGCCAGCGATAAGCGATGAGATAAAGATGATGAAGTAATCAACCTTCTCATACGCACGCGGTGCCAGCTTCGCGATCTGGGCGGACAGGTTCTGTTCCGAGCGACGAACCTGAGCAACGGTTGTAGCCGTGCCCTGATTGATTGTCGAGTTCAGATTAGCCTGACCAGCGAAGATTGCCTCTGCTGTCGTCGATACGTGCTGCTTAATGGAAGCCTCACTTGTTCTTGTCTGAGCAACGGTCGTAGCCGTGCCCTGATTAACGGTACTGTTGACGTTCTCTACTGCACCGAAAATCTGCTCTGCGGAAACTGTGGAATTTGTTCTTGCCATAAATCTTTTCCTCCTTAAAATAATGGGTTAAAAATGTATATATTTACACGCAGCCCATTACCCGGGGCCGCGATAAATTTCGGGCTCCGAGTTCGGAGAAAAATATGAATAAGGCTTGCTGCATTTTTATGTGCAGCAATGATCTGATTTGTTAACGTGGCGCCTCTTGCTAAAGCCTTTCGCATCTTCGCAATTAGCTGGAATCATTATATCAAATTTTTTGAATTTTGTCAATAGTATTTTGTGGTAATTTACGTTTATGCTAATATATTTTATGCATAAGCGTTTATATGTGATATAATCACAAGTAATATGGGTCTAAACTTCAAGCTAATTCAACGCACAACAAAGACTTCTACCTCTGATGTTGCGCATAGTTCTGGCTATGGCACCGTCAACAACAGAGCCTCGTTTGGCACAAGCGATAACACCACATTTTCGCAGCGCCAGCAAATCGAGCATAACCGTAAGCATATCCAGGGCTACAAGAACGCCCAGGTCGCACAGAGTGTGAACCGTGTTCCAGGCGCTATTCAGACCCGCGAACAAGAGTTGGCGCTTCAGGCGGCTTTGGCACAAATTGAGGCAAGCGAGCGCAGTTATGGCTATGGCGCCTCGAGAAAGCAGGAATTTAACAATAATCTGGAAAAAGGCGGCCTGCAGAAGTATGACCTCCGTTCTAGGCAGAATTCATCAATTAACCGCGCGGGGATCGCTACCAGCAGCGTAGGCGCAAGGCAAGCGGCGGCCCAGATGAGAGCGTCGCGCGAGGCGCGCTTCTCTGCTCCGGCCAGACCGACCCCAAAAACTGGCGGATTCTCAAGATAAAAAATACCCCCTAACAGGGGTATTTTTGTTATTCGGCGCTTTTTAGCTCGCGCTCATGTTTGATTAGCTCTTCGATGATATCCTCGATATCGCCATTCATGGCAGCGGTGATATTGCTGCGGTTGTAATGGATGCGGTGATCGGTAATACGATCCTGCGGGAAGTTATAGGTGCGGATCTTTTCGGAACGGTCGCCGGTACCGATAAGGGATTTGCGGGCGTCAGAGGCGTTGGCGCGATCTTCGGCAATCTTACGCTCGAGGAGGCGGCTGCGGAGGACCGTCATGGCCTTGATGCGGTTTTGCTGCTGGGAACGCTCATCCTGCATGGCAACCACAATACCGGTTGGAAGGTGGGTAATGCGGACAGCGGAGTCGGTCGTGTTAACGCCCTGGCCACCGTGACCGCCGGAGCGATAGATATCAATACGGAGATCCTCTGGGTTAATCTCGAGGTCCTGCTCTTCTGCTTCTGGAAGGACAGCAACAGTTGCGGTGCTAGTATGAATACGGCCCTGGCTCTCTGTTACGGGGATGCGCTGAACGCGGTGGACGCCACCTTCAAACTTTAGCTTGCCGTACGGCTCTTCACCGCTGACGCGGAAAATTACCTCTTTATAGCCGCCAGCATCGTTGACGGATTCGGACTGGAGCTCAACCTTTAGGCCGTGGGTTTCAGCGTAGCGAGTATACATGCGATAGAGGTCGCCAGCAAAGAGGCTAGCCTCGTCGCCACCGGCGCCAGCACGAATCTCAATAATGGCTGGCTTATCGTCGTTAGGATCACGCGGAATAAGCATTTCAGTGAGGCGCGCCTCAGTTGCGGCAAGTTCCGCCTCGAGATCAGGCTTCATTTCGGCAAGATCCGGGTCAGTTTCGGCCTCGGCAATGTCGCTGACGAGCTGATCGCGCTTTTTCCCGAGAGAAATAAGCTCATCGAGCTCTTGGAGACGACGATTTTTGGCTGCAAAACTAGGGTCAGCATAGGCGTTTGGCTGGCTCAAAAAATCCGTTATCTCTTGCTTTTCGTTTTTTAACGCATCAAAATCTAAGTTCATTAGAACTATTATACCTTATAATAGGTTGGCATCGCGAAGGATTTCGCCTTTAACCTCTTTGAAGAGTTTGCCGGAAACAAATGGATAAGGCTTTGCGTAGAGCTTCCACTGGCCGGTCGCATGGTCTTTTGTGGCGACATAACGATAGACGACTTTGTAGTATTTTAGCTGTTTCGTAATAACGCCATAGTAGTACAGGCCTTTATTGACCGGCTCGTGGATGACATAGCCGTTAAGTGCAGCGCCGTAGCCAGTTTTGATATAATCGACAAGCTTTTCGGCTTTATTCTCGGTAAATTTGCCCTCAAATGGTGAATCATCGACGTCGCTGACGACTACGTCATAAGTCTGCAAGTCTTTATCCGACAAGATATCAAGGAGAGCCCGGGTAGCCATGCCGCGATAGCCGATGGTGGCCGTCAAAGTAAGCTTGAACTCGTCCTCGCTCGGCATGCTATAGCTAAGAGTATAGTGCGGCGTTTTGACTGGCAGCTTGCCCATCAACGGATATTTTTCGTGCTGCTTTTTACCGCTCTCGGCTGCGAAGCGGCCAGCGATACCAGAGACGGAGTCGTACTCTTTGATGTGATCACGGGCATACTTTTGCCCTTCCTCATCGAGCGGAGTGATAAAGCCGTAAATTGCGTTCTTTTCTTCCGAGACCGTAACCTCAGTGTCAACGGTCGTGAAATGCTCATTGAACGAAACCGTCAGATGATATGTACCTGGCGCGATCCATTCGGTGGAGTTATTGGTTAGCTGGCGATCGTCAATCTTAACCGTTGCAGCATATGGCGCATAGAGGACTTTTACCTCAATTTTGCCCGCACGGTAGATAAGCGTAACGATGCTATAGATCGCGACAAGAATGAGTACTACCGCAAGAATAATACCCATCGTGATTACGCTGCGCTTGCGTTTGCGAATAATGTCGTTCGTAATTGGTGCTGCCATTATTTTACCTTGTGATACCACACGACTGGTATACCGTCAGACGAGATAATCGATTCCCAACCAGCGCACGGTGCGCGCTCGTCCCAAGAAGCGGATGCGATATGAAGGCGGGTGCCATCTGGCTGCTCGCCGAACCCCTCGATGTCGCCGACATATAGATAGGTGTGCGCGCAGTCAGTTTGCGAAGTACAGCTCGAGAAGGCAACGTCGCCGGGACTAAGTTCGCTCTCGTCATTAATCGGGACGTTCCAGGCAGAGTTAACCATCTTCCACGTATCAGTCGAAGCAAGCCACGGCAGCTGCCCATAGGTAATATTCGATGACCCCGCACCAAGATCTCCGCCATAGTTATAATCTGGGTCGTAACCACTATCATTGAGTGCGATCGAAACGAAACCGCCACAGTCAATACCTGCTAAATTCGTACCGCCAACCCATTTGCCTTCGCTCTGGCGCTTTGCAATTGCCTCGGCGTAATCTTGGGTAGGGGTAGTTGCGCCAGTGGTACCCGCTTTGTGATACTCTGGCCATGCATAGGCTTTGACGGTAGCAATCAAGTCGCCATCGTCTTTACAGAGGTTCGATGCTTTGCAGCCACCAAGGGCGCAAAGTTTCACGTAGCTACCAAATCTGGACATCGTTGCGCCGTCACACCAAGTAGAGTCTTCGCAGAAATAACCAGGCCAGTTTGGATCCATATTTGGGCTGTTTGGATCACGCTTTTCATCATAGCGGTTCATCGTATATGGAGAGCCTTCGCCGCGTGCCGCACCGGCTTCATCGAAGCCCATTGCGATAGCCTTATCTTTGTATCTCTGCGCAAGACCGTTGTAGGCCGTGAGCATATACATGAGACCTTCCTCGCTGGCAGTATCGTAGCCGCCAATCTGGAGCTTTTCGACCATGACGCCGATGCCTAGCTCAATCTGACGCGCAAATTCCGCGTCATCGGCATAGACGCCACCCGGGAAAGAGTTGCTATTCGTTCCGCCATTCGTGTAGGTAAACATCTGAAAGAGGCCCTGGCCGTTGCTTGGATTCGTGCGACTAAGGCTACTCTCCATGGCGTGAACTGCGGCGACTGCCTGCCATGGAATGTTATATTCCGGATATTTTGCGACACCGGCCTCATAAAATGGCTTGTGTTTTTCAATAAGATCTAGCTCGGATTGAGACCAGACTTCGTCGCCTTTGTAGTTTTTGTTATCGGCAACAGAAGAGCCTCCCGCCGTGGAAGCTGCAGCCTCGCTCCAGTTGTCTTTTACGGCAGAGCTAATCGTATCGGCAAAGAGCGCCGCGCCGTCTGGGGTTAGCAAAACACCACTGCCGTCCACGTCGTCGATATACCTGTCCGGATCGCTGACGACTACGTTTGCCCAGTCAGCGACATAAACGTTCTCCTTTTGCGTGGCATAGGATTTAAAAGCGTCATTGTTAGTCGTATAGGCACCGTCGTTATGCGAGCTATAGTTTGTGACAAACATGATTTTTCTTTCGCCAATCACCGCTAGGATAGAATCGAGAATACTAGTCGAGATATCGCCCGGATCAAAGGTACCGAGCGCAAAGATAATGTGATCATTGAGTTCATTGTTCGCGAGAAGCATCTGAAGTGTCGTGTAGCCACTATAGCCGCCCATGCCATCGTATAGGTTTTGGAGGGCACTCTTGTTGTAGTCGACAAGGTGATAGACGACCTCGTCGTAAGTCCTATCTTTTGTATCGAGATCCGGGAAAGCGGCCTGGAGTTCGCTAAGCGCATCCATCGAAAGCGAATCGCCAATGTAAGTAATGCCAGTCACAGAAGGATCATCACAGTGCTTTTCGTCTGGGTCGTAGAACATAATGTTGTTTGCCGCAAAGCGATCGAGAGTTTCCTCATCGAGGGCATAAACAAGCGCCTGGCTAAAAGTCAGCGTCAACGAAGACGCAATAAAGGCCACAAGAAGAAGCCAATACTTTAGACGAAGAGAAATCCAAGATTTTCCAGCTTTACGCATATGCTTTTATTTTAGCATATTCAGCCGGGCGCAAGGGTAGTTTTTTTATCTCGAATCAGATATAATACCCTCCAGCGGATCTTTAGCTCAGTTGGCTAGAGCGTGCGATTCACATTCGCAAGGTCACTGGTTCGAGCCCAGTAAGATCCACCAGATTTTATATAACTCGGCATTTAGGCCGATTTTTTAGTAGTAAATATCTGTTAAGTACCCTGCAGGTTCTAGGGTGCTATTTTGTACCATTTTTGCATCAAAAAACTGCCAAAAATGTGGTTTTCACCCCTGTTTAAATGTCTGTTAATACCCTAAACAATCAGGTCTTATGATTATCTATACTTCATTCCACCATTTAAGAACAGTCGCATAGCTAATACCAGTTTCTTTTGAACACTGTTTTTTATTTCCATTTGGATTATCTTTTCTCCAATCCAAAATTGCTTTTTTCTTTTGGCGAGCTATTCCTACTTTTTTAATTTCGCACCTTGGACATCCCGACCCTCGTATTAACTCGCCCGCTGCGGTTTTCCAATTTTCCCCACAAACAAGGCACTCACATTCAATTGCAGTATGAGCATCTTTATACTCGCTAAGAATTTTTATTTCGTTTGCATGAGGATTTTTCTTCATGAAATCACTCACAAACTCTCCGCTTGTCCGTCTTTGAGAATATAGGTACGCATCACGTGATATTTTCTTCCATTCATCATCGCCTAAATCTTTATATTTACCTATCATTTCCAATATGCAAATACTAAGATTTATTAATATTTTATTCCCATCTTCTTGCCTTAAGTCTTCTGAGAAAAAGAAAATATCTTTATTGTCGGCAAAGATCGATTCTTTGCAATTATCATAAATAGTCAACAGTCTAATACCCTTCTTTTTGCAAATATCAATCTTCTTTAAGTCTTGATCGTAAGTCTTTTTATGCCATTTCCAGCTACCTATTTCAATAGCTGTTGCGTATTTCGGCAATAATATATCCAGCTCCCTGCCAATTGTTTTTCTATCCCTTTGTATAACCTCATTTTCACCAAGCACATACATAAGAGTTCTTGCGATAAACTGCTCCATAAAGGAAGTTGACGAATGGCGACAATTTGGGCACCCTTGCCCGTTCAATAATTGCGTAGGCAATGGTCTCCATTTTTTACCACATCTACCGCATAAACAATCAACCTTTTCTCTCATTCCAGAATACTTAGAAAGAATAGTAATAGTATCCGCATATGGAGATTTTTCTTTAAACATTTTAAGAAACTCTTTATTGGAGATTTTATTTGCTGGCGGATTAGAAACTCTGTATTCTTTTAGTATTTTTGAGTTCGTTTTTGCTATCCTCTTTTTTGCGCATAGAGGACAACCGGTCCCTTGTATTAGACTGCTAGCAATCGGGCTCCATTCATTACTACATTTTTTGCATTTGCATTTAATTCGCTCTAGCGCGCCGGAGTAGTTATTAAGTAGCTCAATATCCGAATAATAGCTATTTCTTTCCGCTATTTTTTTCACGAATTCTTCGTGAGTCATTCTTTTGCTATTATTCATATTGTTGTCATTAAAGATTTAATGCAGATATCACTATTATAACATATTTTTAAAACAATTCTAGAGCTACCACTAAATCCAATCATCGCTAATTACTATAGTTTTACTTCTACATGGAACTTTTTTCCAATCTCAACTACTTTTTTCGTACTTTTCTCATAAACGTAATATTTTATCCAATGTAAGCCATCATATGATTCGGTTTCATAATTAATGAATTCATTCGAGCTAGAACCCTCTACTCCATCTTTTCCTCTAGCCTTAAATAACTCACCACGCCTATTTTCAGAACCATTAGCATTTAATACCTGCCACCTAATCCCATATAACGTTTTATCGTACCGCGAAGCGAGAAATTTCAGTTTTTGCCCCCTCCCAAAGTATTTGTACCAAATTCGGTTTTTTACCGAAGATGCATTTTTATTATCTTCCTCAATTTCTTTAATCTTTAATGAACCGTCAAGCTCAATACCAAAACCGCGCTTTCTTAACGATTCCAAACATTCTGGATAATCAGATAAATAATTCGGAAAGTCATCACTTAAGTATTCTCTGAGCTTCTCTAAATCCGGCTGGCCCTTTCGAAGCAATTCATCATCTAGCATTGATAAGCATCCCTGAAAAGCAATTCTAATTCTATTGCAGTCGACTACCTTAATTTTTCTAACAAGATTCTCGTTAACCGTCGGAATAGTAAGTCTTATTTGATTATATGGTTGACTAAAAATCTCCATAATTCTTTTTACTGCTTCCAGCAGATCTTCAGCATACGAATCCGATTGTGCGTACGAATTACAAACTATAGCCATCACGCAAATGGAGGGGAGCGCATCGGTCAGACCGGCATAATCACGAATCCTTTTGAGTATTACTATAAGCGCCTGAACAAAGGGCCTCTCTTTGACAAAATCGAGGAACCATCTCTTCAGCTTTTTAGTATCACTATCAGCCCAATAATTATCACTTCTTTTAGCAACATATCTATAAGCTCCATATAATGACGTTTTAATTGGGACGTAGTCTGCATGGAATACTACTTCAGTGCCAGCGTCTTTCGAATGATACACTCGTACGCAACTTTCACGCTCCTTTTCATCAACTTTTTCCGCATATTCTTCTACGAGTATTTGCTTAGTCTTAACCAGAGCCTCTGTTGGCTCATTCCAGCTCTCTCGCTCTAAGGCTATATCGATATCATATTCTCCCGCGATGCCATCCTTACTCTGATTTGCCGTCAAGGGCTTCACAATTGTCCCCATAGCATAAGAGCCTTGCGTATATATATTCAGGTCATCGTAATATGTCATAAATAGAGAGATGGCTTCGCTTAGAGCATCATCAATGAGGCTAGACTGGGTTTGAGTCAGTGCAATATTGGATAAATAATCCTCGAATAAAGTATCAAATCTGCTCAAGTCTTTATAGATCATATTCTTTAACTTTCCTAATTTTGTCATGAATTGCCATCCAAGATCGTTTTAGCGGACAGACGAAACGCCTTGAATCTTGAGAAAACTGCCTTGATAGCTCTTCCAGTTTTTGATGATTCAGTTTAATACCGTCCTCCATATCAATTGATGGCTCACCTGCAACTTTCCATGCTCTCCTCATTGGTTCACTAGTGATTTTTTTTACGGCAACAAGGTAGAGCGAATATCTTTCGCCATACCATCTCGATTCCACCAAAAGGAGGCTTTTGTAATACTCGTTTTCCTCCTGAATTTCATGAGCAAGATTCTTGATTTCAGTCTCCTCATCGGAAGCTCGCCTGCGAATCCTGTAACACAATTCGACACGCCTAAGTACCGAAGCATTTGCTCTTGCGACCAGTTCTTTACGCTCTTTGCGCCGATCGCGATAGCTAGTAGCAAAATGATTAACTACCGCAGTAATTAAAGATGAACCTAAAATTATTGAAATAATCGTGCCAATATTATCTGGCATAATACCTCCTTAATAATACTAGTTTAGCACTAACGGATTGACATGTCAAGATAATATGTTGTAATATGTTTATGCTTATTTATCGAATACGTTAAAACATCAGAGAGGGACTTTCGCAATAATTTTTTATTTTTGTGACATAATGTAGTTAGTCGGCGACAGTCGTTTTAGCATTAATCATACTTGAAATTCTTCAGCCTCGTCTGAATGTCTTCCTTGTATATCGTTAAAGCCTGAACAATTCGCCCCCACCACATCAAGCCCGCGAGGGCTATTTTTGTGCGCGATATTTTTCAACTGCGTCGGCGAGAGCCTGGTGGCCGAGAACAGAACAGTGGAATTTATGCTTTGGGAGGTTGCCAAGATAATCATCAATGTCTTTGGCGGAGATTTTTACGGCTTCGTCGAGGGTTTTGCCTTTTGCGAGCTCCGAAAGTGCAGAGGTCGAGGCGATGGCCGAGGCGCAGCCGTAGGTTTTCCAGCGGACGTCCTCGATTTTGTCGTCTTTGACCTTGATATACATTTTCATCTGGTCGCCGCAAATTGGGTTGCCAACGATGCCGACCGCATCAAAATCGAACTGGGATTCGTCGCCAAACAAGAAATTGCGCGGGTTCATAAAGTGGTCCTTCACGGTGTCTGAATAAATCCAATCTTGCCCTTCGTTCATTTTGTCTTCCTTTCGATAGTGCTGATTTTTTGTAGGCGGTCGATAATCCCCGGTAAAACCGCCATAACTTTGTCGATATCCTCCTCAGTATTATCGAGGCCAAAGGAGAAACGAATCGACGAATGCGCCACTTCGGCGTCGCCGGTTTTTGCCATCAGAACATGGCTTGGCTTAATGTCGCCAGAGGCGCAGGCGGAGCCAGTCGAGACAACGATACCTTCGGCGTCGAGATAAAGCTGAATAGATTCGCCCTCGGCCGCCTCGAAAGAGGCGTTTAGGATGTTTGGAAGCGAATTTTTGAGGTCAGTATTGAGGCTGCTGCCCGGGATTTCCTCGAGAATACACTCAGCTAGTTCGTCGCGCAGGGCACGGATTTTTGTATCGTAAATTTCCCAGGTTTTGTGGTCGAGAATATACTTGAGCGCAGCGCCAAAACCGATGATGCCGACCGTATTGTAGGTCGTGCCGCGGCGTTTTTTCTCTTGATTGCCACCAATAATCAGAGGCTTGAACGGAACGCCATTCTTGACGTAGAGCGCGCCGACACCAATCGGGCCGCCAATCTTGTGCGCGCTAAAGGTGGCATAATCTAGGTCGAGCGCTTTGACGTCGATTGGGAGTTTGCCAAGCACCTGTGTGAGGTCAGAATGGACGAAACCGCCCTCTTTGTGAGCCTTTTTGACGACATCGGCAATCGGCAAAAACTCGCCGATTTCGTTGTTCGCCAGCATATAGGAGTAGAGCGCGGGTTTTTCGTCGCCGCCAAGCACGCGCGCAGCCTCGATAATTGAGTGGTGCTCGAGCGGTGAAGTGATAATTTTGTGTCCTTCGAAAGTGCGAATTACGGTATTGTTTGACTCCGAGGCACCGGACGTGAAAATAATTTCGCTAGAGTCGGCGTTGATTAGTTGCGCCAAAAGTTCGCGCGCTTCTTCAATCTTGTTCATCGAGAGGTGGCCTGGAGTATGGAGCGCCGAGGCGTTCGCAAAATACCGCTGCTCTGCTTCATGCATAGCTTCAATTGCCTCCGGTAAAAGCGGGCTGGTTGCCGCATAATCCAAATACACCATCGTAATCTGATTATACTCTGTTTAGCCCAAGCTATTGAGAATATCGGCCTGAATTATGGTTCTAACTTTGCAAACTAAGATCCGCCATTTCCAAAATGCCCGGAGGGGTATTTTTTATTACTAATTGACCCACTCTGGATAATTGTTCGTGCTGATTCCGGAGAATGTAGAAGTGCAGCGAAGGTTTTCGGCTGGGTGCCAGGCGTCGAGCATGCGGACGTAGGTCAACCCTGAATCCATATAGAACGTATAACTCATCGAACTGACTTTGCTCACATCCCATTCGGCAATCCCATTTAAGTCTGTCAGGGTCGTGATCTCTCTAAAGGTGCTATCGAGGGCCGTAACATTCGAGACATCCCAACTCTTGTAGCCCTCATATTGTGTCGGTCTGAGCGCGTCAGTATTAGTGATGGCCGTCTTATAGAAGAGGCCGGAGAGCGTCGTTGCACTTGACGTATCCCAATTCGAAATACCGGAAATGTCAGTGAGTTGGCCATCCCCCGAAAAGACATAAGATAAAGTCTCGACATTTGAGACATCCCAGCTCTTATATCCGTCGCGCTGAGTAGTCGTGAGAGCATTCGTATTCGTGATGGCCGTATAGCTAAACATGTTGCTTATATTTTTAGCATTAGAGGTGTTCCAAACGGAAATCGGCGAAATATCACTTAGCGTCTTAGCGTAGCTAAATGCGCCAGACATGTCTTCTATATTGGAAGTATCCCAGTTTGCTAGTGGCGAAATGTCAGTTAATTTTTCGTCGTGGTTGAATATATCTTTGATCGTCTTCACGTTATCCAGCTTCCAGTTTGACAATGCGGAAATATCCTTGAGGGCCGTGTCATAATAAAATGCGCGCTCGAGCGTCTCGACATTCGAAACATCCCAGTTCTCAATCCCGTGCAGGCTGTATAGGAACGGATTACTTTCGAAGATACCGTTCATTTTTTTTACATTTGAGACATCCCAGCTCGTATAGTCGCCGCGATCAGTAGTAGCAAGGGCGGAGATATCCGTCAGCCGATCATCGCTGCCAAACATCCCACTCATATTGGTAACATTAGAGGTGTTCCAGTTTGCAATACCATCAAGATTAGTAAAACTATAGCCCTCCATGCTGCCAAAGGTCATCGACATGTTGGTCACATTCGACACGTCCCAGCTCGTATAGTCGCCGCGATCAGTAGTAGCAAGAGAGTGGAGTGAGTTACTGCTAAGGCGCGACCAATAGAAGGCCAGGCAGAGATTCGTTACTTTCGAGGTGTTCCACTTCGCAAGGCCATCAACGCTATAAAGATTGAAGTTGCGGTAGAACATGCTGTATAGAGATTTGGCGCTGGAAGTGTCCCAGTTCGCTAGAACATTAGTGGTCGTGAGGGAGTTGTTGACGGCAAACATACTCGAGAAGATTTCGGTTTCCGACATATCCCAATCTGCAACGGCCGAGAAGTTCCCCGTATTGTAAAAGTTAACGAAGGTTTTATCCATGTTCTTGTTGCCCTTAATAATCTCGGCATCTGTATAGATATAGATCGTCGAATTTTGTTTCCAGGCATGAATTTTGTATGGAGATTCTGGCGCCGAGATGATGTATGCCTCATCTTCCGTATCGAAGCCATCCGGCAATGCGTCGGCTTTCGCTACCGTATATACGCCAGTCAACCTCGTATTAAACACGGGATCGACCGAAGAAGTACTGTCGTCAGGCACATGGACGCCACTAAACTCTTTCATCTTGCGGTTGATCGTTTCACCAACATCCAGGAAGGCGATTGAACGATCGGTAGTCCATTGCGCGTAGAGCGTGGTTTCGCCGCTTTCCGAGAAGCTGACACTTGCGCCGTCGGCATAGCTATCGCCACTACCATCCGCAGCCGTATTCCAGCCAGTGAAGCTAAAGTAATTTCGCCTAAATGTATTCGCATTGAGGTTTTGTGGTGCGTTGAGCGCGATTACCTGCTGATCCATATCGCCAAGGCCACTGTTCGCATTAAAGACAACGACGTGAGGAACCTCTTTTGGCGCGACAGATATGCCGCGAAGATAAAGCTGAACGCCGGTCGAACCCGCGATAGTGGACGAAACTAAGAATGTACCGAGCGCCAAGATGGATACGAGGCAGGCGATGATCGCCGAGCCCTTCGGGCGCTTTTCGAGAACGAAGATCATTGCGACAAATGATAGGACGAAAACTGCGGCGAAGAATAGGATTTGATCGCCCGTCGATGGATTGCCTGCTCCATTCACCGCATTACCCTCGACGTCTTCGAGCGTCAATGTAATCGTAATATCGCCGAGCGAAATTGCGTCGTTATTGCCCGTATCCTGCTCGACGACATAGCGATACGTCGCCGTCAGAGTAGCAGTCCCGCCAGCATCGATATAATCGGAGCCAAAGCTATATGCGGATTCCACAAAATCAATCGACAAATCGTCGCTAGCGTCGGTAATTTTATACCTCTCGGAAGAGTTATTTTTGAGCTTGATACTGTATTTTATGAAGCTGTTTGGTTTAGCGAGAACTGCATCGGTGATGATATTATCCGTCCCGAAGCTGATACTCCCTTGGGTAGCGTCGTTGCTTTTCTCAGCAACCGTAACGTTATCGATCGATAAAATACTGCCGGCTGCCGATACTCTAACAAACCCCATAAGAGCCACAAAAAGTGCCAAAAGGATGGCTGATAGCTTTTTGACCTTACGCTTCATGCTTATGTTTATTGTAGTATCGTATGAAGCGGCTGTCAAACAAAAATCCCCCAGGACCGAAGTCCTGGGGCAGATTTTTAGAGGGAGCTGACAAACTCTTTCAAAGAGTCGCGCGCTTCCTCAACCTTGTTGTAGGCAGCTGTGATGGCGGCTTCGAACGCAGGATAATCGTCGCCAAGGGCGGCTTTATCTGCATCGATAATCTCGGATTCTCTGCTCTCATCGAACAGGCCCTTCAGGGCGTCATCGAGAACCTTCACGTACTGCTCAGCATACGCTTTCTTGCTTTCCATGTTCACCTCCTATTAAATCATGAACGCACAACTGTTTCGAGAATCAACTTCTCGCCGCGTTTGATTTTTTCCTTGGTCTCTGCGGAAAAGACCTCATCTTCGATGCCTATGTCACATTTTTCGAATGTGTCGATAAGCTCCATGATGTGGTCCGCTTCGACTTTGTTGCCTCCGAAATAGTCCAGAAGCTCCTTATAAAAGTCTCCGCGGTAGTCGACCGGTTCACCAGTCTTCCAGTGCTTAGTGGTAGGCCAGGTATCGTGCGGGAACATGTGTGCGTAAATCACTAATGTGATGTCGCGCACCATCTCTTGGTTCAACGGATACATCCAGTTTGTCAGCCAGTGCGTCGCAATAAAAGCGCTGACTTTTGCATGACCGTAGAAACATACGCCGCCGAACTTATTAGTTGCAGCGGTATATTTCTTGCCGATATCATGCAATACCGCAAGGGCGACTGCCATGGTTGGATGCATTCCTGCGTCTACAGCGTTCGCAGCGACAAGCGCGGCGTGCTGTTGCAAATTTTCTTGATGCCATTTCGAGGTCTGTGTTCCGATTGGACCACATACTTCCTTAATGCCATCAGGGATCTGCTTGCCTTTCACAAACGGAAAGACGAAACGCTTGACTCCATCGTTTCCGATCTCTCCTTCGCCATAAATGGTTGTAAAAAGATCGTCCTCGATGTGGAGAAACTGATAGACGCCAACGGCGCCGAGGCTCATTTTGCAAATGCCATGAAGCTCCTGAAGCAATCTGGCAGGCATGCCTAAATTACAGAGAGTTTCATATTTTGCGCCAACGGCATCCGAAAGGCTCATATCTTTG
The DNA here is from genome assembly GCA_947307225.1 of uncultured Candidatus Saccharibacteria bacterium. Lineage (GTDB taxonomy): Bacteria > Patescibacteriota > Saccharimonadia > Saccharimonadales > Saccharimonadaceae > UBA2834. The sequence continues at coordinate 105,965 of CAMZIL010000001.1, forward strand.
AAATAAGATGACAGATTATCCATTATAAACACCTCACAATCTCAATGAACTTTGTTTTTTGTTGGAAAACTAACCTTATAATTATAGCACAGATTGCGCAAAAAGTCAATGGTAAACAGGGGTAGCTTGCCAAAGCATGCGATATATTTTATAATATCGCTAAGTTTGGTGGGAGATTTGTTATTTTCCAGTGTTTTTATGCCCTATCGTCTCTATTAATTGGAGGTGATAACCATGCGTAACCCTTTAGATTACCAGAAAGCTAGCGGCATCGCGTTGCTCGGCAAATTCCTGCCTGACGCGACGCCTTTTAAGAGGCTAGACATCATTAGAACAGTTGAGGAATGGGACGCCATCAAGGACGAGTACGCAGATTTTGCGGCGCACCGTACGGATTTTCCGATCGGCGCAATGCGAAAGAATATCGTTACTGGCACGAGCGGCTTACCGACGGAAATCCCGTCAGTACTAAAACAAGTGCAAGAGCAGAGCCAGAATGGCGTCGTACTCTTGATGCAGATGAAGAAGAAAAGCGTCTTTCGCTATCTTTACGACGGCGGTTTTAATGCCCTGTTCTTGGTCGATGACAAGATTATTATCGAGTTCGTCGGCAAGGCCTTTGACGGGCACGAGTTGACGCAAGGCTTGGCCGTGCATGAGCGCTACATTATTCCATGGGATAAGGCCATTTTCGTACGGAAGCGTGCCGACCTGATGCGAGATATCGATATCGAGAAGACATTTATCTCGCAGGAGAAGTACGCCGAGCAGTACGAGGAAAGGCTCAAGTTTCTAATCAACGACTGCCACTATAAGGCCGACAAGGTCAGACAAAATGTGCCACGCGAATTCCAAGTCCTCAACGATTCCTTGATCGAAAACTTTATGGACGAGATTGTTTTCCCGCTAATAGTCCATCGGAAGGATTTGCTCGCAAGTGGCCTGAAGATATTCTGCGTCCAAGGCAACTTTGTCAACGGCATAGTCCAGCCGTGGGAAATTTTTACAACTAGACGATGGATTTAAAAACACAAACCAAAAATAGCCCCCGCGTTGTTTGCAGGGGCTATTGTTTTATTCAATTGATTGAATTTCGCCGTTTTTCAGATGCAGAATGCGCTGATTGCGACTGCCGCGGAATTTCATCGTGAGATCGCGCTGCGCCATGATGAACGGACCATCGATGAGCGCGTCGAGCTCTTTAATGAATTCCCATTCAATACCGTCGCGCGGAATAAGCTCATAGATGAGACCCGTGAAGGACCAGACGTTCCAGCCCAGTTCCTTCTTGCACCAACGTGTAATCTCGAGCAGCGCCTTGCACTGGAGCATTGGTTCGCCGCCGCAGAAGGTGATGCCGCTCTGCCCTTTGAGCTTGCGGAGCTCGTCCTTGACCTTTTCGATTGGAACGGTGGCACCAACCGTAGGATCTTCAGTCCAAGTTTCTGGGTTTTGACAGCCTGGACAGTGCTGACGGCAGCCCTGAGTCCAAAGTACGGCACGGAGACCCGGGCCGTTAACGATGGAATCATGCTCGAGATCACCTGAGAGGCGGATATACCCCTCAGGGACGTCGAGCTGCGGGCGACAAAGTGATGATTGATCGCCTTTGACTATCATTTATTCTTTTCCTAGTGCAGCTTTGGCGCAAGCTTTCTTTTGCTCGCGTTTGACCTTGGTATCTACGTCATACTGACCAACAGAGACGTTGTGCTTGACGCGGGCAGCTTCCTCGGCCTTTTTGCCATCGTTCCAGCGCTCGAGAGAGCCGACGAGGTAACCGGTGATGCGGCGGAGACGTTCGAAGCCGTACTCGCCATCACATTCGTGGCGGCCGCAGCTTGGGCAGACATCGCCAGCGATGATGCCGGAGAAGCCGCAGACTGGGTCGCGATCAACTGGGTGGTTAACAGAGCCGTAGCCGATGCCAGCTTCCTTCATGTGGCGGATAACTGCCTCGAAGGCTTCGATGTTTTCGCTAGGATCGCCGTCCATTTCGATGTAGGTAATGTGGCCAGCGTTACAAAGGGCGTGATATGGCGCCTCAATGTCGATCTTCTCGAAGGCAGAAATTGGATAGTAGACAGGAACGTGGAAGGAGTTGGTGTAGAAGTCGCGGTCAGTGACACCCTTGATCTTGCCGTATTCCTTGCGGTCCATCTTAGTAAAGCGACCGGAGAGACCCTCAGCAGGCGTTGCAAGAAGCGAGAAGTTGAGTTTGTACTTCTTGGTTGCTTCGTCGCAGAAGTCGCGCATGTGGCCAATGATATCGAGACCGATTTCCTGAGCTTCTGCGGATTCGCCGTGATGCTTGCCGATCATGGCAACGAGCGTTTCAGCGAGGCCGATGAAGCCGATAGAAAGCGTGCCGTGCTTGATAACATCGCGGAGCTTGTCGTTTGGACCGAGCTTTTCGCTACCGACCCAGTTGCCCTGACCCATGAGGAATGGGAAGTTCTTTACTCTCTGGTTTGCCTGGAATTCGAAGCGCTGGAGAAGCTGGTCAGCGATGAGCTGAAGCTTTTCATCGAGCTCCTGATAGAAACCATCCCAGTCTGCCTCTTTGCGCTCGCCTAGGCAGATACCGTGCTTGATACCGATGCGGACGAGGTTGAGCGTGGTGAAGGAACAGTTACCGCGGCCAAATGCCTTACCGTCGGTTTCCTTGAAGCAGGAACCGAAGACGCGGGTGCGGCAGCCCATGGTTGCGATTTCAGTGTTTGGATCACCAGCCTTGTAATACTGGAGATTGAACGGTGCGTCGATGAAGCTGAAGTTCGGGAAGAGGCGCTTTGCGGAGACTTCCATACTGCGCTTGAAGAGATCGTAGTTTGGATCGCCTGGGTTGTAGTTGACGCCCTCCTTAACCTTGAAGATGGAGATTGGGAAGATTGGCGTCTCATGATGACCGAGACCGTTCATAGTAGCCTCGAGAAGCATCTTGGAGACTAGGCGGCCAGACTCGGAAGTATCAGTACCGAAGTTGATCGAAGTGAATGGAACCTGTGCGCCAGCGCGGCTGTGCATGGTGTTGAGGTTGTGAACGAAGCCTTCCATTGCCTGGAGAGTCTGATGCTCGGTATCTTCCTTTGCCTCTTTGAGGACGGCAGCTGGAACCTTCTTTGCGAGCTTTTTGTCGTCGCCGTAAGCAATGTCGTCAGTGACCTCGAATTTGACCTTGTTGCCAGTAAATTCTTCGTACTTTTCAATGTTGCTCTTTAGGCTCTTGCGATAGGTCTTGTTAACACTTGGTGCGAGAGCGTAGTCGAAGTTTGGAATGGACTGACCACCGTGCTGCTCGTTCTGGTTGGCCTGGAGGATAATGGCAGCGAGAGCGGCGGCGGTGCCGATGGAGTTTGGAGTGCGGAGGAAGCCGTGACCGGTATTGAAGCCGCGTTCAAAGAGCTTGAGCGGGTCGGTCTGGCAGCAAGTAAGCGTACCGGTTGCCATGAAATCTAGATCGTGAATGTGGATGTCGCCATGATCATGTGCGTAGGCGAACTCTGGCTTTAGGAGGCAGATTTTTGCGTATTCCTTGGAGCCCTCTGCGCCAAACTGGAGCATCTTGCCCATGGCGGAGTTACCATCAACGTTTGCGTTGCCACGCTTCACGTCGGAATCTTCTGCGGCATCAGCCTGAGAGATGGTGCCATAGATCTGCATGAGTTTGGACTTTGCGTTGCGCTTGCGGGTGCGCTCTGCGCGGTATTCAATGTAGGCTTTAGCGGTGCGCTTGAAGGCCGACTCCATCAAGACCTGCTCGACGATATCCTGAATCTGCTCAACAGTTGGGATACGAGTCTTGATCTGCTCGGTTGCGACGCGGATAACTTTGTCGCTAAGGTTTGCGGCGCGATCATGGCCGAATTCACCAGTAGCAGCACCAGCCTTTGCGATGGCCTCGGTGATTTTATCTTGGTTAAAAGATGCGACTTTGCCGTCGCGTTTGCGTACAGATTTGAACATTTTTACCTCCATAGTTCAATCAATTGCTCTTATTTCTGTTTATTCTGCTTCCTAAACACTAGATATAGTGTTTGTTGTCATAATGGTAACGCTATATGTGGAGTTTTGTCCATACAGGTTGTAAAAAAAACAATGTTTACAGATGAAGATTTTTGGCTTTGACACGCTATATATAGCGTTTTGCGTGAAAACCGAACACTATTTTGCGTTTTCACGCGCCTTTTGCAAACAATTGGTCAGATAAGCCTTTTGTGCTAGAATAAGCTGTATTGGAGGGGTGGCCGAGTGGTTGATGGCACTGGTCTTGAAAACCAGCAGGTTAACGCCTCGCAGGTTCGAATCCTGTCCCCTCCGCCATTTTTATGGTATAATGCCACGTATGGCACCGTAGCTCAGCTGGTTAGAGCGTAGGACTCATAAGCCTAAGGTCACTGGTTCGATCCCAGTCGGTGCTACCACAAATCCAGGCGAAGGCCTGTTTTTTGTTTGTGGTAAAATAGACTCATGAAAACTAGAAAAGCTTTTACCGTGCTGGAACTGATTCTCGCAATCGTGTTCGTAGGCATCTTTGTAGTATTATTCTTCTTGCAAAAACAGAGCGTCGACGCGATGAGCCGCGACGAAAAGCGCAAAACTGCTATTAATGCGATGTACTATGCCCTCGAGGAAGGCTATTACGCCGCAAACAAGGCATACCCAGAAAACATCGAGAACGCAGAGGTTTTGCCATGGATTGACCCAAATCTCTTTACTGATCCATACGGCGCAAATATCTGGGACAAAGGCAGCAATTACGTCTATGAAACGAGCGATTGTACCGATGGCAAGTGCAAATCTTACACTCTTCGCGCAACGCTAGAAAAAGAAGCCGACTACATTAAAACGAGTCGCCACTAAAGACCATCAAAATACCCCCGGTAGCGGGGGTATTTTTTATTTACTAGGCGTATCGTCGCTGGTCTTCTTGCACTCGTAGACGAGATGCGAGATGGTCTTTACCTCGTCGTGAGGCGTATCGACATATCTGAGCGTATAGGTCGTTTCGTCGCCGATAGTGGACATACGAAGCGTGCCGAAGTGACAGAGATGATCGATGAGCGAATTCTGGCGGAAGGAGACATCCTCAATACGGCGAAGCTCGATAATGTTGGTTGAGTTCGCAAAGATGGAGCTGCGGGATTTCTGGATAATGCGGCGGTTGGTAACATAAATATGGTTTGCGTCATAAATGCTCTGCCCGACAAAGCCGCCGAAGAAAATTAACAGATAGAGGCCAAAGATTGCGACACGGAGATAATGGAGTGAAGAAGCGTTCAACGAGAACACGGAATTCTGAAGACCGCCGTTATTGCCGGCGAAGAAGATTAGGACAAGACTTAATGCGATAACGAGGGCGGCTACGATGCCCCAAATAAAGACAATGCCAATGCGGGAGCGTTTGATATGTAGAACTACATATTCATCCTGCTCGAGATCGATCTCTGGGAAGTCCTTCGCGCTGCGTGCGTGCTGAACTTTCGATAATTCTGTTTTCATATTAGATCACTCCATCTAATCTGTTGTTTTGCTAATTATATCATAATCGGGCCAAAAGGACAAATCATTGACTTTTTATGCTGCTTGTGGTATAATAAGAAGGTTAAGTATAAGAGATTTTTATGGCTGACAAAATAGTAATTGGACGCGAGGTTGCAGTTGACTTCGGCGATGAAATTCAGGCTGTGCCGGCGAAAGTCGACACGGGCGCAGATGGCTCCGCTGTTTGGGCAAGTGAGATTTTCGTCGACGAGGATCATATTTTGCATTTCAAGCTGTTCGGAAAAGGCTCGAAGTATTATACTGGCATCGAGCACACGACGAGCGAATTTAGCGTAATAATGACGAAAAGTTCGCTTGGCGGCACCGCGCTGAAATACCGCGTGAAGCTGTCAATCGTGATTGCTGGACGAAGAATCCGAGCAAGCTTTGGCTTAAGCGACCGCGCAACACATAATTACCCCGTGCTAATTGGCCGCAGAACCCTGAATAAGAAGTTTATCGTAGATGTCAGCCTGAGCAATAATCTAGTGAAAGTAAAGAAAAATACGCCTGGGGGTCTGAATACAAGAATGAAGAAAGACCCTTACAAATTTTATAAAGAAACCTATCTAAACGGAGTGACCAAGAAATGAAGATCGCAATTCTCTCCAATGGCAATGCCAACTATTCCACCAAGCGCCTAGTCGAAGAGGCTGAGGCACGTGGCCACGAGGTTGACGTTATCAAGTACAAAAACTGCTACATTTCGATCGAATCGCGCCAGAATAAGGTTTATTACAAAGGTAAACCGCTCGAAAACTATGACGCAATTATTCCACGCATTGCGGCAAATATGACCAAATATGGTACCGCAATCGTACGCCAGCTCGAGATGCAAGGCGAGTATGTTCTATCCAAATCGATTGCAATTACCCGCGCACGCGACAAACTGCGCTCAATGCAGGTGCTCGCAAAGTATGGCGTCGACATTCCTAAAACCGTCGTTTCGCGCAACACGGCAGATATCGATGAGTTGCTCGAGCAGCTCGGCGAGATGCCAGTGATTATCAAGTTGGCTTACGGCACGCACGGTAACGGCGTAATTCTAGCCGAGACAAAGAAGGCTGCAAAATCAACTTTGCAGGCATTCTACCTCGCGAATGATGATGGCGTTTCGATTCTTTTGCAGGAATTTATTAAAGAATCGGCAGGTACTGATATCCGTGCATTCGTAGTCGGCAGCAAAGTTGTCGCTTCGATGCAGCGCAAGAGTCTTGATGATGATTTCCGTTCGAATTTGCACAAGGGCGGTTCTGGTACGCCAATTAAGTTGACTCCTCAGGAAGAAAAGATGGCAGTCAACGCAGCAAAGGCTATGGGCCTTAACGTAGCAGGTGTCGACATTATGCGATCTGCGCGCGGTCCGCTCTGTCTAGAAGTTAACGCTTCGCCGGGCTTCGGTATTGAGAAAATTACTGGCCGCAACGTTGCTGGTAAGATCATCGAATACGTCGAGCACAACGCAACTCGTACACCAAAGAAAGATAAGGTCGGCGCCTAAAACGCCAAACCGGAAAAGCCGCTCCTCACGGAGCGGTTTTTCTTGTTTTAGAATCATACTGTTTATGCTAAAATAACGGCAGGAAATTGGATAAAAACAAACATGATACTAGCAATCTTCCTAATCGCATTAATCATCCTGTTCGTGGTTGTACGCCATAATGTCGGCGTGCCATTTTTAGCGATGATTGCTGGCGTGGCCGTCTATGACAACTGGGGCGCAGGTTTTGCGAACGGTTTGTCCGAATTCTTCCCTGGCGTCAGTATCATGTGGATCCAATATGCGCTTTATGGTCTCTTGGTTTTGGGCTTCCCGCTAATTCTCTACATGCGCGCAGGCAAGAGCGGCCTATTCGGCGCATTGCGTATTGCAGAGTCGGTAGTTTTCGCGGCCGTGCTCACGATCATGGTCGCCGAACCATTGGCAAATATCTTTACTTTTGATAATCTTGCCTACAATATCTCGAGCTTCCTCGGCGGAATTCGCGGTATCGCAATGATCGTCGGGATTATTGCGGCGTACGTAGATGTTTTCTTGTTCCACTCAGGCCGGACTTGGTAATTTCCCAGAGCGCAATGCCAGCTGCAACGGAAACGTTGAAGGATTCTTTTTTGCCGAGCATCGGGATTTCGAGTAAATGATCGCAGCGACTAAGTAGTTCAGCCGGAATGCCGTGCACTTCTTCGCCTAAAATCAGAGCGAGTTTCTCTGGCAATTCTGGCGAATCAGCGAGATTGAGCGAGTTTTCACCCTGCTCTAGCGCAAGCACTGTGAAGCCCCGCTCTTTCAGCTCGGCGATCGCGTCATTAATCTCCGCGCGACGCCAGTTAAGCGTCTCCTCCGCGCCGAGCGCAGTTTTATGAATCTGCTTGCGCAGTTTTTCTTGCTCGTACGGTAAACCTTTATCGAAAAATGGCGTGTATCCGGTAAAAATCACCTCGGAAACGCCCAGGCAGTCGCAAGTACGCAGAATAGCGCCGACATTATAGGTCGAACGAATATTATAGAATATAACCTTAAGCTGTTTCATGCTATACTTATATTATGAATGAAGGTGAGGTTCAAGCCAAGCGTAGGCAAAATGAAGAGGAAGCGACCGCTCGCCGCGCAAGGATTCTAGGATTAATCTATCTTGATACGCGCGAATTCGAACGCGAGATTCCGCTGACGATGGGCGTGCTCGATAAAGAGCAGATGCACAAGGATTTTATTATCCCGCTCCAGGAAGGCGATGAGATTAAGCCTTACCAGTTTATGGTGACAAGCCAGACGCCAAGCAGCACAATCGAGCGCCTCTCGACTGATTACGAATCACGCGGTCTCCGCTGTGAGTTCTTCTTGATTTCCAATTCCGCCTACCAAGTCTTCATGCTTCGCCATGATCCGCCAATGGAGGTCACCTACGACGATATCGAGATTGCATCCGAGGGCGACAGCGAGACGATCCACCAAGTTTCAAAGACGCTCGATAGCGTTTCGACTGATCGCGTTTTCGACTACTTGCTCGACCAGGCCGATCGGCTCGGTTCGTCCGATATTCACATTGAAAATATGCGCGAGGTTATCCGCATTCGCATGCGCGTGGATGGCATTTTGCACCCGGTCGCAGAGATTAGCAAGGACAAGTACCGCATTTTCATGGGCGAGCTTAGCTCCCGCGCAAATATTTCGACCGCCAGCAACAAGCCACAGTCCGGCCACATGCAGATGGAAATCCATCGCGACGGCGCTTCGCATATTTTGAATATTCGTGTCGAGATGGTGCCGACGATGTATGGCCAAGACGCCGTGCTTCGCCTCTTCAACTTCGATGAAAGCCTTTTGAACCTAGATTTACTCGGCATCACGCCAGAAGAACGTGCAGCAATTGAAGAGGTCGTTTCGCATCCACGCGGCCTGCTCCTCATGGTCGGTCCTACCGGTTCCGGTAAATCTACTACTTTGTACTCGATTTTAAATGCTTTGAACACTACCGAGCGCAAGATTATTACACTTGAGGATCCAATCGAATACGGCATCCCCGGCATTTCGCAGATTCCGATTTATACGAACGACGGCGGTTCATTCGCAGATGGTCTACGTAGCGTTCTACGTCTCGACCCTGATGTCGTGATGGTTGGCGAGATTCGCGATGGCGATACGGCACGCACGGCAATTCAGGCTTCGATTACTGGCCACTTGGTGCTTTCTTCCTTCCATGCCAACACGACTTCCGCCGCATTCTCACGTATGATCGATTTGATTGGCGTAAACCCAATCTTCTCCTCATCGGTTCGCTTGCTCATCGCACAGCGTCTCGTACGTAAGCTCGACAAAAACAAGGAAGCTTACCGCCCGGACGAAAGCGTTGCTCGCTACATTCGCGACGTACTTGAAGGCGTCGACATGTCGAAGTTCGGCTATGATCTAAACAACATCACGCTCTGGCGCGAAAAGCCAAGCGAAGAGAGTCCATTCGGTTTTAATGGTCGTACCGCAATCATGGAACAGCTCATCGTAACTGAGCCGATTCAGAAGTTCATCCGCGGCGACGTACGTGATATTAATACGAACGATATTGAAAAGACCGCCCGCGCTGAAGGTATGCTAACGCTCGAACAAAAGGGCGTTCTCGCAGCGCTACGCGGCGATACGACGATTGAAGAAATTGGACGCGTAATCTAATGGAAAAGAAACTAAAAGCCTACATCGAATACATTGAAAAGGCATCCGAAAAACCGACGCCAGAACTCATTGAATACCACAAAACAATGACGGCACAGTTCCAACACGAACGCTTCATTCATCTGATTGTTACGATGTTTTTTGCCCTATTCATGGTGCTCTTCTTTATCTTTTTTGGCGCACTCGAAATCTGGCTTCCTAGCGGTGGCTGGGCAGACATTGTCACGCTTGGCGTAGGTATCATGGATGCAATTCTACTCGTCGTAACGCTTTTCTATGTACGCCATTATTACCAGTTGGAAAACGGCGTACAGGTTCTCGAAGAAATTACGCGCAAATTATATAAGCGCGACAAATAATTAATCTTTTGTTTTTAGGATTTCTTTGCCATCAAGCGTATAGTAGACGATCGTGTTGTCTGATTTTTGCACCCTTAAGTAACCCTCTTCGCGAATAGTGAAGCTACTGCACTCGAAGGAGGCTTTGATGGTTTTGTTTTGCACGTCAAACAAATCGACCTTCCTGTCAGGATAGTAGCCTTTGCTGCCGATAATGACCGTATCGTCATTGCCGAACTGAATGCTGTCGTATTCGCCGGAAATAATAACTTTGCCCTCTTTGTCTAGCAGAGCGCTATATCTAACGTCGGACTCTTTATAGTTAACGTAGTAATAGTCTCCATGCACGGTAATTGACTCGTAGTTGCCGGCGATTTTGTCGCCACTGCGGTTGATCAGGGAGTATTTTTTGCCACCTTCCTGTTTGCCGTCGCGGAAAATAATATTGCCGTTTTTATCGAGAGAAAGTTCGCTGGACGAAGCGGCATTCTCGAGCGTATAAACCACATTCGCGTCGAGATCGTAGAGGGTAATCTTTTTCTCCGCGCGGTTAACGACGGCATAGCTCCTGCCTGACGGCGAGATATAACGATCAGCATCGACCATAAGTTTCTTTTTGCCATCAACATAAATGTCGACCTTCTTCGCGTCAGAATCGTAGTTAGCAAAATGGTTTTCATCATAGACAATGAGACCGCTAGTATAAGTCGGAAGGTTAAATTCCGAAATTTCGTTGTTGCGGATTAGATAGTCTTTGCCATCCTTCTTGCAGGTAATGTAGACGTTGTCTTCGTCATAAATGTTGTCGTTTAGCGCCAGGCTATTGCATTCATCGCCGAATTCCTTGAAGCTCTTGTTATAAATGGCGCGTTTAGCATCATTACTATAATATTTGTTGTACTCGCGGAAAGTGATAATCTTGCCATTTTCGGTCGCATCTTCAATGGAATAAACAGCCGAAGCTTCCGCAGTCTCAGCTACCTTGAAATTGCGATTGCTGAGAATAATAATCTGATCTTTGCTGCTGAGTGCGCTGGCGGATTTTTTGCCACGATCACTGAAAACTGGAGCATCTTTGCTTCTAAATTCCGAGAGCTTTTCCCCGAACGCATTGTAAAGGATGTATTGGTCTTCGCCGTAGCGAACAGCAACATATGGAGCTTCTTTGCTAAAGACGTAATCCTCGTAATCGCTGGCTAAAACCTCGCCATTACCGCGGATTAGGACACTATCACTTCCCTTGATTGCCTCATAAATGCCGACCCGGGCAGCAATATTGTCATAAACGCCGAAATCGACCGTCATCTTGCCGTTATGGTCGATGATGCCAGCTCTACCATCAGTATGGCGAACGAGCGCGTAGCCATCGACGAATGATTCAGCGTGGCTATAAATGAAATCCGTGAGCCTTTCGCCATTGTTGCGAAAAAGCGCATATTTCGTATCGCCATCTTCCTTCGAAGCTAAGAAAAAGGCGTCCGTGTCGTAGATTTTTATCTCGTCATTTGCAGCGTTGTTGATAAGGAAGAATATTAATGCGGCTGCGGCGCCAACGGCCACTACCGCACCGGCGATAATAGCGATAAGCTTCGGTTTTTTCATACTTTCAGTTTAGCATGAGCGCTCTCTTTTTTGATACTTTACTTCAGGGGCGTAATCTGATATAATTATTCGTAATTATGAAAAAATCAATTCAACCTAAAGATTATGGCTTTGTGGTGTTTGCCGATGAGCAGGCAAAGTTTTCTTTTCTAACTCGCTCCACCGCTAAGTCTGACGAAACCATCAAGTGGACGGATGGTAACGAGTATCCACTCGTAAAGATGCAGATTTCCAGCGCATCTCACCCATTCTTCACGGGCGAAGAAAAGATCATCGATACCGAGGGTCGTGTCGACCGCTTCAAGGCTCGCGCTAAGAAGGCTGAGGCTCTCAAGGCTACCCGCGGCAACAAAGTTGCCAAGGCTAAAAAAGAAGCCGAGAAAAAAGCAGCTAAAGCTGACAAATAATTTCGGAGGTTATAGATTATATGGCACGCAAAACCAAGGGTAAAGCTGTTCCAACTGCAAAGTTGAACCGCAACAACAACCACAAACACAGCGAAAAGCGCAAACACGTCAACTTGCGCGACGGTCGCTAAAGACATAAAACTACCTGCCTTGCGGCAGGTAGTTTTTTATATTCCTTTTGTGCGTACTTCGTAAGAAACTGCTTCTTGGTCTGGGTTTTCGTAGTCGATTTTTCCAGTCATAAATAGATGGTCAAAGAGTTCTGGGTCATCGATATGCTCTTCGATGTATTTCCAAACGCGATTCGAGCCGTTATAGTAGGCGAGATCCTTATTATTTGGCAACTCCGCCGTACCACGGAAGCAGCGTTGCACTGCATTGAAGACCGGTGACGTATTTTCGCCCAAAAGGCCTTTCAGCTCGCATTCAATATTATAAATTTCGCGGAAATTCTTTCCCTTAAAGGTCGCAAGGCCAATATTAATATAATGGTCGATGCCGGAATCTTTGTATGCGCCATTAATTGCCTGCTCGACGCTCATTGCGACACCTTCGTCAAACTCCTCGTTATTCGGAAGGCCCATCGAGAGCGCAGCGACTTCGTGGTCCGTGTACGGGATGGCACGCATAACATGGCTGCCTAGCTCATGCACGATGAGCGCCTTGGCACGGGCTGGAGTATAAGTCTTTGTTTCGTCGTCTGGGAAATAAATACGGCGATCTTCGTGATTGGCCGAAGCGTTCTTTGCGCCTGGTTTTATCTCAGCACGATAGACCATGTCCGGGTCGTCGAATTCCTGATCAAGGATTTCGTTGACGATGTCACACATTTCCTTCGGAGTATATGATTCTTTTTCTGGAATATGTTTCAAAAATCCTTCAAAGAAATAGTTCACTAACTCCGCAAAGCGCTGCACGGTCTCTGGTTTTGGACGAAAACGTTCAACGTTGCCTTCTTTGAGCGGGCCAATTTCACTAATAAGCGAGTCGTAAGTATTTTTCTCCTCGTCCGATAATGATTCGTAATTGATTTTGCCTAACCTTTCGCGCAAAAGCGAGTAAAACGTATCTTCGTTTGGCTTACCGTAGAGCGCCTCGTTGGTTTGGCGATGGTACTCAGCAGCAGCTGCTTTTTCGGCCGGGTCCGTCGCGGCATTATAGGCAAGGTTTGCGGCGAGAAATTCATTTTGTTTACGATAATCATTAGCAATCAAACCGAGCAAACGGCGGCGAGCGTCTGACAAATCGGAATTCTGAAGCTCAACGTCAATTTCATCAAGCTTCGCTAAATTGCGACTAACCTCATCCGGGTCGAGATTGCCCTGCTCATAATTCGGATGGACGAGAGTAGGGTCTGCGAGAAACTCTGCCTTGGCTTTGTCGACATTCGTCGGATTCAAACGCTCATATACGGTCACACCCGTACTAGTAATTTCCTCGGACAGATTTGCAAATTCATCTTCATGCCCACGAATTACTTCTCCGCTCATTGTTTCTCCTTTATTTTTGTCGGGTTAATGATGCCGTCCTCTTTGTTATTTTCAATAATTTTTCGCACGTTTGCATTAGTCGGCGAGATGCCCTGCTTTTTTAGCTGCTTTGCGATTTCGCGACCGAGTCCGGATTCTTCTTCGGAAAACACGCAGCCACAATATTTTTGCATATAGAGCCCAGCTGCGCGCGCTTCGTCCTGCCCTTCACGCCATCCTTCGCGAAAGTCGCGATACAAAAACTCGATACCGTATTCTTTTGCCATTGCCTGCATAATTTCGGCAATTTTATCGTGTTTTTGGTAGATGCTGTAAAGCAAAGTCGTAGTGATCGTATCGTAGCCGTTCGCTTTGGCATACTCAAAGGCTTTGCGGAAACGCAATGGATAACAATAATCTTCGCAGCGCGTACCGAGTTTATCGATAACATTTTTGCAAAACTCGTCTAGGCCATAGGCGTCCTCAACGACGAGCTGTACTTGTTTTTGTTCAGCATAGTTAATGAGACAATCACGGCGCGCTTTATATTCGGAATAAGGATGAATATTCGGGTTATACCAAAAAAGAGTCGGCTCAATATTCTCGGCACGTAAAGTTTTGATGCAGTAAACACTGCATGGAGCACAACAAGTGTGGAGCAATAACTTCATGCTTCTATTTTAGCGCTTTTGCGGTACATCTTGCGAGCCTTAGGCGCGAGATGACATAGATAGTGCCAGCTAAACATGCGACCAACAATGCGGCATAGCCGCCAATATTATCTATGGTTTCTGGGTTTTTTGTGCCAAATGTAACTTTAACTGTCGTGTCGCTGTTTGGCGCAATGTAAGTATTGCCGCGGACTGGAACACTATTGCCATCAGCATCAGTTACCTCTATTTTTGTAACAACAAAGCCCGGCGCAGGAGTTGCATTAATGGTAATCTCCGTGCCATTTAGGGTCTGCCGCTTCGAAAGCGTAACTTCGCCATTATCTGTTTCTTCTGCCGTAGCTTCGTGATATGGATAAACAGCGATCATCGAATCGCTTTCCTCGATCTCGCCATAGCCTTCGGCGACATAGTCCGTTACTCTTTGCGAATAGCGGCCGCCGTAGATAAAGCCGGTGAAGTCCTCGCTATAAACCGCAGTGTTTTCATCCGAGATGAAGGTTGGTGCCTCCGTGCAAGATTCGCCAAGTTTGATGTTAATCAAGTTAATATAGTCGGCTGCGTTCTGCATTGGATTCGTCTCGAAGAACGGAATGGCCGCCTGGAGCGTAGCGCCACATACATTGACCGTAATCGGTTGCTTCGTAGTATGCTGAGCAACCGCAATTGCAACGCCAGTTGCGGTGGTGCCGTTATAGTTTTCGGTACTCGTAGCCGGGCCAACTGGGCCGCCTTTGATTGTACCGCCAGTTACGTTTAATGTGCCGCCACGAATTTCGATGCCAGTGTCGCCACCAGTAATCGTGCCGCCAGAAATTTGCGTTACACCGTCTTTTTGCGGAATATACATTGCGGTCGTTTCGGAATTAATGTCGCCGCCAGTGATGGTGATTTTTGCCCTGCTGCCGCAGTTGTCATAGTTCTCTTCAATCGTACCGTTGCCCATAATTGCTTGGTTATAGCTACGAATTTTGCCGCCAGTCATCGTTAGCTCAGTATCCTTGAATAGGCTGATACCCGAGCCGCCGGCGCCGTTACCAGAATCTTTCATCGCGATAATCTCGCCGCCAGACATCGTCATTTTGGCGCCAGGTTTCGATAGGTTAACGGCTGCAGCATTGGCATCGGTCTGAATTTTGCCGCCAGTCATTGTCAAAACTCCATCTTCTTTATTCTGGATGCCCATGCCCTTCGGCGCATATATATAACCGTCGTTCATGTTAATAGCGCCCTGCTTGTTCGAGATGGTAGAGCCGACCGTGGAAGTGATCGTGCCGCCATTGATATTTAACGTGCTACCAGCATTGCTTTGGACAACCGCATATGCGCTAGTACCAGTCAAGGTGCCGCCATTGACATCCGTAGTGCCCGAGTTATAAACAATGACATACGGGGCCGTCATGGAGCCGCCATTAATAACAAGCTTCGAGTTCGCCATTACCGCAAATACAAAACTATTAATACTTTCGTAGTTACCCGATTCGATAGTTAGTGTGCGGTTGGCGCGTAAATAGAATGCGTATGTGGTTTTGCCAATAATCTTGCCAGATTCGTTCGCCGAAGTATCTTTAATGGTCGCGTCTCCGGCAACATAGATTTTATAGCCATTCGTTGAAATAGTTTTGCCGTTTAGGTCGAGTTTGAATGATTCGCCGAGATTAATGTTCTGGTTCATCTCGATATTCGCCGTAAGTTTAAAATTGCCGGCCGCAGATGCAAAAGTGTTAAGCTGACCGACGTCATTAATTGCAATAACCGGGTCAGCGGCATGCGCGCTAGCAAAAGGAATAATCAACGATAGAAAAATTGTTGCAAGAATAGTTTTTATTTTGGCCTTCATATGTAATATATTTTACCATAAGCAAAATAAATGTGTTATTATATAAAAAAGGCTTAAGCAGTATTTTGGGAGACGCATGAGCATTAAGGTCAAAACAAAAACACATAACCTATTAATCGCTGGCTTATTGGCGGCTTTTTTGTGTTTTGGCGCCAGTGGCACAGTCCACGCAGTAGAACAGCATGAATTTACCGATAGTCGCGGTGTTACCTGGGTATACGAGGTCGACGAGACCGGTGATACACCAGTCGTAACGATTGGCTTTAAAGCCGCGCCTGCCGATGCCACTACCGTCGTCGTCCCATCTCTCGACGAAGTTATGGCCGCCAGCTCCCAAAGCGGCCTCGACACCTACTTTGTCGACGGAATCCTAGAAGACGAAACTACTGCGACGGTCCCAACTGGCCTTACGAAAGTCGATATGACCAATACGCAGAAGGTTCAGCTCCGCAGTCTCTCCCCATTGTTCAAGAATAATCTCGCAAATAACAGTGAAGTCGAGCTCGTCTTTGGCGATAATATGGTTATCGCTGGCGACAGCTCTGACGATGGTGCATTTGCAGGATTGCATGTAAAAATGTCCGGCTTTGACAAGCTAAAATATATTGGTTGGCATGCGTTCGAAGACGTCGTATTCAACGCAAACAATACCAGCGTCTCAATCAGTACTCAGCAAACATTGGGCGGCTACGTCTTTGCCGGCACGAACCTAAAGACGCTCAATGTTAATACGAAAGAGGTCGGCGAGGCAATCTGTAAAGATTGTTCCGAACTCACGAGCCTCGCTCTCGGCGATAACGTCGAGACGCTTTATGGTAGAGTCTTCCAGAATACACCGAATCTTTCATTAGAATTTGATTCAAAGAATATCAAGTCGATTGGCGAGCTCGCGTTCGCAGATTCCGGCGTTTCGAAGGTCACCTTCAAGCCAACGCTCGAAACAATTGGCCACGGTGCCTTCATGAATAACAATCTCGGTTCAGTCGATTTTTCGAACTCGACACCGGTGGTTTCTACTAGTAGCTTCTACAATACCAACCTCAGCTCCGTAAATCTTGGCAATCTCGCCATAATCGGCGATCTCGCTTTCGCCAAGAATAACATCACGGAAATTAGCTTCCCTAAGAGCATCCGCAGACTTGGCGCCGCAATATTCGCCGCAAACCCAATCAAAACCGTGACTGTAAAATTCGACACGATGGCAGTGTCGGACTACGACAGCAATAGTCTCGTTACGGACTTTAGAGTTCTACTCAGCGGCTCACAAGGAACCGTCTGCGATGGCATGCTGGGCATTTGCTCGAATCGTCTCGGTACTGACGCCAGTGAATACGTCGAGACATTAAATGTCATTGCCCCGTACGGAGCAAATGACACAGTAATCACGCCACGTAGATCAATCAGCGATCAGGGCTATCAGAATGGAATGGCAGACAAAAAGAACGTCATCTCCAGCCTATTCTTCCAAGATTTTGCACATAACCTAAAGACGCTCAATATTGGCGAAGGCTATGAATATATCGATAGCCAAGCCTTTATGTGGACCTGTTCATCCGCATTCTCGCTCAACTGTGGCTCGTTCCCGACCTTTGATAGCACGAACGGCGGCAGCGGCCCATCTTCCGTGAGCTTCCCTTCCACTTTGAAGGGCTTCGGCATCAACTCCTTCATGTGGACGCTAAATAATCCTAGCTTGGTGCTCGCTAGCCTCCCGGCAGACATTGAGTATATTGGCACTCAGGCATTCGCCGGCAACTCACACCTCACGATTACGAACTTTGACCATAGCAAGCTGAAATACGTTGGCGTGAGCGCATTTAATACCACAAATATTATTAATCTAACTATTCGTGAAGCAACGGAAAGAATTGAAAACGCTGCATTTATCGGCAGCCGCAAGATGAAGACATTGACGTTTGATACAGACATCTTCGGCAAAAGAAGCGACGGTCAAAAGATTATTGTTTCTACATGGGAGACCGTATTCGTTGGCAATACAAATGGCGGCTATCTCGGCGTTGTCCCTTATGATTACGACAAGACGAACTACTGGTATCAGTACAACTATCATTTGGATAAAATCAAATTCACCGAGAAGTCCGTAACGCCACCAGACACGCCAGATCTCTTCGCAAACTACGTCGACGAGTTCGATGCGAGCGCGGCTAAATGGACGGAGACGAAATATAACGCGTTCCATCGCATGAAGGTTAAGACCTTCAAGCTCCCTAGCACGCTAACCAAGATTGCTGAGAATACCTTTATGCGCGCAGAAATCACCAACCCTATTGTTCTTCCTTCTGGCATTACCGAGATTGGCACGAGAGCATTCTGGGGCACGGTCACAAGTGACGATAGAAACTTCACGCAGTATCCTGAGTATTATCCAAACGCAGTAATTGCTAGTGAAGAAGAAATAAAGGCTCCGGTCGCAAATCTCCCTTCGACAATTACAAAAATCGGCGACTTTGCATTCTACATGGACGAGGGCTTTACGGCTGACGTGAATCTGCCTAACCTCACCTACCTTGGCGAAGAGGCATTTTACGGAACCGACGCGCGCGACGTTGTCTTGGGTAACAAAATTACCACGCTCGGCAGCAACGCATTTTATAACACGCCTAAACTCCGCAATGTAACCATCGACGTCAACTTGCATGATAAAAATATTCACACCAATGCCGAAAATATGGACAAATACGGTAGCTTCGTCGCAACTTTCGGTGCAGGCCAAAAGCTTGGCGTGGTGAAGTTTGGCGAACATGCCGGCGAGCCGCATACTGCAGAAGGCACGACTGAGTATATCTGCAACGGCTTCGCAAGCTGCGACAAGAAGTGGGCATATTTCTACGGTCTAAAGGCAGAAAAACTCGACCTCAACGATACGAATTGGAAAGCCCTAAGCGCATCCATGCTCCAAGAAGCAAAGGTCGACGAGATTATCTTGCCGCACGCGCTAGAATCGATCGGCAACGATGCGTCCTATGAAGCAGAGCTTGGCGACGTAGCAATTCCAGACACGCTAAAGCAGATTTGGCCAGAAGCATTCCAGTGGGCGAAAGCCACGATTAGCGGCTTGCCAGAAGGCTTGACTCACATCTGGAACTCCGCTTTCTACGGCGCTTCAGTGATCGACGAGTTAGTAATTCCAAGCACCGTCACCTTCATCGGTCCATCCGCATTTAACGCTGGTGACAACGATAATGTTAATTACAGCAAGGTCACAATCAAGCCAAATTTGACCTATGAGAATACTGCCGGACAGGCCATCTTCCAGGCCTTCTGGGGCTCGAAAGTACATGAGATCGTAATTGAGTCTGAGATGCTCCCAACGCTTGCTGCAAACGATGGCCAGCCAGAATTCCATGGCATGAAGATGACGAAGGCCACAATCACAAAGCTACCAACAATCCCAGCGAATGCATTCGAATACTGCCAGAAACTCCAACTAGTTGTGGCAGATGAAGACACTGCCCTACGCGACATCCGTAAGGAAGCCTTCCTCGCCGCAAAGGAACTCAACGAAATTCAATTTGCGCCAGAACTAAAGAATGAAGTAGTCATGATTGGCCAGCGCGCCTTCAAGGGCACCGCGTTCGAAACCATGGGCGACGAAACGACAGACTTCGATTTGACCGCAGCCAAGTTTAACGGCATCGACGGCTACGCATTTAGCGGCATGCCAAAACTCCGCACGGTCAGCATACCAAGAACCTTCACAAACGCAACAATTCCAGAAGCAACCTTCTACAATAACCCGAAGCTCGAAGAAGCGACAATCGATTACAAGATTACCCTAATGGGCAACGCCGCATTCGCAAACGACAACAAGCTCAAACGCATCTTCATTTGGGGCAACACCGTTGTTCTAGATGAAAACTTGCCAGGCTATGTCGCTCCATCTGGCGGCATGGGCGCCGATGACGAGTTCGAACCATTGCCGGAAGAACCAGAATTCGGCCCAACCATTCCTGAAGGCACAGATATCTACGCTTACTCTGTATCGCCAACCAAGGAATATGCAAATTATTCTGGTCGCCAAAGCTTTGAAGGCGAATTCTATCCGCTCGATGAAGTTCTCTACATTACTTCGAACAAACCGCTCGTAAAGCTTAATAGCGAAGAAGATGACTTCGATAAGAGCAATTTGACCGTCTACGCAATGCGTCGCGACGGCCTCATCATGGAATCCGAAGAATGGGGTACCTACGACGGCAACGTCTACCCACGCAGCAGCTCTGACCGTACGTTCGAAAAGATGGAGCCAACTATCGCCGAGAACCCAGAGTTCGGCACGATTTGGGACACGCCAGTGCCAATCGATGAGCTCGACTTTGGTAACGAAAACTTCGCCGCGATCAACTTCCAGATGCGCGACAACGGCAATGGCCACGTCGAATTAGTGAACATTATCTATACTGATAAATTCACTGGAGGCAAACCGGACACCGACGTCGAACCATATCGCCCAGAATCCGCTCCAGTCACGCTTGACCAAATTGTCTCCTATGCCGCGATCTTCCTCGGTTGCGCAACGGTCATCATTGGCATCAGCCTCATGCGCACACGTTCTCGTCGCGCTTAAGGTATGAGTTCTCCGTCGCCTGTCGTATAATTTTTACATGAGTCAGAAAAAGCCGGCGCACGAAAACCCGCTGAAGATTGCTATCTATTCCCTCGCTTTGCTTGCAACAACGGTTTATATTATTTACCGCGTCACTCTTACGATTCCTTTTAACCTCCGCGCGGTCGATATAATTTTTGGCCTAGTGGTTATCTTTGTTGAGCTAGTTGAAACCTTTGAGTTTTTTGTGCACTTTTGGAATATTTTGCGTTTCAAAAAGCAGTCGCCGGCAATACCGAAGGCTAAAAAAGAAGATTTTCCAGACGTAGATGTCCTTATTGCGACGCTAAATGAAGACGAGAAAGTGCTGGCCGGGACGCTCGAGGCCTGCGCAAAGATGAAGTACCCAGACCCGAAGAAGGTGCATATTTATCTTTGCGACGATGGCGACCGCAAGGAGATGCTGAAGCTGGCGAAGAAATACAAAGTAGGCTATATCGCGCGCCAAAAACACGACTATGCAAAGGCCGGAAACTACAATAATGCCATCAGAAAAACCGAGTCACCATACATCGCGATTTTCGATGCTGACATGAGGCCAGAAAAAGAATTCCTAATGAAAACTATGCCGTTCTTTTTGGCGGAGGAAAAAGTTGGCTTCGTGCAGACGCCACAGAGCTTCAAAAATCCAGATTATTTCCAGGCGCGTTTTGGCCAAAGACTACCTTTTGAACAGGACTATTTCTATCATTACATTCAGCTAGCACGCAACAATACGAATTCGACAATTCTCTGCGGAACGAACTGTGTGTTGTCGCGCAAGGCGCTAAAGAGCGTGGGCGGTTTTGCCGTTGCAACAATCGCCGAGGATGTAGCGACCGGCATGCTGATTGAATCGAAAGGCTACCAAGGGATTGCAATTAATAATATCCTCGCGCACGGCGAGGCCGTCAATGACACGGCCGGTTTCCTGAAACAGCGTTCGCGCTGGGGGCGCGGCTGTATCCAGACCGCAAAATCTTACGGTATCTTCAGCCGCAAGGGTCTGAATGTGCGCCAAAAAATGGATTATTTTGTTGCGATTAGCTATTGGTGTTTTGGGCTAAAACGCATGCTTTACATGCTCCTGCCACTGCTATTTGCGTACTTTAGCATTATTGCAATTCAGGGCGAAATCGTTGTGTTTATTTCGATTTTTGCCGCACAATATGTGCTAAAACGCTTCGTGATTGACTGGCTAGAGGGCCGTTATAAATCTTCGACTTGGATGAAAATATACGAATTAATTCAGGCGCCATTTTTGGCCGGCGTCATCCTGAAAGAGCTTGTTGGTTTTGCAGACAAAAAATTTGAAGTCACAAAGAAAGGGGCCGCAAAAGCAAAGCGCGGCATGGCTGATTTTAAAATGTTTTCCACGCACTTGGCGCTATTTGGCCTGAATATTGGTGGCATTATTCTAGCCGTCTACAAAGCTCAGTTCTTGGAGATGGAGGCTTACATTATTCCGATTGTTTGGATGGCCGTAAACACTGCCTATTTGTCCGCAATACTGCTCTTCGACGTTCGCAGAGCGCGACATTACAAGCACTTTAAACCAAATGCGCGTGAGAAATATGGACCGACGAGCTATCTTGGCCTATTCTGGAGGGGCAAATGAAAAAGGTTGTAAAAATCCTCGCCGTTTTAGCATTAATTTGCCTGGGGATTTGGGCGGCCGTAAAGGACGTAAAACGCGTCGACTCGGTCGATCTTAAGAGCGTTTCCTATAATGGTGATCTCCATGTCGATGGCGCGCAGCTCATGAATCGTCGCGGCAAAGAAATGCAGCTCGTTGGCATTAGTTCGCACGGCATTCAATGGTTCGAAGAGCTATACACGAAGGAAAATATCACAAAACTGAAGGAAGATTTCGGTATCAATGTATTTCGCATCGCAATGTATACCGATCCAGAAAAAGACGGATACATCAAAAACGAAAAGCTCGCCGAGCGCGTAAAATCACTGATCGATATTTGTATCGAACTGGACATTTACGCAATTGTTGACTGGCATATTTTGGATGATGGCGACCCGAAAGAACACGAAAAAGAGGCGCTCGGTTTCTTCGACGAGATTTCGAAGAAATATGCCAATGTGCCGAATGTGATTTATGAGATTTGTAACGAGCCAAATGGCGATAAAGTCGATTGGCGCAACACAATTAAGCCTTATGCCGAGAAAGCAATCGCGAAGATTCGCGCGAATTCACCAAAAGCACTAATCATTGTCGGCACGCCAAAATACAGTAAGGATTTGATTGGCGTTTCCGAGGCGCCGCTGGATGCCGAGAATATCATGTATGCCATGCACTTTTATGCCGGAACCGACAATATTACGCTGCGCGACGAAATCGACGAATACCGCGAAGAGGGTTTGCCGATCTTTATTTCCGAATGCGGCGCGACGGATTCGAGCGGCGACGGAAAATTATATAAAGACGGATTCGAGCGCTGGGCGAAATGGCTACGCAAAAACAAGATTAGTTGGATATACTGGGCATTTTCGGATGGCCCAGAAGCATCATCGACGCTCAAGGATGATGGCGAGCTGAGCGAAAGCGGCGAGATCTTCCGCGATGCGCTAAAAACGGAATAGTATATAATAAAAGCATGAAAATCATTGAGAAAAAATGCCCAAATTGTGGCGGTAATCTAGACTTTAAAGTTGGCGAGCGTGATGTAGTTTGCAAGAGCTGCCGCCGTAAATATGCCGTTCAATATGACGGCATCGACGATCTTTCGCAGCTTAGCGAAAAAGCGATGGAGGCCCTAGAAGCGGCCGATATTAGCCTAAAGCCAGTGCGCAAGTTCATCATTATTCTCGTTCTTGTTTTCTTTTCTCTTGCCGCGATTTCCGCGACTATTTCTGTCATTACAATGGTCAACAGACGTGCCGAGTTTGACAGAAAAGTCAAAGAAAGCGAAGAAGAGTTCGATCGTAGAACTCAAGAGATGCTTGACGAAGTCAGACGCTAGTCATATTGACTTTTTAGCCGAAGTGTGATATAATATATACTGTAGATCCATTCTTTAGGAAAGGCGGTGGTTTTTGTGATCGAAAAGAAAACCCCAAGATTAGAAAATTGGAATCTAAGTGTAATTGTCGCCAAAGATCCGAATGTGATGGCCTCCTTTTATCAAGGTCTTGGCACTGGAGAATTCATGTTCTTCTGGAACTATAGTTCGGAAGAAGATTATGATTGCGTAAACGTCAAATTTCGCGTTTCCGGAAAGGCGTTTGGCGTTAAAGGTTTCAAAGACGAGACCGAAATTATGGCAGGACCAATCGTTCGCTTCGAAAGAGATTACGTCGACAACTTTGAGACATACATGCCGGAATTGGTCATAAAGGCCATCTCCGCAAACGGCGACGTATTCTATCTGCATGATGGCGACGAAAGCGAATGGATGAAGCACGTTCATGAGTGCTCTCACGAAGATAATCCTGCACTGGTGCTCTCATGGATTGGTGGCTAATTCCCTTACCCTTGGGCGGATACAACGTATCTGTCCAAGGGATTTTTCATGCCCCGCCGCTGCGGTATAATTATATTAAACAGGAGGTGAAAATGAGTAAAACTATCGTAGTCTATTATTCCGCACAAGGGCACGTCAAAAGAATTGCGAGCAAAATCGCCGAGCTAAAAGGCGCAGATCTTTTTGAAATCCAACCTACAGTCGCATATACCGAAGACGATTTAAACTACATGTCTGATGATTCGCGCGTAACGAGTGAATTCAAAAATCCAGCACTACGCGACGTAGAATTGGTCACGAGCGAGGTGCCGGGCTGGGCCGATTATGATACCGTTATTCTCTGCTATCCAGTTTGGTACGGCATGGCATCGTGGGTAGTTAGCTCATTCGTCAGTAAAGTCGATTGGACTGGCAAATCAGTCTACGCATGCTGTGTCTCACATTCCTCGCCAATCGGTTCTAGCGCACAGCTACTCGTCAACGCCGCCAATGCCGGCGAATGGCAAGACGCCGTACGTTTCTATCAGGACGCAAGTGACGAAGAACTCGAGGATTGGGCAAAATAATGCAGCCGAGCGCAGATATTCGCCGATATATCGAGGCTGAAATTCTGCCAAAATACGATGGGATTGGCGGACATACGAGCGATCATATTAATTGCGTGATCGAGCGGAGTTTGCTGTTTGCCGATCAGGCGCCGGGCGTAAACATTGACATGGTTTATATTATTGCGGCATATCACGATCTTGGGCGCTTAATCGATAACGAAACACATAATATTGAATCCGGAAAAATGCTTCGAGCGGACAAGTTTCTCAACGAGCACTTCTCTGACGACGATGTTGAGACCATGGCGCAGGCCGTCGAAGATCATCGCTCGTCACTCGGCCACGAGCCTCGTAGCATTTACGGCAAAATTGTTTCGTCCGCCGATCGCAATACGCAGGTTGAACAATGTCTGAGCCGTTCCTATGATTACGCCAAACATCTACATCCAGAATGGACCGACGATCAGCTAATCGAAACTGCGCGTTTTCACCTACGCGAAAAATACTCGACCGATGGCTATGCGGCCAAGAAAATGTACTTTGACGACCCTGACTTTCAGGCGATGCTTGTAAAAATTGAGGATATTACGCGTGATTTTGATCGCTTTGCGCAACTAATGCGCAAGCATAATGCGTCTCGTGCAAGTATATGATATAATAGCATTAGCATTATATCGGAGGGTCACATGCTGCAACAAGAGAAAAAGAATAGGGCTTTGCTCGCAGCATTTTTAATTGGTTTATTAACGCTCGCGGGAGGCGATGTTTTTGCGACCGCAAATATATCTACTATGGACCAGCTCGCGGCCTGCATCGCAGATGCAAATGAAGCAGAATGCGAATTGTCTGACAGTTTTTCTTTCGATCGTCAGCTAACAATTACGCGCGACGTTACAATCCGCGGCAACAACAAGACGCTTTCGCGTGCTGATGGCTATGCCGGTGGCCTATTCATAATCGCTGCAGACAGTACCGTAACTATTTCCGGCCTAACTATCGATGGTGGCGCACCTGGATGGACGCGTGATCTTAGCGAAAATGGAGTTGTCTTCCGTTTCAACGGGACTGGTGATCGCGCATATGGTCAGTACCACGTTGAGCTTGGCGAGAACGATATTACTTCAACCGCTTCCCTAATTTCAAACGCCGGAACATTAAAGATCGATGGCAGCACGGTTCAAAACAACTATGTCACGACTGGCGTCGCATCGTTCATACAGAGTACTGGCGCAGTCGAAATCTCCAACAGCACTATTCAGCATACCGGCGGCAAGTCGATTGGCTCGATTTTTATGCAAGAATCGGCGCCGATCACCGTAGCGAATTCCACTTTTTACGACAACAACTCCGGTAGCGATGCGGCTTCGAGCTATGGCGCCGCAATT
The DNA here is from genome assembly GCA_947307225.1 of uncultured Candidatus Saccharibacteria bacterium. GTDB lineage: Bacteria > Patescibacteriota > Saccharimonadia > Saccharimonadales > Saccharimonadaceae > UBA2834. Next base: position 132,013 of record CAMZIL010000001.1, read on the forward strand.
CATTCAAACTTTGGCGACGTTACCGTAAAAGACAGTGCTTTCAAGCACAATTCGACAACCGGAAACGGCGGCGGCATTAACAGCTATAGCGGCGACCTCCTCGTCGATAATTGCGTATTCGAAAACAATGTCATCGGCAATGATGGCACGGCGATAAAACTCGGACGCGGCATAAGCAACTCCTCTACGCCAATCGAGGAAAAATCGGCAACAATTACGAATTCAACGTTTTCCGGGAACATCAGTCTCGCTAAGTACTGGAATGACGGTGATTTATCGCCGAACGGCGTGGTCGCACATGGCAACGGTGAAGGCACGATTGTTTACTACAATGATGGCTATGACGAGATAATCGTCACAAATAGCACATTCAAGAACGAGGCTTCAGACTGGGGTATCGTCTCGCTATACACTTGTACTGACGCTGAGAGAGAGGCGCGCGGGACCGAATTGTGCCCTCTGCCAATATATTCGCTAGAAAATCTTTCCTTTGAAGATACGAAAGCTAGCTCGCCTATTTATCTAGAGTATGCAACGAGCGCAACTATTAAAGACGTTGATATAAAAAACTACGACGGCAGAGGCATGATTGTCCTGGATATTGAAACGGTCGATGTCGAAAATATGACAATTGATAACAGCGCATATTCTGGCGAGGACCGTTCGATGATCGGTATATTTGGCCGCCAAATCGGCACCTTTAATATCAAAAATCTCGACTATCAAAACAATGTCGGTCCAGTCTATATCGATGAGTCTAATGAGATCAATATCTCCGATTCATATTTTGGCAACAACGAGCGCGAAGCTCCACTACGCCTACTACCGGGCGGAGCCCCAACGACAACTATTAATATCGATAATGTTGTCGTTGAAAATAATACCGCCTACGTCACAGCCGGCTCCGGTATTGTCATCGACAACGTCATCGACGGCGACATGACTGTTAATATCAATAATTCTACTATTCGAAATAACACAGCGACCGGTTCATTAGATTCCACATATCAAGGACGTGGCGGCGGTATCAGCATTCGTTCCGATAGCGCCACAAATGTGAATATTTCTGACGACACATTGATCTATGGCAACAAAGCCAACAATGGTGGCGACGACATCTTCATTAACTCGCGAAAAGACGAATCCGTAGTGACGATTAATTTGCCAGTTTACTTCACGGAAGACGGCAGCGGCAATATTACGGATCGCACCGTTGTAGTCCGCGGAATTGGTACCCTTGGTCTGAAATCTCACAAGATTCCAAACCCACCAACAAATGATAATGTCGCTACCTACGTCGTCGCGTTAGCATCGGCTGTCTTGGTCGCCGGCGCAGTTATTTCTCGAGCTGGTCGAGCAAGGATTTAATCGTTTCAGCCTGGACATTCCAATAGGCTTTCCAGTTATCCTCATCCGTAAACTCGGAGTCGTATTTCCATTCCCCGTCGATATTTGCTTGCATCACAGGCGAGAAACAGAAGCCTGGCACGCGTTTTGGCGAGATTTTGTCGACCAGTTTGATTTTGCTCGGATCGGTAAACGCAAGGCCGTGAACGACCTTAATTTCATCACCATCGTGCCAAGCTAGGCCATAACCCCAATCAAAACGGCATGGGATGGAGCCACCGTATTTATGTGCGATTTCCGCGAAAACTTCCGAGCCATTGTCGTCGGTATATTCGCCTTTGCGAGCAGCGACGAAAGCCTTGTTATGGTTCTTTGGGTCGTCTTCTTCATCAACGCCAACGAGAGTATTCGTATCGTCGCGCGCGAGAATCGGCAGGTCGGCATATTGTTTCGCATAGCCAAGCGCTTTTTCGGCCGCAATTTCTTCGGCAGTCGCTTTGGTCTCATCTGGCTCTTCCAGGTCGAGATTCAAATCAGCAAAGCTAAGCCCTTCGTAGCCAAGACGTTCAAGAATTTTCTTCGTGGCGTAAATTTTTCCTGGGTTAGTTGTGGCAATAAGAATCTGTTTCATAGTTTTATTATATACCGCGCCAAATAGTATAATAAAATCATGATTTTCCCCGCTATTTTGGCGATGATCGCAGCGACGATGTATGCGCTGACGAATCATATCGATAAATACCTGATTTCAAAGGCGGTAAAGAACGCTGATTATCGTTCGCTTTTGATGGCTTCGACATTAATTGCAGGCGGCCTAATGGCGCTGATTTATTTCTTCATTTGCGGCTGCACGATCAGCTTCGATTGGCGCGGATTCATAATCTTGTTCATTAATGCCGCAGTCGTTTCAGTCGCATATATTCTCTACTTCAAATCGCTATCGCGCGAAGACACAACGATCGTCGCAATCATGTTCCAGTTGATCCCGGTTTTTATGCTGGTGCTGTCGCCACTATTCTTGCCAGACCAAGGCATTTCGCCGATTCAGCTCGCCGGTGGCTTAATCGCAACAATGGCAGCAGTACTGATTACTTACGAGCCATCGAAGAAGCGTTTTAACAAAGGTCGCCTCGTGACGCTCGCGATGATGGCACTCGTCTCGATTGCCTATGCGATTTATTTCATTCTCGAACGCTATGTCGTCCTCGATCATGATTTTAATCAAACAATGTTTTGGACAAGCGCGACGCAGTGTTTGGTTGGCGTTTTGCTCTACTTTTTTGCCGCTTCATATCGCAAATCATTCCACAAAATGCTTCGAACCAACGGCGCAAAAATTGTCGGCCTAAACCTCGGCAATGAGCTGCTAAGTTCGTTCGGCAATGTGCTGTCGACCTGGGCCGGGACAATGGCATCAGTAGCGCTAGTGTCGTTCGTATCGCAAAGCGTGCAGCCATTCGCCGTAATGGGGCTTGGCATCCTGATTACTGCGTGCTTCCCTAAAATCGAACGCGAGTGTGTGACAAAAAGCGAAATCATTAAACGCATCCTGGCAATTGTCATCTGCGTAATTGGTTTGGCTTGTATCGAATTTGGTTAGGATTTCTTTTTGATAATCCAACGGTCAAGCGTTGCGAGCAGTGCTGGTAATAGAACTAGAATAATTGTCGTTGCACAGAATGTGCCGAGCGAAATTGATTGACAAATTTTGCCCGCAATTGCCGAAGTAAAGTTGCCGACGATTGCTGTAACAATAATGAGAATCGAAGCCGATGTTAGAATCGCGCTAATCGATTTGTTATAGGTACTGATCAACGCGTCTTTAATACCGAGCTTGAAATAACCGCGGTTTTCGACGTAATACGATGTGAACAAAATCGCATAGTCGATGGTCGCGCCCATTAGAATTGCCTGAACGATAATGAGTGCGATGAAATAGATACTGGAACCCGTGAGTGAAAGATACGACATGACGATATAAACAGCGCATTGAATCACGAGCACGAGAAGCATGGAGACAAAGACAGATTTGAATGTGCAGACGACGACGGCAAAAATTGCGAGCATCGTGATGACCGTGATGAAGTCCATTTCGCCACTGAAGCTCTGTGACATTTCGTAGGCCATCGCGGAATCGCCGAGCAAATAATAGTCTTTTTTGTTCTTTGGACCGAGTTCGTCTTTGATGTCTTTGATAAAGTTAAACGTATCTTCGCCTTCGGCAGGAAGATTTGATTCGATCAGCGCGCGGTAGTGCTTTGGCCCGACGAGCATATCTTTTGCATCGTTGATAGTTTTGTGGCCATCAATGATTTTCTTGCGCATATCATTGTCGATGTATTTTACAAAACGCGAATCCGGCAAAACTTTGTCCGTTAGATAATTCGCGAATACCTCGAGCGTGAGCGTCCAGTTTTCGTCATAATCGTAGAGCGAGCCGTGGTAGAGATAGGCGAGGAAGAGTTTGTTTTTGTCGAAGTTCCCAGCAAGTGGCAAAATTGCGCGGTAGAGCGAATCGTAATTAAACGGCACGCCAGCCGCCGCGGCACGCATCAAGGTCGCAATTGTCGCGAGTTTCGTTTGTTCGCTTTCACTGAGGCGATTGGAATACTCTGGGTTTGGCAAAATCTTTTCATCGATAAAGTTGATGAGTTCTTTCAACGAAATACGCGGCTCTTTATTGATGTGGCGGTATTCGTATAGCGCATAGACAAGCTTCAATTTTCCCTTGTCCAGGTTAAATGTCTGAGAAAGCGAACCATAAGAATAGCCAACGTTTTGGTTGTGCATGATGAATTGCGCGAGTTTAAGCAGCGACATTGTTTCTGGCGAGAGCGCGCTTTTTAGTTTTTCATCATTTGCATACTCTATAAGAAAATCTACGAGCGTGCGCGGCGATACTTTCGTCGAGCTAGCCGTCGTTTCGGCCTGATAGAGCCTGTACAGACGCTTTAAAGCTCCAAGTTTGTCACTCAGGTTAATCTTCTGGCGCGCATTTTCGATTGCGGTTGCTGCCTGGGTGGCATAGCCCTTAATCTTCGCTTTTGTTTCGTCACTGAGATTTTCAAATTGATCCAAATCTAGACCGTTTAGCTCGCCAATGAGTGTAGTGAGCGAACCATCAATTTTGTTCGCAATATTAGCGATGTCCGTATAGCTGTATTCGCCATTAATGGCCGCTTCGGCCTTCGCGATACTGGCTAATAATTTGCTGCGAAGTGCCTCAATTTCGTCGGCGTCTCCCGGCAATTGAGCGATTGCTTCGTCGAGTTGCGCCAAAACGTCCACCTTTTTGTTTCCGACCGTCGTTTTTGCCTCGGCGATTTGAGTTTTAATTGCAGCCGCCTGCTCCTTGCTAAGATTTAGCTCGGCAAGAACGCTCTCGTTCGTCAGTGCAAAATTGATTAGTCGCTCTAATGACGCGCTGGCGGTTGGAGTCGAGATGGTGCTGAAATTGTAATAGACAAAAATCCGCTCAATCATGTCCTGGCTGAGGCCAAAAATACGCGACAATTCGGCCGCAGTTTTTGGCGTATTCGTCACGCTGCTGTCGCTGAGCACCAAAAGTTTTGCAAGGTCAGATTTTTGCGACGGAGTTAACATGGAGCCGTACTGTGAATCGGTCAAAATCTCATTCGTAACGAAACGCGCGAATTGGTAAGTCGTGAGTTTTACAGTCGGGTCCTGCTCGGCGAGATATAGCACGAAAACATCATCAAGTTTCTTTGAATCGACGCCGAGAATTTGGGCAATTTCCGCTTTTGTGCGCGGCTGATTCACTTTCTTTTGATCGGTAAAATACGAGAATTGATTTACTTTCGCGATAGTCGCGCTGTCAATTTCGTCGGCAAAACGTTCGCTCGGGAACACATCGCGTTGCAAAAATTTTACAAAATCTTCGAGCGGGATTGCGTGCGAGTTGATATCTCTGTAGTAGTGGTAATAGAGCGCTTTGACAAGGTAATCTTCCGTCGTAACTTTTTTCGTACTAAGCTTATTGATCTTCGGCACAATCTCGTTGTATTTTTCAGCCTCATTGATTGTGTTGCCGTAGCAAAGAACACGCGTCGTCTCCGAACGTTTATCGAGCTGGTTGCAGAGTTTCGTAACCTGCTCATCCATTTTGCTGTCATAAATGAGCGCCATTTGGTTAGTCTCATTGAAGACGTCCTTGATTTTGTTGTTTTGCGAAGAAGTAAAATCGATCGTCGTGCTGCCCTTCAGCAAAAATGCGCCGACGAAGACGATCAGGAATAACGGCAAAGCAAAACGATGGAAGCAATAGGCAAAGCGACCCAGCCAATCCATCTTTAAATTGAGGGTCTTTTTGGCGGTTTTTTCGATTGCTTTGTCAAACAATAATAATAATGCCGGCAAAGACGTAAAGATCGAAACGAGGCTCAAAATGACGCCCTTACCGAGTACGAGACCCATATCGCGACCGATCGTAAAGCTCATCAAAACGAGCACAATGAGACCGACGACTGTCGTGACGGAGCTGGAAGAAATCGCGCCAAATGAGTAGCGCATAGCACGGCGCATCGCAGTTTGTTTATCCGGACAATCGGCCTTCGTTTTTTCCTGGCGGTAGCGCGTCGACAGCATGATGGCATAATCCATCGAAAGCGCCATCTGCAGAATGGCCGCTATTGCGTCAGTAATGTGTGAGACATTCGGGAAAATAATGTTCGTACCTTTGTTCACGACTACGGCAAGCAAAATTGCGAACAAAAACAGGAATGGCTCGACCCAGGATTTACTCATGACGATTAGGATAATCATCGCAAAACAAACAGCAAGCAAGGCGACATGAATTTTTAGGACTGCTCCGTTAAAATCGTGTACTTTTCCAGATTCGGCTAGCTCATATTCTTCGACATATTTGTCATGAATTTCGTCATAGACACGCGCCGCTATCTCGGAATCGGCCGGCGCATCAACAGTGATGATATAGCGCGTATACTGGTCGCGATTATAAGTGTCCGATTCATCATAATCGACCGATTTAACGCCGTCGATAGATTCGATGTGCTCTTTGATAGCCATTTTTTGATCGGCTGGGACATCGGTAAGCATCATTTCGTAGCTGCTCGTCGCATCGTAGTCGAATTCATCGTTCATAATGCTCAGACCGAGCGAAGTTTCAGAGTCGGCCGGCATATAAGAGTAGATATCTTTGTTGATTTTTACTATCGTTGCAAGGATTCCACAAATACCGGTGAGCACCAAAAAGACAATGAAAATGACATAGCAGTGATTTACGATAAAATCTGTAACCTTGCGCATACCCTGAGATTATATCTGTTGCACCCCTGTTCTAAAAGGACAATAATCTTTGACTGTGTCTAAATTTTGACATTTTATTGACTGTTTGTTCAAAGTATTGTATAATATACGCATGAATAAGATGTCTTATACTCGCGCTACTGCGAAAAATCGCCGCAAAATCCAGGAAGCTTTTGCAGAGCTTCTAGCTGAGCGCGGATCGCTTAGTAATATCTCCGTTACAGAGCTGGCCGAGCGCGCCGAGATCACTCGTGGGACTTTTTATAACTACTACGACAACCTCTACCAGGTAGGCGCCGAGCTCCAGAACGAGGTCGAGGAACGTCTTTTCTCTGAGTACGACAATCTCAGCACACTCGAAGGTTTGGAAAAATATATCGACGAGGTGTTCGTTTTCTTCGAAAGCCAGGAAGGCATCTATCGCGAGCTCCTCTCCAGCGATGCTTCGACCGACTTTTTACATCAGCTCGAAAAAAGCATGAGCCAGCGCATGAAGGCGGTGCTGCAGAAGAATGGCGTCACGGACAAGGATGCCGAAATGGAGCTACTGTTCACAATTAACGGCGCGATCGCAGTCGTGCGCAAACATTATCGCGGCGAGATCGATTTAACCCTAGCGGAAATCCGCGACTATCTAAAGGCAAAGATCGGCTGGATGTTCCGCAAATACCTTGCCTAGGCTATAATTAGTGAAATATGAAAAAGTGGCTCGAAGGAAACCGGCCAGTTAAATTGGCTGGGCTTATTTATACGATTATCGCGGTCGTCATTGTTGCGACGGCGTGGGCGACGAATCTCTATGCCGGCGATTTGAGCCTGACGATTTCGGCCTATATCGGTCTGCGTTTTTGGACCGTAGTTGCGTATTTAATTTCCGCGATTCTCATCGACTTTTTGATTTTCTATTTCATCGCAAAAACGCCGATGCTAAAGCTGAAAAAGATTATCTACACCGCAGTTTTTTCTTTCGTGCTCGGTTGCGCGCTCTTCCCGTATGGCGAACAATGGGGCAACATTTCCCCAATCATCCACAACATTTGCGCATTTAGCCTGCTTGGCTCATCGACAATTGCCCTATTCGTTGCGATCATCAAGCCAAATACTAAAAATCAGCGCAGATTCACGATTGGCGCCTTCATTTATGCCCTCTTTTTCGCGACGACTTATGCTCTGCTCGGCTGGAAGCCGGTGCTCGACACGCTCTTCATTTGGGAAAACCTATTCATCTACGTTCAGGTGATTGAATTGTGCTTCGAAAAGCCTCAGGACCAGTAGGTTATAATTGAATTATGAACGGTATTATTGTTGCAACATCCTGCGGAATTCGGGACGAGGATTTCTGCCAGGAATTCTACAAAATTGTTAGCAAGGATGAACTCGCTAATAAAAAGATTCTATACATTACGACCGCGGTTGACGGCGAAGATCCGAACGATGACAGGAGCTGGATGGATCATGAGTTCGCGACAATGTTAGAACTCGGTTTCAGCCAGGAAAATATTGCTGAATACAAAATCGGCGACGCAATTAATGTGCTGGATTTTGACATTATCTACATGATGGGCGGAAATTCTTTCTATTTGATGGACATGATCCGCAAATATCATTTCGACGAAGAGATTCGTAAGTTTTTGGCGGCCGGAAAAATCTATATCGGCTCGAGCGCGGGTAGCCAGGTTCTCGGCACCTCCGTAAAAGTTTCTGCTGACGAAAATAGAATTGGGATGACGGACTTTACGGCGCTTGGGCTCATTGATGGTTTGATTATCCCCCATGCCAACCGGAAAGAAGAGTTCATCCGCGAATGGCGCGAGAAGACAGATGAAACGATTATCGAGCTGTTTGACGGCGGCGGAATTATTTACAAATAAAAAAGACTCTGCGGGGTCTTTTTGGCGGATTTGGTGAGGGGCGAGAAGACTACCTTATTTGGTTATGCATGGTTGTGGGCTGGCGTATGGCTTAACTGGAGCCGTAGAGGCTAAATACATTGTCAATGGTATAATTATAGTAAGTAAACAAGGATCTTTTATGGAACAAACTATTTGCCAAAGCTGCGCAATGCCACTAACTTCAGAAGATATGTATTCTACTGAAAAAGACGGTAGTATCAATAAAGACTACTGTAAGTGGTGTTATAAAGATGGCGAATTCGTAGATAAGGTTTCCATGGAAGAATATATCGAAATGTGCTCGCAGTTTGGCGAACAGGCTGGTATGACGAACGAGCAAATGAAAGAATATTGCACGAAAGTATTTCCAACGCTCAAGAGATGGAAAAAAGCGTAATTATGGCAAGCACCAAAGAATATCGCGATTTTATCTTAGAACAACTGTCAGAAGCGCCGAACATTACTTGCCGGCCAATGATGGGCGAATTCTTGCTATATTCCAATAACGTCTTATTTGGCGGCATTTATGATGATCGTTTACTTGTAAAAATAGTTCCAGAAAACGAACAATACAAAATGACCGAAGAGATTCCGTACGACGGCGCAAAACCGATGTATTTTGTGGAAGATGTCGACAATAAAGAAAAGTTAGCAGAAATAGTAAATACAACCGTAAATGGGCTATAAAAAACACCGCCTTACGACGGGTTCAATAATTACTTCGTTTGGTGAGCCGGGTGGGACTCGAACCCACGACACCAAGCTTAAGAGGCTCGTGCTCTAACCAGCTGAGCTACCGGCCCATACTCACCAAATTGTTAATACCGTTTAATTCTAGCACCTTTAGCGAAAAACCGCAAGACAACTAAAATGACGGGCCTTTTCTAAAAGGCACAAATATATTCTAGCACAGATTGGCATTTTTGTCAATGGAGGCTATAATATAGATATGGACCTGCCGATCGCAATCTTTCTCGTAGTACTGCTGGTCTTTGTATTGACTGCGCTTTTTGGCGCGCCGTATGTGCCAAGTAGCAACAAAGAAGTCAAAAAGGCCTTCAAAAATCTCTATTCGCTTGGCCGAAAAGATCTACTAATCGATCTCGGTAGCGGTGATGGCAAAGTACTAAAAACTGCGCACGAATTTGGCGCAAAAAGCATCGGTATCGAGGTTAATCCCCTGCTGGTTTGGATTAGCAAGTTCCGCCTGCGTAAATTCAAGGATACACAGGTGCTTTGTAGAGATTTTTATCGTTACAATTTCCCGGCCGAGACGACCGTCGTCTACGTTTTTGGCGATGGCCGCGACATGTCGCGCATCGTTCGCTACATCGAGAGGCAGACGACCAAGCTCGACCACCCAATCTATCTCGTTTCGCACGCGTTCGAGGCGGAGGGCCATAAACTCATCAAGCAATATCGCGCATACTTTTTGTATAAAATCTCACCAGAAAAGAAGGAGAAAAAATGAAAATCGAGTGGTTCGGACATGCATGTTTTCGCATTAATGATTCCCTAGTGATTGACCCTTATAAAGATGGCAGCGTGCCGGGTTATGACGAGCTGCGCTTAGACGCGGACAAGGTCATTTGTACGCATGAGCACGCCGATCATTCGGGCCGTGAATGCGTAACGCTTTCCGGCCGCGAGTGCGAGCTCGATATTCAGTCGGTCGCTAGCTGGCACGACGATCAAAACGGCGCCCTGCGCGGGGCAAATACGATTTACATTATCTCTGACGGCAACGAAAAACTCGTGCATCTGGGCGACCTCGGGCATTTTCCAAATGAGGAGCAGCTTGCGGCGATTCGCGGGGCAGATTATTTGCTAATCCCGGTTGGCGGTTTTTACACGATTGACGGCTTAATGGCGGCAAAGATTTGCGAAGCAGCTGAGCCGAAGCAGATTATTCCGATGCACTACCGCTGGGGCGAGCATGGCTACGATGTGATTGGCACACTCGACGAATTTTTGAACGCAATAAAAACGACCACGCTAGCTGAGCGCGTGGCCGTACAAGAATTGACAAGGAATTAAACTAGTCAGCAAAGACGAGGCCAGCCGAAAGATTGAGGTTGAGCGGGCCAATGTTTTTGGCGTCTTCTTTATAAGTGACCGTTACGAATAGCTGTTTGCGGCCAGTTTCGCCGAGGTTAATATCTGAATCGACGTTGTATGATGTGCCAATATAATCTTCATCGTCGTAGCTGAGGCGGAAATCGACATAGTCTGCGAGCGATTCGTCGAGGCCGTTCATTGTGATCTGGTCAATAGTCTCAATAATGTTGCCATTGTTAACAATGTTTAGCATCGCGGCATAGGTATCGCCAGGCTGGGAGAGATTAACTGTGAAGTTGATCTCGTCGAACGAGATAGCCTTTTCGGCGGCCACGACAGAAGTGTCGCTTTCTAGATAAGAACTGGCGTCGAAGCCGACTTTATGGATTGGCGTCACGCGGCTTGCAGCGGATGCGGCATCCTTGCTAGTGAGTTGCGCGTAGGCAGCAAAACCGATCGTCATGAAAAGAAGTGCGAAACCGAGCACACTGACGACGGCATACTGTAGCTGTTTTCGTTTTTGCATTTTTGTTTTTCCTTGTTTTGACAGAATTAGTTTAGCATAAACATGATGATTTGGCAAGGGCGGCCGAGATAAAAAAAAGTGGCCCTAGCCTACTAATAACAGTAGACCAGGACCGCGCGGGGCTTAGAGAAATTCAGGACCTGCCGAGAAGTAGTGACCCGGTTTCAGACTGATCGTGTGCTGCGCGAAGTCTACGAAGAGGAGCCACTGCCCATAAATCATGGATGCATACTGCACCGTATACTTATGGCCAGATCTCGTCATAATATAAAAATTTCTTGTGAAGTCTTCTATACTGTAACGCTCTCCGCCATTGACACGATGAATACTCTTTACCCAGTTTGTTTTTATGGGGGTTCCGTCAGGATATTCGGCGCTGTCGTAAACCTTGCCATAAAAACGGCAATGCGCACCAAGTTCGTCCAGGTCAATCATCAGCTGGTCCGGATTATCAAAGAAATTCTGAACTAATCCAAGCACCAGTTCACGATTTTTTGGACCATGCTCGGTCGCGAAAAGTAATGCCCACTCTCTTACACTGTTTTCTGTCATATAATGACCTCCTCCGTGAGTTGCGCCATATTCTCTAAAACAAAAAATTATAAAGAACATGGCCTAAGATTTGAAGCCTATTGGCCACTTGCGTATCTGTCTATTATACCACATTACAGATAAATCGTCAATAAGAGTAAGTACCGTCCACTTATGATATAATTTATTTATGTTAGCCGTAAGCTTTTTGCAGTGGTGGTATTCTCGCGGTTGGGGGATTTATTTTCGGGGATTCCGCGAGCGCATGCGCAATCTAGCAGACTTCTTTTCGATCGGGTTATTGCTCCGCACCCTCTTCCAGCCATTCCGTCAGATTTCGGCCGATGAAACCGGCGAGACCGGCGGCATTCAAGGCGCGTTAATCGCATTCTTCGACCGCCTACTTTCGCGCTTTATTGGCTGCGTCGTTCGCATCGGTATTATTGTTGCTGGTATTATTGCCATGACCGTACAGCTTGTTGGCGGCTGCTTACTCGCCCTACTCTGGCCATGCGTTCCGCTCGTTCCATTTATCGGCATCGCAATTTGCATGATGGGGGTAACTTTCTAATGTCACAGCATTATTCCCCACTCTGCCGCCGTGCCGTCGAAGCCCGCGTCGACAAAATCGTTAACTCGAAACTAGTAAAAGCTCTCTTAATCCTCGCCTGCTTGGCGTTGCTTGGGTTTGGTTTAGCTCTAGTAATTGCCTACAAGAATGCCCTTGGTTGGGTCCTGGTTGGCTGCGCTGCGATTCCGTTCGAAATCCTCATCTGGGGCAAATACGAGTTAAAGGAAATTCCGGAAGGCAAAGGCGAAAACGTCAATGACTTGCTCAGTAACGAATGTTTACAGCATCTCGGCCATAAACCGACGCCACAGGATGTCGCGAAGTGGTTCTATAAGACCCGTAGCGGCGGCTTCCTTGCAATGCGCTATGCGATTACGCCACGCATGATGGAGGCGGTGACCTCGAGAATGTCGAGCGACATTGAGCCGATCTTCGCGAAGGCGATCGAAGTTCGCGAAAAGACAAATTCGGAATTCATTTCCGGCGGCGTACTAACGATTGCGATTATTGAATGCTGCCCAGAATACGAGCAGATCCTAAAGTCGATGAAGCTCGAAATTAGCGACCTCTATGACGGCATCGTTTGGTTTAACTATCTTTACGATCTCGTTAAGGGTCTAAATCTCAAGCGTCGCACTGGCGGTTTCGCGCGCGATTTGATGTTTGGTTATACACCGCTTCTGCAACGCTATGCAATTAATATTTCGCGCCAGCACGAGTCAACACGCGGCGGGAATGTTTCGGTTTCACTGCACCGCGAGCACCTCGAGCAAATGATTGATATCTTCTCGAAGGGCGGACGTCAGAATGTTGCAATTATTGGGCCTGAAGGTTCTGGGCGCGGCACGCTTGTCGACGAGTTTGCATCTGAGATTTTGAATGCAGACAACAAGATTTCTTCGCGCATCAAGTTCCGCCAAATCTTTAAGCTCGATGCTTCGGCGCTTATTAGCGGCGCTGGCGAACGCGGCGAACTCGAAGCATTGATGACGAGAATTCTAAACGAAGCATTCCTCGCAAAGAACGTAATTCTCTGGCTCGATAACGCCCAGCTCTTCTTCGAAGAAGCAACTGGTTCCGTAGATATTTCGAACGTACTTTTGCCAGTGCTCGAGGGCGGCAGATTGCGCATTATTATGACAATGGATCAGCAGCGCTATCTCGAAATTGCTGCGCGCAAGGCTGCGCTTGCTAACGCACTAAACAAAATCATGGTCGAGCAAGCCAACGAAGAGGAGACCTTCAAAGTTATGCAAGACCGCGTGCCAATTTTGGAATACCAGAATAATGCAACCTATACCTTCTGGTCTTTGCGCGAGGCTTATCGCCTATCCGAGCGCTACGTACACGATCTTGTAATGCCTGGCCGTGCTTTGAACTTGCTCGAAGCCGCAGGTCATTATGCCGTCAATGGTTTCGTCACTGATGCTTCCGTCCAGGAGGCGGTCGAAAAAACCTTTGGCGTGAAGATGCAGGCATCACAGGACAATGTCGAGCGCGAAAAACTGCTCAACATGGAAAGTTTGATCCATAAACGTTTGATTGGCCAGGACATGGCAGTTACGGCAGTGAGCGATGCCCTACGTCGTTCGGCTGCTGGCGTCCGCAACGAAGGCCGCCCAATTGGCACCTTCCTCTTCCTCGGCCCTACCGGCGTAGGTAAAACAGAGCTTGCGAAGGCAATTTCTGAGGTCTACTTCGGCGGCGAAAGCCAGATTGTCCGTATCGATTTGAACGAATACGTATCACCGGATGATGTTTCGCGCTTGATTGCCGATGCCGCAACGGACGAGCTCAGCTTGACTGCGCAGGTTATGAAACACCCATTCTCCGTCGTGCTTCTTGATGAGATTGAAAAGGCGCATCCACTCGTTTTGACAACTTTACTCCAGTTACTAGACGAAGGTATTTTACGCGACGTAAAGAACCGCGAGGTTAGCTTCCGCGATACGATCGTCGTGGCAACTTCGAACGCTGGTGCAAACAAGATTCGCGATTATATCGACCAAGGTCTCGATATGTCGCAAATCAAGGAACAGCTCACAAATGATTTGATTTCTGGCGGCGAATTCAAGCCGGAGTTCCTCAACCGTTTTGACGAGATTTGTGTCTTCCAGCCGCTCGATAAAGACGCTCTGTTTACGATCGTCGATCTTATTATTGCTGGCGTTAACAAGACGCTCGAACCGCGCAAGATTTCCGTCACGCTCGAGCCAGAAGCCAAGGCCCTGCTCGTGGAACGCGGCTACGATCCAAAGCTTGGTGCGCGCCCAATGCGCCGCATTGTTTCGAAGACGGTCGAGAATATTGTGGCGCGCTCAGTCCTCGCTGGCGCTACCGATTCTGGCGATACAATCGCGATTAATGAAGATATGATTAAAGCTGCGCTATAGCTTCTCCTTTTAACTATCTATAGCAAGAACGTCGTAAAGCCGTCCCGTCGTTACGGGCGGCTTTCTCCTCACGCTCGGCCGTGGCCTGCGCGAGCTTGCTAAGATAGTCAAAAGTCGAGACTTTTTTCGTTAATTTATATTGAAGTTTTCTGTGTTTAAATCACAGTAGTATCTGCCGCTAGTTGCAGTGAATTTTAGAACGCAATAATCCGGGTCGGTTACGCCCTTTTTATAGAACATCGTGTCGCCCTTCCTCCAGATCATATCTTTAGTTTTCTGATCAGTGAGGACTTCCATTTTTCCTTTTAGCATGACGCCTACATATTTAATGAGTCCTTTATGATAAAAGTAGATGCTGGCGTTCGGATTCTTTTTGTATTGGCTGACGCGCATAGAAGATGTATTTGTCGAGAAATAGAACTCTTCCAGGCCTACGCGTTTTCTCGGGCGGAGCATAGCCTTCACATTAGGGCAGCCTCCGTCGTCGACTGAGCAGATAAAACTTACTTTTTGTCTATCGATAAATTTTTCTATTTTTGCCAAATCCATATACCTTGTTTATAACAAAAAGCGCCCGCGATTGCGAGCGCTTTTCTTAGCCGCAGCTATTCTTATTTATCGACTACTTCGCCTTCGACTGCGCCGTCATCATCTTTCTTGTCATCAGATTTTGCAGCGTCGTCCTTCTTGTCTTCAGAAGCAGCCTGGTACATCTTTGCGCCGATTGGCATGATCTTGTCGTTAAGTTCCTTGGTTGCAGCTTCGAGCGCGTCCTTGTCGTCTGCGTTCTTTTCGAGCTTTTCCTTAGCGTCCTTAACAGCATTCTTGATAGTCTCTTTGTCCTCGTCGGAGATCTTGTCCTTGTATTCATCTGGCATCTTTTCTGCCTGATAAATCGTGTTCTCAAGAATGTTCTTGGCTTCGATAGCCTCTTTCTTCTTCTTGTCTTCTTCGGCATGAGCCTCGGCATCGCGCTGAGCTTTTTCAATATCTTCCTTGCTCATGTTGCCGGAGTTCTGAATGGTAATGCTCTGCTCTTTGCCGGTGCCTTTATCCTTCGCGGTAACGTTCAAGATACCGTTTGCATCAAGGTTGAAGGTGACCTCAATTTGAGGGATGCCGCGTGGAGCCGGCGCAATACCGTCGAGAATGAAGCGACCGAGAGACTTGTTGTCTGCAGCCATCTCGCGTTCGCCCTGGAGGACGTGGATCTCGACCTGTGGCTGATTATCTGCAGCGGTCGAGAAGACCTGAGATTTGCTGGTTGGAATAGTAGTGTTGCGATCAATAAGTGGAGTGCGAACGCCGCCCATAGTCTCGATACCGAGGGTAAGTGGGGTGACATCGAGGAGGAGAACATCTTTAACGTCGCCGGCAAGAACGCCGCCCTGGATTGCAGCACCAACTGCGACAACCTCGTCTGGGTTAACGCCCTGCATTGGGTCTTTACCGAAGAATTTCTTTACACGTTCGACAACAGCCGGCATACGGGTCATACCACCGACCATAACAACCTCTGCGATATCGCTTGGCTGGAGATTGGCGTCTTTCAAAGCACGCTCAACTGGGCCATCGAGCTGAGCAAGCAATGGCTCGACAAGCTCTTCGAGCTTTGCGCGGGTGAGCGTGAGCTCAAGATGCTTTGGACCATCTGCGTCAGCGGTAATATATGGAAGGTTAATTTCGACTTCCGTTGCGGAGCTAAGCTCTTTCTTAGCCTTCTCTGCTTCGTCTTTGACGCGCTGCATAGCGGCAGCATCATTGCGAAGATCAATGCCAGTATCGCTCTTGAAGGAGTCAAGGATATAATCGACAATCTTGTTATCGAAATCTTCACCGCCAAGGTGAGTATCGCCGTTCGTGGACTTTACTTCAAAGACGCCGTCACCAAGTTCGAGAACGGAAACATCGAAGGTACCACCACCAAGGTCGAAGACAACGATCTTTTGGTCTTCGTTCTTTTCGAGACCGTAAGCCAAAGCAGCTGCGGTAGGCTCGTTAATAATACGGCGAACTTCGAGACCAGCAATTTTACCGGCATCCTTAGTTGCCTGGCGCTGAGAATCGTCAAAGTAGGCAGGGACAGTAATAATTGCTTCAGTAACTTTCTCGCCAAGGAAGGCCTCTGCATCGGCCTTGATCTTGGAAAGGATCATTGCGGAAACTTCTTCTGGCGTATATTCTTTACCGCCAAATTCGACTGCGACGCCATCGCCCTTCTTTACGATCTTGTATGGAGCGTTCTTTTTATCGTTCTCTACTTCCTTATCGCTAAACTTGCGACCGATAAGGCGCTTGATGCCATAGATGGTGTTTTCCGGGTTAGTGACGCGCTGACGCTGTGCAACCTTGCCGACGAGGCGGTCGCCCTTCTTGGTAATAGCAACGACGGAAGGCGTAGTGCGATCACCTTCGCTGTTAGTAATAACCTCTGGCTTACCAGCGACCATGTAGGCAAATGCCGAGTTGGTCGTACCAAGGTCAATACCGATAATTTTGCTCATTGATTTTTCCTCCTTTTTCGTAGAAAAATACTTATTTCGTTTAGCACTTTCGGTGGCTCAGTGCTAATTCTTAAGTCAATTGTAGTCTATTAGCACTCTACTGTCAAGAGTGCTAATACAGGGGTCAGAACGAGATTTTTTACTGTTTTTCTAGCTCGCGGACGAAGCCAGGGTGAGTAAACAAAATGCTTCCGATGATCGAGCCGACCGTAGCAGCGAGCAAGTCAAACATTGTATCGTCAACACCGACCGAGACGAGCTGTTGCATATTTTGGCCGAGGAATTTATCGCATGCGAATTCAAAGAATTCCCAAGCAACAGCGATAAGGGTGCTTACGCCGAGGATTACGATAACGCGGAAAGCAGTTGGGGTCTTTTTCGCCTTGAAGTAAACGATTGCCGCGTAGCCGACGATGGTCGAAAGTACGCCTGAGCCAAAGTGGACGACCTTATCAAAATACGGAACGTTTTTATACATGTCGCAGCAAATGCCCATATCGAGGGCGACGAAAAGGAAAATGTAATAAAGAAGCTGGACGCGGAATGGCATTTTGAACTTAAAAATGCGCTCAATCACGATTGGAATAAACGGCAAAGCGAAACCAGCGATGACGCCGCCCCACTTGTTATAGTCCGGATCGATTAAAATCCAGACAAGAAATAGGATTGCTAGAATAATAAAACAAGCTCGAATCGCCCATAATAAGGCTCGCCTTAGATTTTTCATACAATTATTATATAATATAAAGATGAAGATTCGCGAAAATGTAAACATCTCTACCCTAACTACTATGCGCCTTGGTGGTGCAGCGCGCTATGTGATCGAAGTTGAGACCGAGGACGATGTTCCAGAGGCCTATACTTTCGCTTCTGAGAGGCGTTTGCCAGTATATGTGCTCGGCTGCGGCAGCAACATTATCGGGCGTGACAAAGGTTTTAATGGCGTTATCATCGTCAATAAAATCATGGGGATGGGCATTTACAGCGAAGAAGAAGACGGCAGAATTGAGCTCTATGCCAACAGCGGCGAGCTGCTCGATGATTTCGTGAAGTACTCTACCGATCTTGGCTTTTCTGGCATCGAAGCACTCAGTGCCGTACCGGGCACAGTCGGTGCTGCGCCAGTTCAGAACGTTGGCGCCTATGGCCAGGATATTTCTCAGACGATTATTTCTGTCCGAGCTTACGATGTTTTGCTCGAAGAGTTTGTCGAGATTCTAAAGACTGACATGGAGCTGAGCTATCGCCACAGCATCTTTAACAGCGGCAAGACCGTCGGTCGTTACTTTATTACGAAGGTTGTGGTTGGGCTCCGCCGTGGCGAGCTAAAACCGCCATTTTATAACAGCTTACAGCGCTATTTGGACGAAAATGACATCCACGAGTATTCGCCGGATACGATTCGCAAGGCCGTACGCGCCGTACGCGAATCCAAGTTGCCAGATCCAGCCGAAATTGCCAGTAGCGGTAGCTTCTTTAAGAACGTTTATCTGACAACTGATGAGGAAATCAAAGCAGCTGAAGCAAAAGGCATTCCGGTTTGGGATGGCGGCAAGATTCCTGCTGGTTGGCTAATCGAAAACGCAGGGCTCAAAGGTATGGTCTTCCATGGCATGCGCGTTTGCGACAAGGCTTCCCTAGTATTGATCAACGAAAGCGCCCGCGATTATGCCGATTTGGACGCTGCGCGCAAAGAGATTATCGAACGCGTACGCGAGAAGTTTGGCTATACGCTCGAGCAAGAACCAATGGAGTTAGGTGAATGAGAGAATTAAACGGCCGCGAGCTAGCTGGCTACATCAAAGAACGCCAGGCGCGCCAAGTGCGCCAGCTTCGTGCTGTCAAAAAATTCCCAAAACTCGTGATTTTTTATGATAACGATAGCCCTGTCATCGCAAAATATATGTCTCTCAAGGAGCAGTACGGCGAAGACATCCATATCGATGTCGAAGTGCATCGGCTAGAGGCCGATACGGCTGCTGATGCCGTGCGCGCTGCCGCTGAGGACAAGAGCGTTTCCGGTATTATTATTCAGCTACCGCTCACGCAGTGCGATGAAGCGATTCTGCAATTGATTCCGAACGAAAAGGATGTCGATGGCTTGCGCGGCGAACGCGATACGGCGACAGCAATGGCTATCCATTGGCTTCTAACCGGCTACGGAATCGATTTACCTTCCCTAAAACTCGCAGTAGTTGGGCGCGGTAAATTAGTCGGCGCTCCCCTGCTAAAGATGTGGCAAGAGAGTGGCTATAATGTCGAGATGTTCCACCGCGGCGACGACCTGAAGCGCCTCGCTGAGTTCGACGTAATAGTTACAGCGACTGGCCAGCCTGGCTTAATTACTTCCGAAATGATCAAGCCTGGCGCTGTTGTAGTCGATGCCGGAACGGCGAGCGAAAAAGGCGTGATTCTTGGCGATATCGCCGAAGAAGTGCGCACTGAGCGCGACGACTTAACGATTACGCCAAAGATCGGCGGCGTCGGACCACTGACCGTGGCAATGCTGTTCGAAAATGTAATTAGAGCAACAAAATAACCCCTCGAGCGGGGGTTATTTTTTATGTCTTTATTATGGAGTTCCGCTGCCCGTATTAGAGCCTGCGTTAGAACTTGTGCCGGATCCGGCGCTTGGGCTCGGAGCTGGGGCTGGGTTCGGCGCTGGAGTAGGACTTGGGCCCGTTCCGCTAGTCCCAGTGTTACTGCCCGTGCCCGCGGCAGACCCGCCTGGACGCTGAGCGATTGGCACATATCCTCTAACCATTGCCTCGAGATCAGCACGACGGCCCTGTTTCATGTTGGCAGCCGTATCGCTATTGAGGGCTGAGTATGCCGCTTCGCGCATATTGTCGTCGACACCTTGAAGTTGGAGCCTTGCGAACGCGCCGTCATCCATGTTGGCCATCTGGCTCGCCTTAAGGTTTTTAGTCACGATCGAATTCGACATAACGATAGCAGAACCATTTTGCCCTTCGGCTGCATAGTCGAAAACTGAACGGTTGTTTTCCTTGAAGTCAGAGGCATAGTTGTCCATAATATTCTGCGAGTATGCAATCCTGGATTCCTTCGGCACACCACCCTGGCCAGTCTTGCTCGTCTCCGCGTCAACCATTGCCTGTCTAATAGCTTCACGCCCTTTATCGCCCTGTGCTACGAGAATGTTTTGATATGCCTTAATGGCATTTGTGTCGCCAGACTCGATTGCCTCAGTAAGTCCTTTCTGAAGGCTATCCGTATCGTGCGCATCGACTTTCTGACCGTTTTTGAGCGTCTTTCTACCCATAATGATTGATGCCTCGAGGTCTTTGACTTTTTGCTTATCGTCAGCAGACTGGATTGAGTCATACGCGTTTTGCATGCGCTGGAGCCCCTGCTCGCCCGTGTATCCGTCCGTATTTTGGGTGCCGTAATCTTTAATAGCCTCTGCGCGAAGAGCGTTTAGACGACGTTTGCGACCAGCGGAGCCAGGAAGCTTGCTTCCAACCTTGCTATTTTGGAGTTTTTCCTGCAATTTCCCTCTTGACGTAAGCTCAACCTGGCCGTTTTTACCGATTTTGACACCGGCCTTAGCCATTTGGCTACGCCTCTCGAGATCATGCGCCATACGACTATTGCCAACACGGCCGCGAGCGCGGTTACCAATGCCGCGAGAAACGCTATTAATCATGCCGGAGACGGACGACATAGATTTCTTTAGGACGCTAGGTATAAAGAAGATTGGCGCTATGCTCATGACGGCCGCAGCGAGTGCCATCGAGAATGGGACATTCGATTCGCCGGCCACCCCGATCATAATACGGGCGACAGCTTGGCCGCCAAAGATCATGAAACTACAAATTGGGAACGCCAGCAACGTAGCCTTGAACGCCGTAAGCCACCGATTAAACAGTTGCTTCGTATTTGGCAGCATATACGTCAGGAACGCCAGCGGCGACAAGATGACGAGTATGACGGCCAGGGCTTTTCTGACTGCAAGCAATATGAAGAGCGTGATAATTGCAACGATGATCGTGATGATGCCAAGGAAAATCGGGATTAAGATTGCCGAACCGCCAGCAAGGACAGCACCAGCGACAAGCACGCCAACGAGAACGACGAGAATCGTCGTTGCCGTATAGACGTTCTTTGCGCCGCCACCACCTTCAGCGACCGAGATATAGTCGAAATTAACCTTACCGACATTAGCAAAGATGCCCTCAACACCTACGCCGATAATATTCGCCACGTCTATCGCGAGCTGACAGATGAAGTACGAACAGTTAATCAACACTGCCGCAACGATAAGCTTTGGCAGAATTTTCTTGATCCCGTAGTTGTCGATACCGAAGCCCGTCAACTGCGAGAATATCACCACAAGGAATATGATAACGAAGGCAATGTTTGCGTAATTCTGGAACTGTTGCCAGGTATGATATACCGATTTGTTTCTATCGTTAAAGAGACCTGAATCGAGAGCAAGATATGGAGTAACATGCTTCTCATAGAAGCCCGCCACGAAGTCTGCGCCCTGCTCAATGATTGGACAAAGAATCCAACCGAGCGAGCCGGCACTCGTATAGCAGTTCGGCTTCGATTCGCCTTCGTCTTGCCAGCCGTCGCCTTGCGGAGCTTCTTGCCGTGCCCCCTCAAAATCACCAATATCCGCACACTTCCAGCCGTCGGTCTCATTGCCCACAACAAATTGACCAATGTCATAGTCGGTAGTATTAGCAACGGCGGCCTCGTAAGCGGCGACAGTTTCTGCATTTAGCTCGTTACCGGATTCCTCAACTTCCTTTTTCCGTTTATCAATGCTGTTCCTACACTCGCGGTTCAAAGTAGCAATCAAACGGTTGCGATATTCCCCATACATATCTGAGTCATTCATACGACTAATCATCGTCTTACATGAGCCAGAATACTTGTTTTTTACGAATTCATTTTTAAAAGTTGAGTTGGAGTTAAACTTCTTATAGACAACTTTGCCTGCCTGGTCACCATCCTGCGTGATGTCCGTCATGACCATATCCATATTGTCAGGTTTTTTATCGTAGATCTCTGACACGCCGCCACATTTGATTTCTACCTCCGTACGGTAAAGATAATAACCGACCATTTCGTAGTAGACCCACGTTTCATTATAGCGATGCTCCCAGTGGTGCTCTTCGGCATATTTATTGAAGATCTTCTCAAGATAGTTATCCCAAGCGACATTGCCGAAATCGCCCCAATCACCCATCTCGCCTGATTTGGGGACTTCTTTTGGTTTGCGCCTAGAGTAGCGTGAAGCACCATCACCCTGGGACGGGTTGCCATTACGCGTGTAATCGCCGCTCGAACTTCCGCACGCATAACCTTCCTTGTTCTTCGCAATACCGCCACCGTCGCCTTCGCAGTAGATATCGCGTGGGTCCATTTCCAGTAACTCCGCCATAATTTCTACAGGACCGCCATGGCTACCGCCAGCCTGCGAGCAGGCAATGAGGCCGTTGCCAAATTCACCAGTCAACTGTTTCTCGTACCAATAACCAGTAGGTATGTCTAGGTCGCCATACGTGCGGTCAAACCAGACCTTGTTATTAATGACGTTCTTCCATGGCTCGCCGCGGTTGACGCCGCCAGCGACACATTCAGACAAAACGTACATCGCTAGCTGAGCATGAGCCTCATCTCTTAAAATATCCTGGACACTACCGATGCTATCAGCTGGCGGGATATAACTATGCATGTCCTTGTCGGCAAAAGCAGTCATCGGCAATTCTGCAACAACAAAAGTTGCGACGAGAACTAGCAAAATTTTCTTACTAAGTTTCTTGAGCTTTTTTATCATTTTTCCTCCAGCCAAAGCTCTCCGAGATATGCCATCACATCCATTAGATCGTCGCTAATAGCCTTGTCCTGCGCGCCTTCTTCATTTAGGCTGCCAACCAAGATTTTTTTCAGCTTTACGCCATCCATTCCAATATTCTCCTCATATTCATTCAGTTCTTGCGCAATTTCTTTGCAGAGAGGAGAATATACCGCACCTTCCGATTCGTCGTTGCATTTATTTGCCTCGTAACGATTTTTAATAAAATCATTATAGCCATTCACGGCCTCTATGTATTTCTTTGCTTCTTCCCTAGAAGTCGAATCGCTAATATCATTCAGCCTCTCGAGGCCTCCAGCTTTGGCCGAAAAGACAATTTTGTATTTTTCAATTATTTCTCTGTAGACGGGGAGGTTATCCTTCATGTTTTTTGCAACTTTCTCGACTTTGGCGGCGCGCCCTAATTCATCGACGCCTTCGACCTTCTTATACCCCGTTAACGCCGAAGAGACTTTGGAATACGCCTCGTACCCGTCAAGCATCTTCTGGTAATATTCCACATCAAAGAGAATGTCGTCATTTTTTCTCTCTCCAAGTATTTCCATCATTTCATCATCAAAGTTGCTTGCAGTGAGAGCATCGTCTCTAGTCAACAATTGCTTTGCCTTTTCGGCAGTCAGAGTCGTCGCATTGTCTACTATTGCATTATAGATGAAGAAACCAGCGATACCGCCACCTATGAGCAGTACAATAATGAGCGCAATGATCAGAGGCTTTTTGCGGCTGCGAGGCTGATCGTAGTTCAGCACAATATCGCTTGCGGCCTGATTAAAAAATTCTGGAGCGCCCTCAAAAGAGGCCGGCTGTTGTTGCGGTGCACCATGATAGCGTCGCGACCTTAGACCGGTACGAGAATAAGAATTAGGAGCAGCGTTTACCGGTTCGCCGGAGCTCACCGCAGCTGGAGCGTCATTCTCTGGCATAGCGGCAGCAGCAGCGGCCACCTTGCCAGGATCAGTGCCCGCCATCGCAGCAACGTCAGTGCTTATAACGGCTTCGCGAACTGGTTCTATATCTGGCCCAAAAAGAGTCGAATTATTTTCAGGGGTGATATTAGGGGACGAAAAAGGCTGGTTTTGCGGCATGCCAGAATTCTCACCCTCATTCATAGTTTTATTTTAGCATAAACATTATTTGTCAACACCAGTCAAGTTAGCAAAATGAGCATTATCTATGATCATATTTTCGAATTTGCGCGTATGATCGTAATGGCCGGTGCGCTCGAGGATATCGATCGCGATATCGTAGCGCGAGCAATGGTTGCGCGCGAGCTCATCGAGCGGCGAAGTAGTTGAACCTTGATCCTCGTAGCCATGAATCGAGCAGCGAATCGGGTTGGCATAATGCGACATGATAGATCGAATCGTCTCTTGGTAGCCGTGGAAATTAATAACGATAGGCTTATTACGCGTGAAGATATCATCAAAATCATGCGGGAGAAGTTTATTTTCAGTCGTGCCAATCGCCCCATAAGACAAGGCCGTAATACCAACAAAACGAATCCTCAATCCCGGCAGCTCTGCCTTTGCTAGCTTGATGCCCTCCAAGGCTTCAGTCGTAGGAATATCGCCAATCGCCGCAACGACGACGTCTGGTTTTTCGTCCGAAGCAAACTGATAAATCGAACAACCATGGCCATCGCCGAGTTGATAGCGCGCGTGATTAATATCAATCCAACGCGGCTGAGGATTCTTGTTAAATGTTGTAAGGTTTACAACATTCTTGCTATTGATCATGAACTCCCAGGTTGCCGCTGCTGCAACATCGTCGGCTGGAAAGAAACAGTTTGCTAGATTCGACGGCTTGGCAAGAAGGCTAGAAATAAGGGCCGGGTTTTGATGTGTATAACCGTTGTGGTCCTGGCGCTGCCAACAAGACGTCGAAAGTATATTCAGTGCATGAACATCCTTGCGCCACTCAATTTCGCTGCTCTGCTTCAAAAACTTCAAATGCTGATCTAGCTGAGAAGAAACGATTGGGAGAAAAGCCTCATATGAGGTCATGCAACCGCGTCCGCCACTGAGAATATGCCCAGCAAGCGTTGCAAATAGCGTATTTTCCGAAAGCATCTCAATGACGCGGCCATCTTTTGCGAGATGCTGATCCCATTTCTCGATGCGACGACCCCAGGCACGATCGGAGGCGTCAAAAACAGTTGCGAGTCGGTTCGAAGTAGTTTCGTCTGGCGAGAAGAAGTAAAAATCTTCGTGACGATACATCTCTTCGCGGAGGCCCTCACCAAAAATCTGAGCGCTCGAAGCCTGCTCTTCGCCAGGATTATCAACTCTCGTAGGCAAATCTCTCATAAAGCTCCTCAAATTTATATGACTTCAACCAATCTTCTAGCATTTTTAGCTGCTCTTTATCTGTTTTCGCGTTCGGTAGTGGAACCTGGTGAGCAGCACAATTCCCTTCAATCTTTACGCCATCAACCATGCGCGGGCCAGTATAGCCCTTCGGCGTTTTCATGATGATGAAAGTATTCGGTTTGAGATTATCGAGCACAGATTGGAACTCTTCGATGTTCGTGCCATCTACGATTACTGGGTCATAGCCGAAACCGCGGAAGAGCTGCAGAAGCTCGCGTTCGCTGCTACGCCCATAAATGGTTGGCGCGGAAATCTTGTAGCCGTTCAGATGGAGAATCGGTAAAACGCGGCCGTTTTTGTCGGAATTTAGTAGCTTGTTTAGGTTCAAGCTAGCGAGCGATGTGGCCGTTTCGAGCTCACCGTCACCAATCAGAACCGCAATGAATTTATTTGGCTTGCCGAGTGCGGCGCCGTAGGCAGTTGCGAGCGAATAGCCGAGCTCACCGCCTTCAGCGATAATACCCGGGGTCATCGGGCTGGAATGCGATGGAAAGCCGTACGGCCAGGAAAAATTCTTACAAATATACTCTATGCCATGAAGGTTGGCCGTAGCGTCTGGATAGTATTCCTGCAAGTCGCCGTCGTAAAAAAGGTTGGCCTGAAGAGCTGGAAAACCGTGCCCCGGGCCGAGAATAAACTGCATATCCGGGAAACGCGCGTGGAGGTTTGCATAGGCGATGTTGATGCCCGGGCAAGAGCCCCAGTGACCGAGCAAACGCGGCTTAATATCCGAAAAAGAAAGCGGACGACTAAGTAGAAAATTGTCTTTTAGAAAGATTTGGGCGACAGAAAGATAGTTGCAAAAACGAATACGATCTTTGATGCCATTAATATCAATGCCCAACCCGTGCATATGCTTATTTTATCATAAATCGACGTGCAGCAGGAGGTGCAGCAAAGAGTCTTTGATGATCTTTGTGGCCTTTTTTGCCTTGGCGCCAGTCATATCGTGACCACCAAAAGATTCGGTCAAATGGAAGTGCTGGTTGCGCTCGGAGACCTTATGCAAATTAGCGCCGATCACAAGTGGATCGAGGCGGCCATGGACGACTTCCATTGGCATTTTAAGATTTACGGCCATGCCGTAGTTCTCTTTATTTAGGATGATATTGTCCATCGTCTTACGAAAAGCAACGGTATCGAGGCTGCGCTTTTCAAAACTCGAAAGCGCATCAATAAAACCCGCGACAAAGCCAACCGCTTTGGCGCCCGTATGCGCACGAAGCTCACCATAAATTTTGGTATAAATCTGATCCTGGAAGCCAGCCACTTCATTTGCCTTGATGATTGGCGGCGACAAAAGAATAAGCTGATCAATTAGGCGATCGCCGTTCGTTGCGTAATCAATCGAGATTAGGCAGCCCATGGAGTGGCCACAAAGGACGATTGGCGTATGGATTTTGAGTTTCTTGATCGTATGCGTAAGCGCCTTGCGATAGCTGGCGTAATCGTAGCCGTACCAATCTGGCTTTTCGGACTTGCCAAAACCAATCAGATCGAGCGCAACAAAGCGAACTTTTGCCAGATCTTTGTCATGGGTTAGCGTCGGAAGCATTTCGCGCCAAGTATTGTAGCTGGCCGCAATGCCATGCAGGAAAATAATTGTCAGTTCCGGCTTTTGCGACATGGAATGGTCGTAGCGCACGCGCATTGTAAGAGGGATTTTTAGAACTTTGTGGAGAAAGTCACTAAACATAATCTGATTATACTATAATAGAGAGTATGAATAAGGTTACAGTAGGTATAATTATTGCCCTTTTGTTGGGCCTTGGTGGGTTAGCAATTTGGTCTTCCGCTAACAATAGCAAGATTGACTATAGCAAGTATGATTCTGCAAAAATAATCGCCGCAGACGAGAATAATGGCAACATCGGCGATCATGTACGCGGCAAGGAAGATTCCCCTGTCGTCGTGGTCGAATATGCAGATTTGCAATGCCCAGGCTGCGCGACAATGATGCCAAAAATGAGCGAAATTTATGAGCAGTATGGCGATCGCGTTGCATTTGTTTTCCGTAGCTGGCCACTTTCTTACCATCAGAACGCCCGTTCCGCATCTGCAGCAGCTGAAGCTGCCGGCTACCAGGGCTACTACTGGGATATGCTCGAGACGATGTATGACTATCGCGACAAATGGATCGATATTACTGACACCGTAAAACGCACGAATATCTATACCGACATCTTCAAGGAAGTCTCCAACGGCAATGGCGATGTCGAGAAGTTCAAGAAAGATCTTGATGACGCTAGCATCAAGAAGAAGATCGATTTTGATTACGGTCTCGGCAAGGAGCGCGACCATGTTTCCGCTACCCCGTCGATTTATGTAAACGGCAAGTTGATCGATATTAATAACAGCGATGAAGAGACTAGCGTTCTCGTTAAAAGAGGCATCGACGAAGCTTTGAAAGCCGCCGGTTTGGCGACTGGTCCAGCCGAAAATAAATAGATAAAAAATAATCGCCTCTCAACTGGCGATTATTTTTTTGTGCGCTCGCACTAGATTTCGATGAACTCGTTCCAGTTGAGCGCGTCCACTTGGAGCGTCCCCTTGCGGTTACGCTTTTTCATGGTTTCTCCTGCTTAGTAATTTTTGCCTTGCTTCTTTTATTAGTTTCCCATAAAACTAGCAAAGCCATCGCTCTTTACGACTATTTCCCCAAACATGTTGGATAATACACACGTTCCCAGAGCAACGAGTACTATTGTATCAAAGCAAAGTCCGCGTTTCAAGCATAAACTTTGTTAGCGGTTCTTTAGAGCCTGACGAATGCGGTCTTCAACAGATAGAGATGCGTCGACTTTTTCGAGTGCTTTTGTTGCATCGGCGAGGGTTAAACCAAGCGCCATGAGGGCGTCGAGCGCCTCGTCGTTTTCGAGTGGAAGCTGCGCGGCCTTTGGATCGTCTTTGCGGCCATAGTAGGTCGGTAGACCGACCTTATCACGAAGGTCAACAATTACGCGTTCGGCGGATTTTTTGCCGACCCCGGCAGCCTTTGCGACGTAGGCGGCGTCCGCGTTTGCGATAGCATTACGTACTTCTTCGGCCGGCGCGAGGCTAAGGATTGCCATTGCAGCCTTTGGACCGACTCCCTGGACAGAGATTAGGAGTTCAAAAAGCTTCTTAGCAGCGAGACTCGTGAAACCAAAAAGCTCCTCGGCCTGCTCGCGTACATGATGATAAGTGTAGAGTTTTACCTCGTCTTCGAGGTTAAGATTGTCGAAATCTATCTGGCTAAGGGCTACTTCGTAGCCAACGCCTTGGACGTCGATAATGACAGAATTTGCGAATTTTTCGGTCAAAATTCCTTTAAGATGGGCTATCATACCTATATTATACCGCAAAACACCTATATTACCCTTTTCAAACAGAGAAAAATGTGATAAAATGAGGAAAGTTTTTAATATAAAAGGTAAGAATATGTCGTTTGAATTACTCAAAATGGTGGGTGATGCCCAGAAAAAGAAGGCCGTCATTGACGTCCGTTCTGGTGATACTGTACGCGTGTCTCAGAAAATTAAGGAAGGTGACAAATTCCGTATTCAGGTATTCGAAGGTACTGTAATCCGCGTTGATCGCAAAGCTTCCCATACCGAGCGTATCGTTGTTCGTAAAGTAACGTCCGGTGTTGGCGTCGAGAAGAGCTTCTTGATGCACAGCCCACTCGTCGAAAAGGTCGAGATTGTCCGCCGCGGTAAAGTCCGCCGCAACAACCTTCGCTACCTCCGCGAGCGTTCCGGTAAATCCGCACGTCTTACTCAGAAGGATTTCGATCGCCATGCAGTGAACGAACTTCCAGCTGAAGAAGAAGCTCCAGTTGAGGCTCCAGCAGAAGCAACTGAGGCTACTGAAGAAAAAGCGGAAGCTTAAGCTTGAAAAAGCTACTTGGTATAGATGAAGTCGGCAGAGGCCCCTGGGCGGGGCCTCTTGTTGTGGGCGCGTGTGTTTTGCGTGGGCCAATCGAAGGTCTGACGGACAGCAAAAAGCTGACTGCGCGTCGTCGCGAAGTCTTGGCGGCCGAGATTCAGGAGAAAGCCTTCTGCGGGCTGGGCTGGGTTTCTGCGGCCGAGTTAGATAAAATCGGTCTTTCCGCCGCCCTGCGTAAAGCTTGTCGCTCGGCCGTCGAGCAAGTTCAAGCTGCGCACGCGGAGTTCAATGGAATTATTATTGACGGAACGGTGAACTTTTTGAGTGACACGTCGCTGGGCAAATATGTAACAGTAAAGCCGAAGGCCGACTTGCTCGTTCCGGAAGTATCTGCGGCATCAATCATTGCAAAGGTTGCGCGTGATAATTATATGATCGAACTCGCCGAGCGCTTCCCTGGCTATGGATTCGAAAAGCATGTAGGATATGGCACCGCCGCGCACAAAGCCGCCCTACTGTCACTCGGGCCATGCGAAGAACATCGACGTAGCTTTCGACCAATTGCCGAACTAGTCGGAACGCAGCAAAAAGAGGCCGCAGCGCATGTAATTAGCGGTCAGAAAGGCGAACAGGCCGCCGCAAATTATCTAGCCGAGCGCGGTTTTACGTTATTGGAGCGCAACTGGAAAACGAAGTGGTGCGAAATCGATATCGTCGCATCGAAAGACGATGTTTTATACTTTGTCGAAGTAAAATACCGTCGCGACGGAGGCGGCATTAATGCAATTACGCCAACCAAGCAGAAACAAATGCGATTTGCTGCTGAACTATTCCTACAGAAACACCCAAATACAGAAGCGAAATTGGCCGTCGTCACGGTGGATGCCGGCTATAAAGTCAGTGATTTTCTAGCCCTCGAGTAGTTTCGCTCGGACAAGTTGCGAGGACTTTTTGCATGGCAAGCTTTTCAGCCGGCGTGACCCAAAGGTGGTATTTATATTTAACCGATATCTGGCGCGCAACGTACTGGCAACGAAATGTTTCGTTGCTTGGTAGCCATGTATCGGCCGCCTGATCAGATTTTTCCTGGTTGGCTGGGCCGTCAACCGCGAGTAGATTGAGCGGATCCTGGCTAATCTCGTAACGTTCATCTGGACTAAGATTGAATGCGCCGGTTGCCCAGGCATTGCTAAGCGCAACAACGTGATCAATCTGAACTGCGCCCGAAGTAGACTCGCCACGCACGAATTGAATCGTTTTGCCGGTATAAGGGTCAAGGAGAGTCCCAGTCTCAACCTTGCAACTGCCATTTTTATACTTGATATTCGTCAAATCACGCGTCAAAATCGCCTCGCGAGTGTTGCATCCTGACGCGGTTTCGCCCCAGTTATCATAGAAAAGTTTTCGATAATATTTGTGCTGCGCATCCTTTTCCTTTACAGCAAGATTTTCTAGGACATCTTTGGCGAGAAGCGAGTCCGCCTTGCTCTGCTCGTCTTTATAGGCTGGCATTTTTTCGCCGCCAAGGCCAAGCAGGCTCGCGTACTCATAGGCCTTTGGATTTAGAAAAATGAAAGCGCCAAAAACCAACGCAACGATCGCCACTGCGCTAAGTCGTCGCAAGCGGTATCTGGCGCGACGAGACATCTTTAGTAGTTCTCTGCCTGAATTTCAAAGTAGGATTGTGGATGATTGCAAACTGGGCAGACTTCTGGTGCGGAATCACCAATGTGAATGTAGCCACAGTTGCGGCACTTCCAGACGGTGACGCCGTCACCCTTAAAGACCATACCCTTTTCGATATTCTCGATCAGTTTGCGATAGCGTTCCTCATGATGTTTTTCGATCTCGCCAACTTTTTCAAAGAGTTCGGCGATCTCATTGAAGCCCTCTTCGCGTGCGTCGGCGGCAAACTTTGCGTACATATCGGTATATTCGTAGTTTTCGCCGTCGGCAGCATCTTTGAGATTCGTCATCGTGTCAGCGACGCCATCATGAAGAAGCTTGTACCAAATCTTGGCATGCTCTTTTTCGTTGTCGCTAGTTTCTTGGAAGATGGCCGAAATCTGTTCGTAGCCTTCTTTTTTAGCTTTGCTAGCATAGAACTGGTATTTTACGCGCGCCTGCGATTCGCCAGCAAAAGCGGCGTTCAAATTTTGCTCAGTTTTAGTGCCCTTAATTTCGGCCATAATACCTCCTAGTTTCTGTTTTTATTTTAGCAGACTATATCTTACTATTATAGCATAAGCGGCATGGTTTTGTCAAGTAGATGTATAATAGAGATATGGCAATTGAGCGCGTAATAGATACTAGCCTACATGAAGACGACAATGACGAAAGTGTCGTTGAGTTTAGCTTGCGCCCAAATAACTTTGAAGAATATATTGGCCAGCAACACCTAAAGACAAATCTGGCGCTGGCAATTGAGGCGGCAAAAAAGCGCGGCGACGTGCTTGATCACGTTTTGCTTTATGGGCCTCCTGGCCTCGGCAAAACCACGATGGCTGGTGTTATTGCCCATGAAATGGGCGCAAATTTCCGCGCCACTTCTGCCCCATCGATTGAAAAGGCTGGCGACCTTGCGAGCATCCTGACGAATTTGAACGATGGCGACATTCTATTTATCGACGAGATTCACCGTTTGCGCCGCGCCGTAGAGGAGATTCTCTACTCTGCGATGGAAGATTATAAGCTCGACATTGTAATCGGCAAAGGTCCTGCAGGGCGCAGCGTTAAGCTAGATTTGCCGCATTTTACTTTGATTGGCGCGACGACCCAGGCCGGTAATTTGGCTGGTCCTCTACGCGATCGTTTTGGCCACTCATACCGTCTGGAATACTACAATGATGGCGATATCCAAAAAATTATTGAGCGTTCGGCGAAATTGCTCGACGCAAAAATTGACCCGGAGGCCGCAAAGCTGCTCGCAAAGCGTTCGCGCCTGACCCCACGCATCGCAAACCGCCTTTTGAAGCGCGTTCGCGACTATGCCGACGTGAATGGCGATGGCATTATCGATATGCCGACAGCTAGCGCCGCCCTTAATATGCTCGAAATCGACGAACTCGGCCTCGATCCAGCAGACCGCAATATGCTTTCATTGATCATCGACAAATACGGCGATAAGCCAGTTGGTCTAAACACGATCGCCGCCCTTACCGGCGACGAAACTTCGACGATCGAGGATTACTACGAGCCGTATTTGATGCAACTCGGCATGATTCAGCGAACACCAAAAGGCCGCGTAGTTACAGAAGCCGCGAAAAAACACCTAAAAAAATAACCCCCGAAACTCAGGGGTTATTCTTTTGGTTTGACGTTTCTAAAGAGAATTTTGTTAAAGCGGTCGATGACTGGCTGGATTTCCTTGATTCTCAGGAATGCACAAAGAATGATATATGAGATAAGGCTAACACCGGCGATAACGAAGAACTTCGGGAAAGTCGCGAAGAAGGAATTATCCGTTGCGCGAAGTGGAAGCAACTTAGTCAGAATATACGAAATTGCGCCAGCAGCCACCGAAGCTACTGTCATCTTGAATGCAGCAACCCAGAAATAGCGATCGAGAAGTTTGCCCTCGTGATTTTGAATTAAGAGGAGAACGCCAACCTCGAACACAGCCGAGATGCTCGTTGCATAAGCTAGACCTTCCGGACCGAAGCCCCAGAAGCTAAGAAGCACTGCTGCGACAACCTGAACGACAAATGCAGCAATAGATACAATGAGCGGAGTCTTCGCGTTCTGCTTGGCATAGAAACCACGTGCAACGATGTGATACAGCGACTGCGTAATGATAGCGATAATAAACGCTGCGAGAACACTGGCAATCTTTGGATCGCCACCATTCTTGATGAAGTTCACGACGTAACCGCGCGTAAAGAACGCAATAATAGCGATCGGCATCGAAATCATAATAATCGTACTGAGTGCCGTGCGGTAAGTCTCACGGAATTGTGCATCGTTTTTGCGGCCCGCCTCTTCACTGAGCTTCGGGAAGAATGCTGTAGAAATCGCAACGCCAATAAGGTTGACTGGCATAGAGTGGAGGCTCGATGCTTGCTGGTAAGCACGAATGGATTGCTCGCCCATGCGAGAAGCAAGGTTCGTATTGATGATGCTCATAACATAATCAATGCCCTGGTCTGCTGAACGAGATGGGAGAAGTCGGAGCACTGTGCGGAAGCCTTGGTTCTTCCATTTAATCTTGAAGTCGTAGTCAAAACCAAGACCAACGAGGCCAATAATACTCGTAGCGAGCTGCAAAAGCGCGCCAAAGACAACGCCGATTGCGACGCCCATAATGCCGCCCTCGAAGAGCTGGACGCCAAAGATATTAATTCCGTTCGTAAAGACGAGGATACCCGTAATAATACCAATATTATAGAGAGCTGGCGCGAGCGAATAGAACACAAAGCGACCGACAGCCTGCTGCATACTCGCGAGAACAGTAGAAATCGAGAACAAGAATGGGTTAATCGCAATCACGCGCATCATGTTGATAGCGAGCGACATTGCTTGCTCGTTTAGGCCAGGCGCCACGACGTAACGGACCAAAGGATCCGCAAAAATCATGATAAGAATGGAAGCAACGAGGCTGAGGAGCGCAAGAAAGTTGAGCGTGCTAGCACTGAGTTCCCAGGCAGATTTTTTATTGCCATTGACGAGGCGCTGGTTAAAGACTGGAACGAAGGTCACAGCGAGCGCGCCAGAAGTAATGATGAAGAAAAGAAAATCTGGAACCGTAAATGCTGCCGTGTAGGCATCGAGGCCGGCCGGATAGGTGTCATAATACATCGTATTTAGCCAGCGATCGCGAAAAATACCCAGCAAAGCCGAGACGAGCGTGGAGCCCGCAATGACAATCGCCGCGGTTTTTACCGACAGCTTGACATTCGCGAGCGAAACAACTGATCTAAAGTGGAGTTTTCGCTTCATTACTTGTTATATTATATCAGTTTTTTACTTTAAACAGCGTGAAGTAAGCGTCCTGATATTCAACTTCGACGCGATCAAAGTCTTCGTGGAGATACTTGCTCATCGGGTCGATGTTGTAAGTCAGGAAATGGGTGAGCGAATATTTTTCGATGAGGTCATTCGCGTAGCTATGTTGGCCATATTGATTAAAAATTCGGAAGTCCGCGAAGGCCTCGATGTCGTTGAAGTTCTTCTCAAAGACCTCACTGCGGCTATCGATGAATGTCGGGATCCCTCTAAAGTCCAAGTAGGCGCCGTCATTAAAGTCGTTATATGTGCGGAACGTGCCGAGATCGATGTTCTCCACGATATAATCCGCGGCCCCGACCGGATAGCCAGCATAATCTACGAAGAACCAGTTGCGTTCGGAATAGGCTTTATAGAAGGCTAGGACACCAATTGCGAGGAAGATGATCGGCGCAAAAAACGTAATGTTATATACAACGTGTGCAACTTTTTTATTGCTAGCAATTACCTTTTTTATCTCGGCAAATGCGATGAGAGTTGCCGGTATGATACAAATATACGCGACCGCAATATTGCGTAGCGCTAATGCGGCAAAGAATGTTAAGCCGACGCAGTACATGATGTGAATGATCGAATGGCGGCGTTTCATTATTGCGGATACGACTGCGAGAATTGCTGGAGCGACAAAGAATAGGAGCAACATTGGGTTTGGCGGCTGCAATTCAATAATAAGGTCAGAGGAGACCGTATCGCCCAAAATCCTAAAGATATATGTGAGTGGCGCGAAGCCGAGTGGCGATATTAGTATTGCCGCGAACGAAGCCAAAAACGCGATTAAATATGCTTTCCGATCCTCGCGACGAAGAAAAGCGTTCACGATGAACGGCAGCATGAAAGCGATGAAGGCAAGCCAAACCGTGGCATGAAAAGTCAGAATCAGCATCGAAAAGATTGGCAAGAAACATAGATAGCGCGCATTTTTTGTGTCTCGATATTGATACATGAAAATTATTTCAAGCAAGAAGATGAGGTACGATATAATCTGCGCGCGCATGCAAAGGTAGTCCAGATTCATCGCAATAATTACTAACGCGGCAGCTAATGGTAGCGACGCGCAACCTGTTTTCTTGTAGCCAAATACGAAAATCACCGTGCCGATAATGGTCGTCATCGCTATTACGGCTAGATGAATGCCAAAAAAGCCGGCATGGTTATAAATTAGTGCCGCGATAACGTCGAAACCCCAGCGATATTTAACGTAGGTCAAATCTTCATGAAAAGTAAAATGATCTTTGTCATCGAGGCCATGCTCGAGGATATAGTTCCCGTTCGCGATGGCCGAAAATGTGTCGTTTTGCTGATAACGATACAGGCTCGCGCAGCTATACACTGCAATCAAAAATACGGAGAAAATAATTACTCCGTATTTTTTAAAGAATGCTCGTATCTTATTCATGAAGCTTTGCAGCTGCTGGCATCGAAGTGCCCTTTAGAATATTCGCAACCTCTTTTTCTTCGAGAGTTTCTTTCTCTAGGAGGGCGGCAGCGAGTTCGTCGAGGTACTTTTTGTTAGCCTTTAGGACGGCTTCTGCGCGAGCATTCGCTTCCTTGGTGAGGTTTTCGATCTCGGCGTCGATAATCTCAGAAGTTTTTTCGGAATAGATCTTTGCGCGATCACCAAAGAAGTTTACTTCATTCGTGTTAAATACCTGGTCGCGGAGTTTTACGCCCATGCCCTCTTCGGAAACCATTTCGCGAGCGAGTTCGGCTACATGCTGGAGATCAGAGCTAGCACCTGTAGTAATGCCGTCCGTACCGAGAATAAGGCGCTCAGCAACACGACCACCCATGGCGCGCGCGAGAACATCCTTTAGCTCATAAACGTTCTTGTAACTACGGTCTTCTGGAGGGAGGAACCAAGTAACGCCACCGGTGCGACCGCGTGGAATAATAGTAACCTTGTGAACTGGATCGGAATCTGGCAAGACGTGACCAACGATTGCGTGACCAGCTTCGTGATAAGCGGTGATACGGCGCTCTTGGTCATTCATAACCTTCGACTTGCGCTCTGGGCCAATCGCAACACGCTCAAATGCCTCGGTAATATCAGCATTCGTAATCATCTTGCGGTTGTTGCGAGCTGCGCCGATGGCGGCTTCATTCGCAATATTTGCGAGGTCTGCACCGCTGGAGCCAGCCGTCTTCGCTGCGAGTGCGTCGAGGTCAACATCGTCGCTAACTGGCTTGTTCTTGAAATGAACTTTCAAAATATCAATGCGGTCTTTGCGCTCTGGAAGCGTAACGTTAACGTGGCGATCGAAACGGCCTGGGCGAAGAAGTGCCTTATCAAGCATATCGACGCGGTTGGTTGCAGCAATAACGATCACGCCGGTATCATTATCAAAACCATCCATTTCGACGAGAATCTGGTTCAAAGTCTGTTCGTCTTCACGGCCAGCACCACCACGTGCGTCGCGTTTGTGTGCTACGGCGTCAATCTCATCGATGAAGATGATGCTTGGTGAGTTTTTCTTTGCTTTTGCGAAGAGGTCGCGTACGCGTGATGCGCCGACACCGACAAACATTTCGGCAAATTCCGAACCGGAGATCGAGAAGAATGGGACCCCAGCCTCGCCTGCAACAGCGCGCGCCATGAGAGTCTTACCAGTGCCTGGATCACCAGCGAGGAGAACGCCGCGTGGGATTTTTGCGCCAAGTTTTTCATATTTCTTTGGGTTCTTTAGGAAGTCTACGACTTCGGAGAGATCCTGCTTTGCCGCCTCATTGCCAGCGACATCAGAGAATAATACTTTCTTTTTCTCGTTGCCGTAGAGACGTGCCTTTGCTTTGCCGAAGCCCATATTCTGATTGTTCATGCTCTGAGCCTGGCGAACCATAAATAGGAGGAAGCCAATAACAAGTAGGATCGGAACGACGATTAATGCCACGTCCATAATCATACCGAAGACATCAGTATCGTCTTTGATTTCGATGGCGACCTTGCCGTCGTTGATAACGTCAGCAAAGCCCTGCTCTTGCAAAGTGCCAGATGCATCCTTGCGAGAAATCATAGTCTTTGGGAGATCGACGTTGTCTTTCGCAGTTACCTTAAGGGTGTTGCCGGTAACTTCAATTTTTTCGAGCTTCTCTTCCTTTGCATAGTTAAGCACCTCAGTAAGGGTACGCTCTTCGGATTTACCATAGCCACCTTCGCCGGTGAGGCTGGAAAAGAGAGCACTACCTAGCAAAAGGACGATAAGCCAAAAGATGCCGAGGCGGAAAAGATTTAGGATTTTATTTGGTTTCTGCGGCTTTTTTCTGCCCGCAGTATTCTTGTATTCTGGCACGTTACACTCCTATAAAGTCAATATATCTATTATACAATAAAAGCCAAGAAAAATGGGCTCGTGGCCCTAATAAATGGTCGGGGCGACCCGATTCGAACGGGCGACCTCGCAGTCCCGAACCGCGCGCGCTACCAACTGCGCCACGCCCCGACTAGCATTTAGTATATCACTCTTTAACCATCTTTGCGATGACGTAGGTATCGCTGTTTTCGTCTAGGTTAACGACGGAATATTCCTGCATTTTCCAGTCATCGCGTGGGAATTCATGAGCAAATTCTTTGTCAGTTCCCTTCTTGATCATGGTAATAAACCATACCGAACCACGGCGCGCAAGGAACGCATCTAGATCGTCGATCCTACCGATTGCTGAATCGCGAAGCGGGTAAAGCGAGCCCATGTCATACTTCGTCGTTTCATTCATGAAGTAAACCGAATGCTCTTTCGTGGAGTAGAACGACATGTCGTAATAGGTCCATTCTGAACCACAGATAATTGCTAAGTTCTGTTTATTATCGAGCGCAATGATAGTTTCGTAGAGTTCTCTGCTCGTAGATTTCGTGCCGTTGCTGAGGTTTAGATTGCCAGTTGAGTAGACCGAAGCAACACCAAATATACTCGTGCTAACCAAGATAAGTGCAGCAGCAACTACGGCAAATACGCGACGACGAACATCGCACTTCTTTGCCTTTTTCTTAAGTGGCGTGCGTGCATACAGGACTAGCGAAACACCGGCAATAATTGATACTGAAACGATCGAGAAAAGGATATAGCGTTCAACAAACATTGGAGTAAGTGGCGGCATGGAAAGAAGCACGAGCGCCGTTAGCGGTACAAGCGCCAACAAAAGTAGCAACTTCAACTTCGAACGATTCTTAATTGCAAGCGCAACGATCGTAATTGTCGCCAAAACAGCAAGGATTAGCAGCCAGTTCTTTAGGTCGGTAGAGTTATGATAAACAAGCAGCTCTGACCAGTAATCCGCTAGTTTTACCCCGCTCATTTCTGAGATCCAAAAACCGCTTTGGACGGATTTTGTTTGCGTAAATAAGCTCGGTAACCATGGGATATACAAAAGAATTGCGCCGACATAAGTCAAGATAATGTGCTTTTGGAAGATCTTTTTCTTATACACCCAGATGAGATAGATGAGGTGAGCAATCCAGGCGAGCGCACAGAAATAATGCGTCCACATACCTAGTGCCAGTAAAATCGCGTAGGTCACCCACCAACGTTTCTTGCCATGATCGATGGCTAGTTGCAAAACATAAGTCGCCGCGAAGACGATAGCGAGCACCATCGTATACATGCGCATTTCTTGGCCATAACGAACAAAGACTGGCGATATTGACAGGAAGGTTGAGCCGACAATGGCTGCGGCTGCACCATACTTATATTTAAGCCAAAGATATGCGAATAGGATTGCGAGCGCGCCAAATATTACAGACAACATACGCATCGCAAAATCGGTGTGGCCAAAGAAATGAGCCCAAGTTTTTAGGACGAAGTAATAAAGCGGAGGGTGTACATCCTGCGCAGTTAGCTCCCACACTTTTGGATATTCATAACGAGTTAGATAAGCGCTGTATGACTCGTCAAACCAAATTGATTGACGGAGATTAACCATGCAGAGAATCATAAAAAGTACACCCAAAAAGGCTGGTGCAATAATACAAATAATGCGTTTGCGCGCACGTAAAAAGTCACCGAGCGCACGGAGATGCTCTGTCATATCTCTATTATACCACTGTGCTATAATTACCGTATGCCCGCGTGGCGGAATTGGCAGACGCGCTAGCTTCAGGTGCTAGTGCCTTTACAGGCGTGCTGGTTCAACTCCAGTCGCGGGCACCAAGCACAAAAAACAGCCCCGAAGGGCTATTTTTTATTAGTCTGATTCGCCGTTACCCTTGCCGCCGCCGGTGGCAGAGCTACCATTCTTACCAAAGTTTGGACAGACGCCGCCGCCAACCACAACGCTCGTCTTATCTGCGTTCGGAGCCGAAGAGGAGTAGTTACAGCCTCTAGTAATAAAGAAGTCTTTTTCGATACCGGCCGTATTTTCCGGATCAGTCATTGCAAGCGCATAGTTGGAAATTGGGAAGTTGGTATCAGCGAGCTCAATGCGCGCCTCAACGCGGCGGAACAAATCGTTTGCGCGGCCAGTAGAATCGACCATTGGCTGAACGTTCGCAAAGTAAATCGTGCGACAGTTAAGCTTGTTAGTATCAATCTTTGCGCCAACCGGCTTCGATGGGTCTTCGCAGTGATACATCTTTACTGCAATATCGGTCGTTGGCGTATTGTATGGCAAATTCACGACCAGGAACGAAGAGGTCATATTGCGACTACCGCCACGCTTTGGCTTAGGAATGAAGATATCCGCCGAACAAGCATAGCTCCAACCGGCGTTTGGATTACACTTTACGTCAATTGGCGTGTTATAGCTTTTATTTGCAGAGTATGCGAGAGCGTTTATTCCAAGAATATTGGAATGGTTAGATGCGGTAACACCAAGACCAGAATCCTTAGTAGTTGGCCTTAGAAGGAGCGTGCCGCGGTTGGTGCGATATGCCCCACCATCTTTTGCGGTATCAGTTGTATAGAAATCGGAAATCGTATAGCTCTTCGCCGACTGAATCATGGTCACCTGAAGAGCTGGCGGAACAAGCGGCTTGGTAGTGAACTTGTTAGCGAGCTTGTCGTCGCCTGCCGTATAACTACCGACGTTCGTAGAAAGCTTACCGATCAAATCATTATTCGAACCCGACTTATTAAAGCCCGTAAAGGTATCTTTTAGAATACCGCTGTTATTTGACACTTCTTGATAATTGTCATCGTCGAACCATTGAATTTGAACGCGGTTGATTGCGTCGTGTTCACTTTGGTCTTCGGTGCGAAGTGGAATAATTTTTGTCGGGTTATCGTCCTTCAGGACAGCGAGGAAATCCTCTGTGTAAGCAGCAATCTTAACGCAGGTATAAGCCTGGTCAACCGTACCGGTATCGACACCGTCCTGTGTTTGAATTTTCGTCTCCGTAGAGTTATCTGCCGATGGGTGGAGGAGCTTGCCGACAATGCTACAATCTTTCGCCGTTTTTGCAGCAGCTTTGGATGAACCGAATAGGTTTGTATAGCCGCTACAGCCACTCATGCCTCCAGCGGAGATAAAGCTTCCCTTGTTGACGCAGCTCTGGTTGCGAAGGAGAATAATTTTTGCATCTTCAATACCGGCAAGCGCAGAGTTGTATGCGGACTGAGAAAGGCTATAGTTTGTCGTACGAAGAGACTCTGCGAGCATAATGCGAACAAAGCTGAGTGCGATAATGCCGAGCAAAGTTGTTGTAAAAATTACAATATAGATAGATGCTGCACCCTTTTTTGTTTTAACTTTCTGCTGCCCCATATTATTTCTCTCCATATTTGTTTATACCAGTTTCACCAGTTGCGCGTGCGGAAAAATTAAACTTATTTACTGCACAGTAATCGAAATCATTCAGAGTAAACTCGTCGCCGGCGCTGCCATCTTCCTTGCCTGAACCCTGGCAGAAATCGCCGTTAGCCTGGACGTTCACGCCACCGCGATAGGTCGCAAGAATGAACATGCCGGAATAGAAGATTTGCTTCGTGAGATCATGCTGAGTAGCTGGCTGAACCGTAAAGTTATAAAGAACCAAGTCGGATTCACTGTCCTCGATTAGCTCAGTGACGTCATTATAGGTCGTACCAGCCTTTAGCTTGAATAAGTAGGCATTTTCCTTCATGTCGCCCTTCTTTGTTGGCACATAAATTTTGCCGCCAGAACCTGTAGTCGACTCGCTCACACAAGCTTCGCGATCATGGTCGATAAAGCGCGCCAGTTTTGGAATCATATACTTGCCGTCAGCTGTGTGGATACCGTAGACGCCATTTTTGGTGATCGATGATACATTGGCTGCAGTGTAGTTCTTGTCGCTAATCTTTTCGCGAGTCATGCGAATATTTTCAGCAGTATTCCAAACATAGCTATAGTCGCCAGTGCAGAAGACGCCGCCGCGCTGTTTGCCGCCATCATATGTCGCTAAATAATATGCTGCGCGAGCCTCATTAATATCGGCTAGTTTAATATCCTGCTTGGTCGGATTGATCTCGATGTTCACGCGCGAACCATTAATAGAGCGGGTTAAATCGGAAACGATTTCGCGGCCATTTGCATTGATAGCGCGAATTGCGACGCCCTTTTGATAAATGCCCGATATACGCATGACCAACAAGGCAATGCCAAGAAGCAAAGTACCAAGGAAAGCCATGGCGAGCATAAGTTCTACAATCGTGAAGGCTTTGCGTTGTTTCATTATTCCATCACCTCCGGATTATATAAGCGGACAACGGTTGTAATGGTTGATGGGACGCGAGAACCAGCGCCATGCCAACATGTGCGGATATAAAAATCGTAGTAATCGGAACCGGTTAGGCGAGAATCGGCATCAACGTTCCCGACTGCGTTGATCCAGATTCCTTCGGCACGAACGAGGTTATTGTATAGTTTATTGCTCTCGTCGAGGCTGGCCTCATCAGTATAGGTCTTGTCTCCCTTATTGGTTAGCTGGCCATATATAAGCCTTGGGTAAATTGCCGGGGATTGGAACACGCTGGACTTTGCATGCGTTCCGGTACGATATATGACCATGTGATCAATTAGGGACAGCTCGTCGCCGTCGGAAGCATACTTGTAGCCGAGATACTTGAAGTTATTGTTGCCATTCGACATGTCCGGGACTAGTAATCTGGTATTCAAAATGAAGGCTTTGTATTTATCGAGATGATTGTTCGTGGCATACGCATCGCTACAGGAATTCATATTATTGATATTGAAGGCTTTGCCGCCGCCATTCATATCATCCTGCTTATCCTCATCTGTCCAGGAAGGTCTGACCGCGTCGCCAACAATTCTCTTCCAAATTTTACGGAACTGACTCTGAGCCTCAGATAGCGTCCTTTCAGAAACATAGCTGTTATGAATGAAGCGAAGCGCCTCAGCCTGAGCATCGATCTCATTGCGAGCCATTTCGGCCTCAAGTGTGCGCTGAGCGGTGTTGATGCCGTCGTTCATCATATTAATGGTGAGCATAGCGATGAAAGCAAAAATCGAGATCGAAAGCATAACTTCGATGAGCGTATCGCCACGGCGTTCTTTCTTTACTTGTCGCATGAGATTATAGTGTCTCCCTTTTTGATCTCTTTATCCATTTCCTCGAGGACGACGCCAGTCTGAGAGTGAGCATTCTTTACGATGTGAATGATGCGGTTATGCGAAGAATAGCTCTCAGAACCATTGCTGTCGACACAGAGATAGATATCATCCTGTTTTAGTTGCTCTTTTCCGGTCACATCTGCGCCAAGATATTTATAAACGCCTTGCTGGTTTAAGCTCATTAGGCTATCCTTTTCATAGTCTACAGAAACACCGTTATATTTGATCGTGTCATACATAACGAGAGTACGGATTGCACCAGTACGAGGCGAACGATAAATAAGAAGGGTTAACTCGAGATCTTCGTTTTTGCCGCCGGAAACGCTATTTGGCGTCTTGAACACGGTATCCCATTTAAGCTTTCTGGTGCGAACGCTGCCAGCGACACCTACGGTTTTGCAGGCCGTGTTGTTGCTCGGACACTGATATGCCAAGTTGTTGGCGTGCAAAGCCTTTAGAAGACTCGTGTCGGACGAGCTAGGGTTAAGGATAATCTCTGTATCACTATCGATTGGAGTATCCGAATCAAGCGTATTGATGAAATCATAGTAATCGCGGCCGATAAGCGAAGTAGTCTGAATCGTGTCACCTTTGATGGTGACGACTGCGCCATAAACTGCGCAGGTTGTGCGACCGCGCCCAGTGTTCTTGTCACTGCCGTCGCTGTTGGTCTTACCATCAACGGTGTTGCCGCAAACGCCCATGTTGGTTTCGCGGGTTTGGACCTGAGTATCAGCGACGAATGAGTAAGCACTGCGGAGCGCATCAACGGCATCTTCGACGGCATCTTTGTAGCGCTGATTTGCGATATTTGAACCAGTACCCACCAAAATACCGACTAGCAAGAAGCCACTTAATGCTAGGAACAGCATCACCTCTACAATAGTGAAGCCTTTTCGTTCCTCATCCAAAACAATGCCCATACAATTATTATACATTAGCATAAGCGAAAAAGCACGTTTTTAATAGCGGGTTGGAAGCTCACGTGAGTAGGTAGTTACTGCCTGGCTGTAGTGAGTCATTTGGTTGAAGCTCCAGAGATAGTTCGCCATGTTGAGGTTGAAGATTTCAGCGCGCCTAATGGAGCTAACGTCCGCATCTGCACCGGCGGTGCGGTTAAGGATAATTCTCTGCGTGAAGACAGGTGCATCGAAGATAAGCGTGCTATTACAGACGTCTGCGGAGAGGTTAGTACCGGCTACGATAGCAGTGCTGCCGTTGTACTTACAGGTATTCACTTCGCCGCCGTCACGAGTAACGATCGTAGCGTTGATATAGGTGACGTTGCTGCTAA
Organism: uncultured Candidatus Saccharibacteria bacterium; assembly: GCA_947307225.1. Taxonomy (GTDB): domain Bacteria; phylum Patescibacteriota; class Saccharimonadia; order Saccharimonadales; family Saccharimonadaceae; genus UBA2834. The sequence goes on from CAMZIL010000001.1 coordinate 176,017, forward strand.
TCCAAACATTCTTTGCGACGATAATGACGCCAGTCAGATCAGAAAGATTCGTCTTCGTGCTGTCGCGCTCATCGTTAATGTTGCCCGTAATTCTTAACGTACCGCCGATATTATAAACGATCGTGCGGTTGCCGTCCGTAATAGTTGGCGTGCCGCTGAGTGCCGCATTACCGTTAACACGGACTGCAACATTGCTCTCTTTATCGTCTTTTTCGGCGCGGTTTGAGCTGATTGCCATACTGGCGCTGAAGGTAGTGTTGTCACTATGAGTTACGCCGTAGCTGCTCTTACCATAACGATCAAGAATACTCTTTTGGAAATTATCTGCTGCGCTCTTGCCGATAATAGTAGACGACGTGTCGCACTTGGTTCCGACAGAGTTCACAAATGTCTGCGTCATGAATGTGCAGGTCTTGCCGGCGACGCTACCAGAAGCAAGGCTGGAGGTGTCGTTGTTGGCACGCACTTCATTCAATCTAGTTGAGGTATTTATGGCGGTAGTCTTGTATGCGATCGCTGCGCCAGAGACAAAATGCTTAGTTAGATTGACACGACCAAAGACGCCATATTCTGACCACGAACCAAAGATGTATTCGTTACCAGAGCCGTTTGCACCGAAGGTCTTTGTATACAGCGAAGTAGTAAATCCGGCCTTGTTATCTTTCGTAGTTGCACTGTATGCGTTCGAAGATTCGACGCTCATTGTTGGGCGTTTTGCCACCGTCGAGCACGATTCCCTAGTAGCAGTCGAGGTGCCAGATTCCATAAGCCCCCATTGGGTGGAGTTTACGCCAGTATCGGCCTTTGCGCCATACACCGCATTCCAGTTATTCGTATTATGGCTATCGGACGGGGTGACGCTGACCTCTACGCAAATCTTGTCGCCGACGTGGTTGTAGCTAAAGTCATAGATAGGGGCCACGATATCGTTTGTTGCGCCACCAAAGCTAGCATAATCCTGGATCTTGCCATTTAGGTCACCGTCTTTATTGAGACGAGTAGAATAGCTCTTGGTCAAGATATCTTTGCCCTGCGTTTTGTTATATACGCGAACTTTAATGCTCGTAACCTTCGTAATGGTCGAATAAGTCTGAGCAGTACCGCTCTTATTCTTTACGTAGTTATTCGTTCGGGCGCGGACTAAGACACCTGGCTGCATCGATAGTTTTTCGCCCAAGTATACGACACCCTTACTCAGGTCATTCTTAACATAAGGAATGAGAGCGTAGTTGTACGGAACTGAAACGGATGCAGTCGCAAAGTAGGTTTTGTAGTCCGAGGCATTTGCGTTATTGCTACCGTTTGTGAACTTAAAGTGGTTCCAGCTGAGAGTTTGAGAAATCTTGCCACCGACATCCTGTTGGCCGAACTTACAGCCGTCAGACGTAGTTCTACATACACGATAGCTATTGCTAGAACCGTTATAGTTTCCGTTAGACGGAGACGTTAGGCTCATCTCGGCCTGACTCCAACTACTCAGGAAGCCTGAGCTTGGCTTCTGGTTCCCAGATGGGCCAGTTGTCCAAGTAGCATATGGTTTTGGCGTAGAATTAGAGATACGCGTTAGGTCTGCGCCGGAAGTGTTGGTAGGGTTCTTGTACGGGCTGACCGTTACGTCATTCTTGAAGAGATAACCGTCACTGTTGGCGGAATTATTGCGCGTCGTCTGATTAGTATCGCGGACGATCTTGCCCTCCGTCGCATAGTGTGTACCGGAACCAGAGCCGATTGCTGGGTTAGATTCTATAACATAGAAGGCGCCCGCACAGGCCTGATGCTTAAACTGAATATCATCGCCAGGTTTTGCCCAAGTGTTAACGTCTGCCTCATTCGAAATAAGGTTATTTTGCAAACTGTAGGACGTGAACGAGAAGATATTGCTTGCACTTCGATTCATCACGCCAACCCGACCTATGTTTTCGCCATCTTTATAGCCATATTTCATATTGCTATCGATCGAGCAGTCTTTCTTTGGGCGCTTGATCTTAACGCAGTATGGCGAGTTTATAGCAGGCGTGTTCGCATTCTTATTAGTTATCTGCACTGGAACATACCAAAGATAATTACACTTCTCTACTTCCTCGCCATAGCGCAAAGTGCCAGTGTAGGTTTTCGTGTAGACCGTCTGGGAGCCGCCCGGGGATAATTTATTTGTGGCAGCATTCCTCACCGCGTAGCCAGCATCAGTAGCCCAAACCGTGTAGTACGTTTCTACGGCGCCACCAGCCTTGTCGGACGGGATCTCTTTGCCGTTTTTGTAGGTTTTATCACCATTGGCACGATAAACAATGTCCGAGAAACTGATGCTATATTGGCCGTTATCCGTATTGTTATCGAGCGTGATTGTACTGCCAGGCGAAACCGTCACCGAAGTGCCACCATTTTTCGTAACCGACGCATTGATTTGGCCATAATAACCACTAGTTGGACGGCTAACAGTAGCACACTTCTGCGCAGAATTATCTCTACCCTTCTCGGTAACATCCTCATAGAACGTACCGTAATTAATCCAGTCACATTTCATAATCGACTCGCCAGGCTGTAGGGTCCCGGTATACTGGTGGGTTACAGTCTTTTTCGCGCCTACTTGCGATGACGTAAAAATGCCCTTTTCGCCGGAGTTGGTTTGATAATTGTTGGACACCTCATAATTTTCCGAATCTTCGCCGGATGTTCTCTCAATAGTGTGCGTAAATGTTATGGTGTACGACCCAGAAGCGCTCGGTGGTAGCACGCCGCCACCACTAACTGACGTCGAAGCTGTAAAATATGCCTTGTTATGTTTATCTATACCGTCACCATAGCAAAACGCTGGGATGTTAGGCCATGTACCGCGCGAATCAGGGTAATCCTCCTTGTAAGCCCTTTTCCAAGCCTTTGTCATATCCGTCCAAGCTTGGCCATTGCTTCGGCTCCACTCTGTGGCACGATACATCGCTCTATATGTGCCATTGATTTTACGATAAATCGTGTGCGACCCTTCTGGGTCCCATTCGACGACTTCCGGCACAGTTTTTGATGTGCCTTTAATCGAATCACCCGGCACCTTTTCTGGTGCCCAGTCTGGGAGACTCCCGACACTGAAAGTATCCGAGTGACCCAAGCGGTCCCAACCAATATCGTACCGCCACTCGCTATTTTTCCCTCTTTCGATATAGTTATTGAACGAGTAGTCCGCGTAACCCAAAGCAAATCCGAAATAATCATCAATCGCACTAGAGTACTTATCTCTAGACCCGCGGCCGTTGCGCCCGAGATGCCAAAAACCTACTTTCCCGGTAGTGCCGCCATCAAGCTTGGCACAGTTCTTCTCATCGGTGCCGATTTGATACCAATTATCCGTGCTATTTAGCTTCGTGATAGTTGGAGTAAACTTAATGACGCCGTAGTCTTTGTAAGCGTCCCCACCAACATATTGATAAAAAATCCACGACCACCCAAAGCAGTCCATCTGAGCATAAGCCGTAGAGTCACTACACGAAGCGCCGCCACCACCGCCAGGAGTTGTTGACCCGCCCGGACCACCAATCCAAGCGTCACCGCCTGCAGCGTATGTATATTTAGAACAAATGCATAGCGACACAAGAGCACAGGCGGCAAGCCTAATAATCCTAATTGTCTGTTTTCTACGATTATTTTTCATTTGGCCTCCCATATTAGAACGAATCCGGGTCAATTTCTTTCGCGAGACGTGCATAGTAATCATACTTTTCTTTATCATTAAGCGCCCTCGGTCCATAGACTGAAAGGTATGCAGCATAATAACTAATTAAAGCATCGTCTTGCGCTTTATTGTCCGCTACCGAGTCAAGGATTTCGAGGCCTCTCTTGTGATCGGCTGTATTTGTCACAACAAAAGAAGCATAGTACGTAGCAAGACGCACCTTTTCTGAGTCATTTTTAGCATTTTTGAGATTGTCTTCGAACAATTCGATGCATTTTTGATAATTATTTGCATCTTCCATCATTAAGTCTCTCGCTTCTTTATAGACATCCGAAGCGAGTCTAGCGCTGGTTTGAATTTCTTCTGTTTTTGCAGCTTCAATCCTGTCATTGACAAACCATACGCCAGCAATCGGCAATGCGATCAGTAATACAATTACAATAATAGTTACGATTTTGCGCTTGCCACTCCAGGTAGCCTCTTTGAAGGCATGGAGTTTGCCGGCAAAACGACGACGATGGACTTCCTTATCGTAGCGCTTCGTTTCGGAAATGTTCTTTTTCTCAGCCGCTTTCACGTCTTCTGGGACGAATGAGCTAGAATCTTTGGCGAGATTCTTTTTGATCTTCCTGATTCTTTCCCTAGCATTGGCGGTTGCGCGTTTTTCTTCTTCGCGTTTACGCTTCTCTTCGCCCTCAATCTTGACGAAGTATTCGGCTTTTTTACGTTTAGCAATTTCCGATGACTCAAAGTTTATGTCTTTGCCCGATGAAGCCTTTGCAGAGTCATCATCCGCATAGACATCAAAATTGACACCATCGTCCATAATAGGCTCGTCTGGGTCTGGTGCAGAAGACGCAGGAGTACTGGCCGGAGTTTTATCCAGCTTTTCCTCGTTTGGATTATAGTCCACCGCACCCATAGGGTTAGCGTCATTAGCGCTCATGCTTATATAGTATCACAAAAAATACCGCGCGTGGGCGGTATTTTCCGGAAAAATCGTCTTATTTCGCGTATTCAATTGCGCGAGTTTCACGAATGACGTTGACCTTGATGACGCCTGGATATTGCATCGTAGCCTCAATCTTGTCAGCGATGTCGCGAGCGAGCTTGAGCGCGGAGAGATCGTCGATAGTCTTTGGTTCGACAATGACGCGAACTTCGCGACCGGCAGAAATGGCATAGGCCTTGTCGATGCCTGGGAAGCTAGTCGCAACATTTTCGAGTGCCTTCATGCGCTCAGCAAAGTTCTCTGCGGAGATGTTGCGTGCACCTGGGCGTGCAGCAGAAATTGCGTCCATGATTTTAACGATGACAGCCTCTGGCGTGGTTGGCTCGATATCGTTGTGATGTGCAGCAATAGCGTGAACGATTTTGTCGTCCATGCCATATTTCTTTGCAAGCTCTGCGCCGATATCTGCATGCTTGCCTTCGATCTTGTGCGTAACGGCCTTGCCCATGTCGTGGAGGAGACATGCGGTCTTGGTAATCTGGACATCTGCGCCAATTTCTTCGGCAATCATGCCGCCCATGTGCGCCATTTCGATAGAGTGCAAGAGGACGTTCTGGCCGTAGCTAGTACGGAACTTGAGTTCTCCGAGCAGATGAAGAATCTCGCTTGGGATACCAATGACACCGACTTCGCGTGCGGCATCTTCGCCGGCGCGAACAACTTCCTTTTCGATTTCGCGATTAGCACGAGCAACAGCGTCTTCGATGCTGGATGGGTTAATGCGGCCGTCTTTCATAAGGCGCTCAAGTGCGTAGCGCGCAACCTGACGACGGATTGGGTCAAAGCTACTAAGGACAACCATGCCCGGAGTATCATCAACGAGAACATCGACGCCAGTAGCATGCTGGAGGGCCTGAATGTTGCGGCCTTCCTTACCAATGATGCGGCCTTTCATATCGTCATCCGGAAGCTTAAGGCTAGTCACGGTGCGATCGGCAGTAACTTCAGAAGACATGCGTTCCATTGTGGTAAGCAAGATGGATTCTGCAGTTTCTTCGATGTGCTCATGAATTGCTTTTTGCTCTTTTGCAACGAGCTCAGTCAAATCCTGCCTAATGTCCTTTTCGGTCATCTGCATGAGTTTTTCTTTAGCGTCAGCTTTGCTGAGGCCGGCAATCTTTTCGAGTTTTTCCTGAGCTTTCGTGCGAATGCTGCGGACCTCTTCTTTTAGACTCTCAAGCTCCGCCTCTTCTTTACGAAGATTGTCAGATTTTTTATCGAGCTGGTCGAGTTTCTTGTCGAGCAAAGTTTCGCGCTCAGCAAGACGGTCCTCAGTCTTTTTCCATTCTTTGCGGCGATCAGACTCGTCTTTTTGAGTCTTATCATGAATGTCAGTTGCTTCTTTTTTCGCGTTAAGAACGATCTCGCTTGCTTCATGTTTTGCCTTGCGAATCAATTCATCTGCTTTATTTTTTCCGCCGTTTTCCTTGCGTTTGTTCGACGCATAAGAAATACCAACACCGGCGCCTGCGCCAACAACAAGCGCAGCAATAGCTGGGATAATCCATTCCATATGTCACCTCTTTCTAAATGATGTAATTAAAAACAAATAATTCATGCCCCCCTATATAAATATAGTAGCACGCGAATTACTTTTTTGGCGGGGTAATATTTGCCGGACGGCCGTATTCTGGCATGATTATTTCAACTCGTTCGCCGCGGTGGTTATAGAGCGGAATATTTAAATCTTCTGCGAGCATATTAACAACTGTTGCGCCGATGCGAAGACCCGTAAAACTGCCCGGTCCAGCAAAAAATGTAATGTCAGAAATATCTTTCCAATCGGCACCGTTTTCAACGAGCTTATCGTGGATAAATTTATGTAAATCACGCGCAAGAGTTCGGCCGGATTCCCATTCATAGGTATGATCATCTAGTTTCAGAATCGTTTTAGGCGCTGACGTATCTAAATATAATTTCATTTTTCAATTAATTCCCTAGTATTCTCGTCAATGTATTTTATATCGATAATTTTATGGTCTAGCGGCAGAATATCCGCGATGCTTTGGCCCCACTCAATAATCGTAATATTGTTCTCATCCGCAATTGATTCGGCCAAATCTTCCGCCATTAGACCGGGATCTTCGAGGCGATAAAAATCATAGTGCGTGAGGGTATATTTTTCGCCCTGATAAAACCGCGAGATCGTGAATGATGGCGAACTTAGCGGCTCTTTGATGCCAATGCCCTGCGCTAAACCTCGCACAAAAGTCGTTTTACCCGCGCCAACATCGCCAACCAGCTCAATTACGGCTGGAGCCTGGAGTTTTTCGGCATAGCTCTTGCCAAAATCTAGCATCTCTTGCTCAGAACGAATAATCATGGTCTTATTTTAGCATAACTGGGGCGAAAACTATATCTAGTGCTCCTCTTTAGAATCGCCATGACCGCAAAAATCGGGACATAAAGCAGGAAAACCAGATGATTCCCGGCCGGAATCGAGAAGCCCGACCATGGTATGGCGGCTATCGTATTAATAATATGAATCTGGAACGATAAAAGTAGGCTCGCGAGAGGCACGAACAAGGCGAGCCGTGTTATCCCCAAAAGAAAAGTCAACAACATTACGTATGGAACTGCAGGAGTCACGAGCAAATTTGCAACGAGCGCCAGGAGCGGAACTTCGCCAAAACTATATATCGTAATCGGAAGACAAAGAAGCTGCGCTGAAAAACTAACAATCAGTAGACCAGCAACATAGCCTGGTTTGTTATCGCCATAAAAGAACTTTGTAATTGTTGGCGACAGAAATATTATCCCGCAATAGGAAGAAAACGATAGCTGCCAGGCTAGATTAGAAATATAACTAGGGTCTATTAGTAGCAAAATAGCTGCAACGTATAGCACTAGCCGTAACGGATGAAAACGCCGCCCATAGTACCAAGCCCAAAGCGCCAAAAATGTCATCAAGCCAGCGCGAGCCATGCTCGGGCTAAAACCAGTGACACTGACGTATGCGACAAGCATGATTGTAGATCCAATAAAAATCGCAAAGCGCGATATTTTCTTAAACATCTTTTTTGCCAAGCCAACAATCGTCGACAAATGATACCCAGATGCGACGACGACGTGAGCCAGCCCCACCAGGCGGAGCTTCCGTTTTTGCTCCTCCGATAGTAATGTCTTCTGCCCAGTTAAATAGCTGAGGGCCAAGCCGCTTTGTTCGTTGTCATCGAGTGACTCTTGGACGTTCTTCGTAAATATATCGCGCACTTTTAAGGCATAGTCCGGGATAATTGGGCGCGAAATCGATATAACAGCAGGACGATACATGAAAGCGGCATAGTTCCCAAAGCCTTCCTGGACGACGCCGCGAACAGTGAGTTTATCCGAGCGCTCCAGTTTATAATCCTTTTCCAGCATCACGAATATTGCGCCCTGCTCAGCCTTGAGCTGAACGCGACAGTCGTCTTTCTTAAATTCGACGTCATTTGAAACAATGCCCTCAATAGTGGCGGTTTTATCAAAATAAGCAGTAAAGTCATTTTTCGCCGGAATTAGCGCAGCTACCGCGGCATTAATAATAATTGCAATGCAGATTAAGAGCGGAATGATGGACGGATGGGGACGACGAGGTCAAATCATATGATGATTATATAGCGGGCTGCGTTTTATAAAAGCACAAGGACGTTCATGCGGCCTTCATGTGCTAAAATTAGATAAATGGAGAAATTTTGGAGAGCATTAAATCCCGTGCGTTGGAACAAACGGGCACAGTATATCGGTACTTCACTTGTATTTTTAGCAGTGTCTTCACTGATTCTTACTTGGTTTTTGGAATATAGATATTTTATCAACGACTTCTTCCGCGTTTGGAGCTTCGTGTTCGGCAGCCCGATCGCCTTCCTTTTCAACTCATTCATTATTTGGCTAATCCTTGTTGCTATTTGGGCAGTCTGCGGTCGCCCGGTTTTAACGGTCGGCGTTAGCTTTGCGGCTCTCGCAATTCTAACTTTCATTCATATTGCTAAATATAACTCGCGCGGCTATCCTCTGCTCCCAGAAGATTTCCAGCTCGCGAGCGAGGCATCGTCTCTGACAAAGTTCGTCAATATGGGCGCAATCGTCAGATTAATAATCGCAATTATTGTTGTCGAGTTATTATTGGCCGCATTTGCATACTATCGCGGCAAGCAACTACATCTGTGCTACCGCGGCGACAAAAAGCAAAATATTTTCTTTCGCCATTTGGCGATTCAACGTGTCATTATCCTTGCTCTAGCCTTGGTCTCCTTCATGGGCTCAACCTATTTTGTACGCCACAATACTGGCGCGCGTTACGAAGACACTTTCCTTGGCACGCATTTTACCGCCTGGAACCAAAACCGCAACTATGATGATAATGGTTTCGTACTCGGATTCCTTTACAACTTCCAAAAACTTGGCCTAGACGCGCCGGGAGGATATAGCGAGGAGCGCATCGCGAACGTCAAGGAACAATACGGAATTGTTGCGAAAGCAGAAAATGCGAAACGCAAAAATCCGGCTGACGAAAATGTGAGCGTTGTTATTATTCTTAACGAATCTTTCTTTGATCCGAGCGTGGAATTCCAAGGTAAGAAATTCAGCGATTATTACAAAATCGAGGGCGGCGATGTGTTGCCAGAACTACACAAGATTCAGAAGAAATCCGCGAGTGGGTTGATGTATTCGCTCGATTACGGCGGCGGTACGGCAAATATTGAGTTTGAGACATTCACGAGCATGACAAATTTCTGGACGGACACCGTTCCGTACACTGCCCTAATTCCAAAGGCGGGCCAAATTCCTTCCGTGGCACAAATGCTTAAGAAGAAGAACTATAATACTACCGCGATTCATCCATTTAACGGCGGTATGTACAAGCGCAACATTGCGCTCGCAAACGAAGGTTTTGATACCTTCATCACCGAAATTGAGATGGACTACAAAGAGCATGAAGGTGATTCCGAATATATTAATGACCATTCCGCCTACCAGCAAACACTAAACGCTCTTACTGGTTCCGACGAAAACCAAGTGATTGGTTTGATCACGATGCAGAACCATACGCCATACAATGAATCGACTTATGAAACGCATGATTTCAAAGTTACCGGATCGCAAGATATTGACGATACTCGCATGCAGTCAATCGAAACCTATTTACAGACTCTGCATAATTCGGATAAATACCTCGGCGAGTTTATCAGCGAACTCGAGAAGCTCGACAAAAAAGTTGTAGTTCTCTACTACGGCGACCACTCAGCTGGCGTGTTCGATATCACTAATGACAGCCCTGATAAAGAAGTCCGCGATTTGTCACGCGTAACGCCATACTTTATTTGGACAAACTATAATTCCGGCATCAAGGCTGGGTCGAAGCTCCCAACCACCACGCCAAACTGCATGATGAACACCATGCTGAATAGGCTACGTTGGCAAAAAGACACGTTCTATTACTTAGTCGATGCTGTCTGCAACGAACAGCCGATTCTAACGCAAAACTACCTCGAAGGTCGCGATTTCGAGATGACAAAAACCTTGCAAGATTATCAGCTACTTACATACGATATTCTCGGCGGCGAGAAATACTGGATCAAGAATAAATAATTAAGCCTTTGGGAAAAGTGGCGTTTCTGGCGGAGTGATTTGCTCTGTCTCGAAAATCCCAGCAATCTTTGCTGCGGTTTCTGGAAGGAAGATTGCGAGACGCTCATTGATGTTTAGCAAATCCTGAACCAAGCTGACAAGAGCGTCTTTAGCCTTTTCTGGCTCGGTCTTTGCTAGAGCCCATGGCTTCTCTTCATCAATACGCTTATTGAGATTTTGAATCTGCGCCCAAACAATGTCGAAGGCAAAATTGAATTCATACTTGCTCATACGGCCATCAAAGTCGGCGTCAGCTTTTAGCTCTCCCTTCGTGCCGGCAACTTCATTTTTCTTGCAGAGCGTAGCGAGGCGTTGGACTAAGTTACCTAAATCGTTTGCGAGCTCATTGTATGAAGCTTCGTATTTATCCCAGGTAAAATCAGAGTCTTCAGTCGTAGATGCATGACGTAGGAAATAGTAACGGAATGGCATGATGCCATGTTTTGACAAAATATCGACTGGATCAATGACGTTACCAATGGACTTCGACATCTTTTCGCCATTTACGGTAATGAAGCCGTGTGCAAGAAGATTTTTCGGAAGCGGCAAACCAAGTCCTAGAAGCATTGCTGGCCAAATACCGGCATGAAAACGAAGAATGTCCTTACCGACAATTTGCGTATCTGCTGGCCAATCAGCAGAAATATCCTTCTCTGGGTAGCCAAGTACAGTGATGTAATTCGATAGCGCATCAATCCAGACATACATAACCTGAGACTCATCACCAGGAACCGGAATGCCCCATTCAACCTGCTCTTTTGGACGGGAAATCGAAACATCCGGCATATCTTTCAAGAGATTCAAAAACTCTTTCTTGCGGAAGGTCGGTGTGATTTTCATCACATCGTTTTCGATGGCGTCACGAATTTGATCTTTGAAATCAGCAATACGTAGATAATAGTTTTCTTCGCTAAGCTTGATGTATGGCTTTTTGTGGTCTGGGCAAATGCCATCGTTTTCCGCGTGTTCTTTGTCGGTTACGAAGCCCTCGCAACCTTCGCAATACCATCCTTCGTATTTGTCTTTATAAATATGATCGGAAAGTTTTTCCCAGATTGCCTGGCAACGGCGCTCGTGATCAGCATCAGTCGTGCGGACAAAATCCGTGTATTCAACGCCGAGCGAATGGATGAAATCCTGGAACTTTTTTGAGTTATTATCGACAAAATCCCGAATTGGGATATTTAGTTCAGCGGCTTTTTTGAAAATTTTACTGCCATGCTCATCGGTGCCAGCCTGAAGACGAACTTCTTTTCCCTGAAGCATCATATAGCGCCGCAGCACGTCCGCAAGTAAATAATCCATCGCATGGCCAAGGTGCGGATTACCATTGACGTACGGGATAGCTGTGGTGATATATGTTTTTTCCATAGAAAAAATTATAACATCATATCTGTTATTCCGCTAGATTAGTCGCGATACTGAATTCGCGTCATGAGCGCATGCGTAATCGCTGCAGCCAGCGCATCGGCGGCGTCGTCTGGCTTTACGACCTCTTTCATCTCCAGATACTGGCGAACAGCCTCTTGCATATCTTTCTTTTTTGCGCGGCCATATCCTGTCAGCGTTTGCTTGATTTGAAGCGGAGTATATTCCGCAATTGGTAAATTGTGTTGCTTTGCAACTAAAATGCACACGCCGCGCGCCTCTGCGACAGTAATGCCAGTCGTAATATTCTGATTAAAATACAGCTTTTCGATGGAAACTTCGTCCGGTTCAGTCTCGGCAATAATTTGATTGAGTGACTCGTAGATGTCTAGCAGACGATCCTCTAGTGGCGTATGGGCCGGCGTGGTAATAACACCGGCAGTAACCATGCGTGCTGGTTTGTGGGTTGTGAATTTTACGACGCCAAAACCACAGATGCCCGTTCCTGGATCGATACCTAAGACTTTTCTGGTCGACATAATTATAGTTTAGCACGACAACCTCTTTAGCGCTTGCGGTGTGCTAGCCGCATAAATAGTTTTGCAATTTCATGTCTGAACTGGAATACCGCATAGGCGGCAGCAAGGACCGCTAGCACTACTAACGCCCAGACGGCGGTGAATATTTTTGGACTTTCATAGGTTTTTTCTTCGATGTCCTCCACTGGATATTCCGTAGCAGTATTCGTGCGAACTTTACGACAACGGCCCGTATCCGGATTACGTTCATACCCCTCCTCACATGGTTTCGGCATAGTGGATTCGGTATCTTTTACGCAATTACCGGTATCCGGATTAATTACCTTTCCCTCCGGACATGAGCGAAACTCCTGATAGACATTGGCCGCACCTGGAGTAAGGCTGTAGGTCTGCAGCCATTGACCATCAACAAATGCTAACGATACGTTTTTCTTTTGCCCACTGCTATGCATCATCGAATAAATTACGCCGCTATCATCTAAAATCTCAACTTGAATACCCGAACTGGGATTTTTCGTTAACACTATATCTCTGGAAACCATATAGCCCTTTGCCGACATTTCTCCTTGCAATGGATATTCCTTATTTTTGTATCGTATACGGCAAGAACTAATATCCATTCCAGAATCAGTCGAATTATATAATTCTACAAATTGTTCAGACTGATCATTTTCGTAATAAGAATACAGCTCTGTTATTTGAAGTCCTGCGCACGAAATGATTTCGCGAGGCACCTGTTCTTGCTCGGGCTCCGGCTCCAGAACCACTATCGCATCCGAGTCGATGTTCGGATAATATTGCTCGAAGCGAAATGGCCCTTCGCATGATTCTTCCATGCAGCGGATTGCGGTCAGATTTTCATCGCTGGCAGTTGCAAACTTTGGCAGCTGATTATCGCAAATAGTTTTACCCCAACAAAGCTCATCGACAGTTTCATCTCTTCAAATCAGGCGCAAACGTCCAGCAGTAGAAGCAAGGCCGCTAGCACTAAAGCCGTATAGATATTGTGCCGGCGCATCGAGATATTGCGGGCTTTTATTAAAACCGAAAACTGCCGTTTCGGATTGGAGAGCCGAGTATTCCGCGAACTCGAGCTCTCCGGCAAGATTGTCGCTGGCGTTATAGTATTGAACTTTGTACTCCGAGAGATCGAGGCTATTCTCCGTGGTCCTTGCGAGCTCAAAAAAATCGTAATTTTGCGCAGATTGTTCGTCCTTATACCCCGCATTGACTGCGCGAAATAATAGCGGCGACGATAGGGCGGCTTCTTCCTCCGACAACTCTTCCGCAAAAGCAGAAAGTGGCATTTCAAATGAGATGAATAGTGTGACTATAATTGCGACGATTTTTTTCATGCCAACATAGTATTTTTACAAGTCGCACTTCTCAAGCATAAGTGTAATATTCTCTCTAGTGTAGTATAATTAAAACATGAGCGATATCGTATGCATCGCGACTATAATCCTGGCCGGAATAGCTCAGGCTTCTTTGCAGTTGAGCTTGGGTGGCCTTGTTTTGCTTTACCACAATAGCCTCGGCAAACATCGCCGCCGCAAAACGCGTCATTTGGCAAAGGATTATATCTTTGGCTCCTGCGCCATCACATTCCTTATGGTGTGCACACTATGCTTCTTGATAGGTAATTTCTTTAGCGGTGCGCTCGCTACAGAGTGGCTCGTGATTTGCGCCGGCATTCTAGCCGGAAGCGGCATTGCAATGTGGCTCCTCTACTATCGTCGCGGCAAGAAGACGACCGAGCTCTGGCTACCTAAACCATTCACGCGCTTTATCCAAAAGAAGGCACGCAATACTAATGACGGAGTCGAAGCGTTTTCACTAGGGCTTCTCAGCAGTTTTGCAGAAATGCCATTTAGCTTTGCAGTTTATTTTGTTGTAGCGAATTGCGTTCTTCATATGAACGGCGTCTACCAAGTAATCGCAGTCGTAATCTACACGGTCCTTACTGCAGTTCCATTAATCGCACTAAAGCTCCGCGTAAAGACTGGGCGTTCAGCCGTTGAAGCACAAAAGTGGCGCGTAAAAAATAAAGCGTTCTCAAGAATCTTTTCCGGCAGCGCTTTTATGATCCTGGCGGCGTTCGTCTTAACATATTGGGTGCTCTAATATGGCTTTCAAAAAGAAGAAAATCACTTACGAATATTCATCAAATGATATAAAAAACAGCATTATGCTGAATGCTCGTAGCATCAATCTTCCCGAAGGATGGGCTAAACAAATCGCGACGCGCGTTGCAAAATCTGTCGATGAATGGATCGCCGATAAAGAGATTGTGACCGAGGGAGATCTACGTAAGAAAATCGTCAGCGAGCTAAAAGACCTCAATCCAGACCTAGCTTATGCTTATCAAAACCATGATAAAATAATATAAGATGAAAAGACGTTTTAATTATGATTTAGCAGTTATCGGCAGCGGAGATGCCGGTAGCGAGGCGGCATTGATTGCCGCAAAAGCAGGCCTCAAGGTTGCACTTATTGAAGCAAAAAAATGGGGCGGATCAAATTTAAACACGACGAATGTCCCACTGGGCGCTGCTATGCACGCAGCATTTGGCTACAAGAAGGCAGTCGATGGTGCTAGCTTTGGCCTATCAAGCGGGAACCTACGCTACAATTTCCCTACTCTCATGAACTGGAAAAGCCAGGCAGCAAAACGTGCTGGTGCAAACAGTAAAAAGCTATTCGAAGAGGCTGGCATCGATTGTATTCATGGCGCTGCGCGCTTCATTTCGAAGAACGAAGTCGCTGTTGGCAGTGAAACTATCTCCGCGGAAAAGTTCCTAATCGCCACCGGTGCTTCCATTGCCGACACTGGCATCAAAATCCCAGAAAACGTCGACTATTTCTTACCGGAAAATATTCTAGATATTACTCGTGCGCCAAGAAGCATTTTTGTCGTCGGCGCCGGATCGACTGGCTGCGAAATTGCACAATTCTTTGCGGCACTTGGCTGCGAAGTTGTCATTGCCGATATTGCTGGCAGGCTCCTCCCCCGCGAGGATGAAGAGGTTGGTCAAGTTCTAGACGAAGTATTCAAGAACGACAAAATCAAAGTTTTGACTCAATCGCGTGTCGTAGCAATCGAAAAAGACGGCATCGAAAAACGCGTTATATTCATGCGCGGCGGACAAGAAAAATCTGTACGCACGAGCGCAGTCGTTCTATGTACCGGCAGTGCACCAAACATCGATTTGGGCCTAGATAACGCCGGCGTAAAGTATGCGCGCGATGGCATAAAAGTCGACGATTCAATGCAGACTAGCTCCAAGAATATTTATGCTGCTGGTGATGTTATTGGTGGCAATAGCTCTACCGAAAAGGCAATTATTGACGCTCGCGTAGCGGCTGCGCATATTATTGGCAAATCCAAGAAGGTGCGCAATTATACTGGTCTCATCCGCATCACAAACACCTATCCAGAAGTTGCCCAGGTCGGAATTAGTGAAGATGATTGCATCCGCAGAGACAGAAAGATTAAAAAGATTACGGTTCCACTACAGGCCGTTCAAAAATCTAATGTTACCGGCTTTTATGACGGTTTTGCAAAGCTGATCTTCGGTAAAAGCGGCACGCTGATTGGCGGCACGGTTATGGCGCCGAATGCGGGGATTGTTGCACAAGAATTGGCCTATGCCGTTAAGTATGAGCTTACTGCTTCAGAAATTGCGGATGTCCCGCATGTCGCAAATGATTGGAGCGAGTTAATTCGCACCGCAGCTGAACGCTTGAAATAAAAAAGACGACCTTCGGGTCGTTTTTTGATGTCTAAAACTTGGTGGCGGGGGTTGGATTTGAACCAACGACCTTCTGGTTATGGGCCAGACGAGCTACCAGACTGCTCTACCCCGCGACGATTCTGTTATTATATGCTTAACCGAACAAAAAGTCAAGCCATTCCTCGAAGTTGCTGCGTTTTACCTCTGTTCCAGAGTCAATATCGGCGTATTTATTAATCGCCTTTTCGCTATTACTCGGCAATATAACCATTTTTTCGCCTGGGAGCATCTTGTTTTGCTTTTTGCGAGCCATGATCTCTTGGTATTCGTCTGTATTGTAGTATTGTTTCTGGAGCTTTAAGGTCTGCACCTCAATCTCTAGCTTTGCCGACTCGAGCGTACGCTCTTTTAGTTTTTGCTCGAGCTGCCAGTTACGAGTAGTGGCGGTGACGGCATTATATGTGAAAATGAGGCCGAGAATAATGGCGGCGGCCGTAGCGATATTATGGACAGTCAAAAAATCCTTCTTCGTGTAGTAGCCTAGGCGACGAAGCTGGGTCTTTATTTTTTCCATAAGCATATTATAACCCAAAAGCCCACTTCTTGCGCCAAACGCAAAGAGGGGCTTTTATGTTAAAATGGTTAGGTATGGGGGCATAGCTCAGTGGTTAGAGCAGTCGGCTCATAACCGATTGGTCCCTGGTTCAAGCCCAGGTGCCCCCACCAATACAGCGCGGAAGCGCTTTTTTATTGCACAGTATTAATTGGATTCTCAGTAATCGAAACCATCGTTTGAACCCAAATATCAAACATTTTCTCGAGTGATTCTTTGGTGTAATACGCATTATGCGGCGTGACAAATACGTTGCCGTTATACTGTCGACTAAGGTCGTCACTCTCAAAAGCAACGCCGCCGAGTTCGCCTTGCTCAACCATCTCGGCCATGCGCTCAGCAACGCCTTCAAAACCGTTTGCGACAATGATTACTTTCGTTTGCGGCTTGAACTTTGATAAGTCGTCAAATAAAGCTAGGCTTTCCGGATTCTTCGAGATCGTAATAAACATGTACTCGCATTTTTCCAGCATGTCATCAAAATCCATATAGTGATAATCTGGGTCATTTTGATTATGCGAGTAGTAGCAAATCTCTTTCTTTCCGACAATTCCTTCTAACTTTTTTGCGAGAGCATGACCAATCGCACCGAAACCAATGATGTCGGCTGGCTTATCAAACATATCTTCGCCAACAAACTCCGCATCCCAGTTCATCTTGCCTTCTTTTTCGAAAAGTGGAAGTTTTTTCGCCAGAGCAAGCGCCATCATGACGCATTTTTCTGCAACCGAGTTTGTCGCATAGTGCGGAACATTCGTGATAATGATACCCTTCTGAGCGCAATATCCGCAATCAACCCATTCGTAGCCAGTCGTCTCTAGGCAGATTGCCTTGAGATTTGGAATTTTATCGATTAGTTCGTTTGAGAATTCCCAACCAACAATATCAGGATCTAGCGCGATAACTTTTGGTTCTTCATCTGCAAATAGTGGCCCAAAATCCGCCTTATTAAGAATCTCTACCTTTTCAAATTTACTCGCAAGCGTCGCCTTCTGCGCTTCATTTAAATCATTTTCTTGGCAATAAATATAGATATTCATCCTGCTCCTTTACTTATTTTCTGCCTTTTCAAGCGCCAGGCGGCGGCGATATTCTTCTTGCGAAACAGTAGCATCTTCTGGGACTAAATCCGTAAAAATAATGCCATTAATGTGATCTACTTCGTGTTGCAACACATGTGCCAAAAAATCTTCGGCTATGTCTTCCTGCTCTTCGCCCTCCGAATCTAAATAACTCACACGAATCTTCTTGTATCTCGGAACTTTGGCGTAGACTGGATTTTTCTCTTCATCGAGAACGCTGCAGCAACCTTCCCACATCGGCTCCTTCTCGCCAAATGTCTCAATAATTTTCGGATTAAAATATTCCTTGTTAAAATGACCGAGCTCAGGACGATTTGGCGTCGGGCGGATCATTACGATGCTGACCGCCAATGGCTCGCCGATCTGAATTGCACTCATTCCCACGCCATAGCTGCCGGATTTTAAAGTATCGTAAATATCGGCAACCAGATTCTGAATTTTCTCACTTTTGACTTCGGATGCAGTTATAAACTCGCTCTTTGATGAGAGTAAGTCGTCTGGGGTCGTAATAACTTCGCGGACAGCCATATTATTTTATGAGTAGTAGCCAAGCCATTGCAGGCATCGTTACGAGCGATAATAGTGTAGAAATTGTAACGAGCTCAGAGGCCTCAATATCATTGCCGCCATACTTTGCCGCAAAGAGACCGAGACTGGTTGCAGTTGGGAGAGTTTGGATAATTGTACAAACGATAATGACTTCGTCTGGGAAATTTAGAAATGCTAGCAAAAAGTATGTAAGGACCGGGCCAACGATGAGCTGAATAGTTGCCGTAACGATGAGGCGCCATTTCTTAATAAGCTTCTCGAAATCAGCGTGGCTGAGCATGAAGCCGATACAAATAATTGAAAGGGCCGTGGTAGCATTGCCGGTGAACTGAGCGGCATCCATCACGAACCCAGGCATCTTTAGGCCAGACAAGAACAGCGCCATGCCTAAAATTACCGCGATAATATTCGGGTTTTTTATGATGCCATAGAAAAGCTTAGCCGTGAGCTTACGTTCGAAGAGGAAGACGCCATAAGAAAACAGGGCGATGTTAAATGCAATGATGAAGCCGCAGTATGGCACAATGCCCTGCGAACCGAAAACACTAGAGATAATTGGGTAACCTAAAAAGGTTGCGTTGTTAAAAATGAGCGCAAATTGCGATTCGAAGCGAAGCTCGCCCTTGTAGAAATGTTTATTAAAGATAACGCGGCTGGCCGCAATGAGCGCCAGCATTACAATAATGCCCGCAGCGAGACCTTTAAAAAACAGGTCAGAAGTTTCCTTATTAAATTCGCTCGGAAAAGCCACGAAAAGTGAGGCTGGCATAAAGACCGTAAGCAGCAAGTTTACTAAGCACCGGTTAGCCTTCGTATCGATAAGCTTTGCCTTACCTAAAATAAAGCCAAGAACAAGAATAATAGCAATCGTACCGAGGCGAGAATAGAATAACTCTAGAGGTATATCCATGGTTTAATTATACCCTTCGGCTTGAAGTTTGAACATCTCGGCATAGGTGCCGTTTTGTGCTAATAGCTCTTCATGAGTGCCGGATTCCGTGATGCGGCCTTGGTCGAGCACGATAATTTGCTCTGCTTTGCGGACCGTCGAGAAGCGGTGCGAAATAATAATTGTCGACTTGCCCTGCTGTTTTTTGATGATATTTTTGAAAATCTCATACTCTGATTTTGCATCGACTGCAGCGGTTGGCTCATCCAGCAACAAGACGTTCGGCGAGCGGAAAAAGGCGCGTGCAATACTGAGGCGCTGCCACTGCCCGCCAGACAAATCCGTCGTATATTTTTCGTCGAAATCTTTGGACATCACTTGATTGAGACCCTTTTCATACTTCGAAGCAAGGTCGCCAAGATCGGCGTCATGGAGGGCTTTCTGAATTTCCTCGCGATCAAAGCCCTTGCTGACGTCACCAAACCAGACGTTTTCACCGAGAGTGGCAAATTCGTAGCGTGCATAATCCTGGAATAATGCACCGAGCTGAGCCAGATAGCTTTCACGATCAATACGAGAGAATGGCTGATCATTGATAAGAATAACGCCGTCGGATGGTTCGTAAGCGCCAATTAATAACTTAATGAGCGTAGTTTTGCCGGCGCCATTTTCGCCAACAATCGCTAGCGAGTCGCCAGGATTTAGCGTAAAGCTGACATTATCAATCGCCTTGACTGATGAATTTGGATAGCTGAACGACACATTACGGAACTCGATCTTTGGTATACCAGAAACCTTTATGTCGCCGCTAGCGTTAGCCGGAGTCTCCATAAATTCCATGTAGTCCGTCGCGTTCACGAGGTTTTCGTTGACGGTTGAAATACTGTTAAATAGACTCGATACGTTTGAATTAAGCTGTCCGAGGAGGGTGCGCACGGTCAAGAATTGACCAATGTCCAACTTTTCGAGAATAATCTCGATTGCGACAAATATGAGCACGCCATAACTTGCGGCGGTTTCGAGACCGTTTGCGCCAAAACGAGGCCACAAGAAACGTCGTTCATCGATAATATCTTGCTCCTGACTACGACGACGTGCCTTGATCATTTGACGAACAAGATGGCTAGATAGACCGTTCATTTCGATTTCGAGAGCATTGTTCGAGTTGACCATCTTTTGCTCGATTGCCCAAGCAATACGGCGATCGCGAGTAAACTCACGCCAATTGCGACGCTGCATTGCCGCAAGGCGAAGACTGAGGATCGAGGACGGAACGGAGGCCACTAAGACGACGAGCGTAACAATTGGCGAAATGGTCAATGTTGCGATCACGACGGAAACAAGACTGATCACGGACGTCACAACATTAACAATGCTGTTAGATACGTAGGTAATTGATCCGCCAAAATCTCGGACACGCTCGAATTTGTCGGCGAACTCCCTACTCTCGCGTATTTTTAGCGGAATTCGAATATACTTTGTAGCGATCTGCTCACTTACATATATAAAGACATCTTGGTTCGTCGTAATCGAAAGGAAGTTATTAATTGTCCCCAAAACAAGATTCACGATTTCGATGCCAAGCAAAATTATGGCAATCACAATAAATGGAACGAAATCGTGCGTCACGATGCCATTCGAGATACTCGTAACGGCAGCACCGGCGATAACAGCAGTGACGGCCGGCACGACAGAGTTATAGACGCGATAAACTACGAAAAAGATACTTTTCGGCCCGACGGCCTTGCGATATATCCGTGTGACATACAAAATCGACTTGAGAGAAATGCGAGGATAATTTAGCTTACGATGCTCGGCGCGACGCGAATTGCGGCGTTTCTCACGATCTGTTTTTCGACTCCGAGCTGGTTCTGGCATTTTCTACTCCACTGTAACAGATTTCGCGAGATTTCGCGGCTGATCAACATCGTTACCGCGATCGACGGCAATATAATACGCAAATAGCTGCTGTAAAGTATTGAGAAGAATTGGCGCGAGATGCTTAATCGGGCTTTCAATACGAACAATATCGTCCGCTTCAATATCGGCTTTGGAATCAGTCAAAACAATTGTCTTGCCGCCACGTGCGCGAACCTCATGTAGGCCACCACAGGACTTATCAAATAGCCAGTTGTCTAGAATATTAAATACTTCAAAGAAGCGATCATCGACAAGCGCGATCGGGCCGTGCTTTAGCTCGCCACTAGCATAACCTTCGGAATGAATGTAAGAGATCTCTTTAAGCTTCAATGCGCCTTCAAGCGAAATTGGGAATGCAGTATCGCGACCAAGATATAGTGCATGGTCATACTTTGAGTATTTTTTCGCGAGCGCTTCCATAGTTGCGCGATGGGTTTCAAGATTCTTTTCAATTTCTTCCGGCAAGATAGAGAGCTCACGAGTAAACTCTGCGACAAGCTTCGGATCGCCACCGTGATATTCGGAAAGCATACCGGCAAACATCAACATCGCAACAACCTGAGCCGTGAATGCCTTGGTTGAAGCGACAGAAATTTCTGGGCCGGCGTGGACATAAGTACCGCCATCTACTTCGCGTGCGATCGTTGAGCCGACCACGTTGACGATACCGAGAGTCTTTACGCCGCGCTTCTTGATTTCGCGAAGACATGCTAGCGTATCGGCAGTTTCACCAGACTGAGAAACAATCAATGCTACCGAATTCTTTGGCAAATGGAATGAACGATAACGATACTCGCTCGCGATCACAACCTCGGTCGTGAGGTCCGGAACAAGCTGCTCCATGTAGTATGATGCCAAGAGGCCAGCATAGTATGCCGTACCACAACCAACGATTACGACGTGACGAATGTCGCGCATTTCTTTCTCGGTTAGGTTTGGACCGCCTAGATGCATCTTGCCCGCTTTTGGATCAATACGGCCAGACAAAGTGTTGTGAAGCGTAGTAGCCTGCTCCATGATTTCCTTGAGGAGGAAGTAATCATAGCCGCCTTTCTGAATCTGCGCGAGGTCGCCTTCGATGGTTTCTGGCTTACTATCGAGATGTTTGAGGCCAAGAGTAAATACCTCGGCGCCGTCCTTGTTGCAAACCGCGAGTTCGCCATCATTGAGGTAAATAGCTTCGCGCGTATAACCAAGAAGTGCAGACGCATCAGATGCAATAATTGTTTCGCCCTGGCCTAGACCGATGATCAGTGGAGAACCGAGACGGGCGACGATTAGTGTGCCAGGCTCTTTTGGCGAGAAGACGGCAATACCGTAAGTGCCGCGAACGCGCTTCAATGCCTTTGCGACCGCGTCCTTGAGTGTGACGCCATCAGTATAGTTGCTATCAATAAGAGCAGCGAGGACCTCAGTATCAGTGTCCGAAGCAAATTCGTAACCCTTGTCAGACAATTCCGCTTTAAGCTCTTTGTAGTTTTCAATAATACCGTTATGAACCATGTAAATATTCTTTACATGATGAGGGTGAGCATTAGTCTCCGTAACGCCACCGTGAGTTGCCCAGCGAGTATGGCCAATGCCGAGGTGGCCAGTTTGCGGAGCGCCATCAAGAACGTTCGCGAGCTCAGCAATTTTCCCCACCGAGCGAGCAATATGCGCCTCATTATTATCATCAAGTGTGGCAATACCGGCCGAATCGTAACCGCGATACTCCAATCTGCGAAGTCCACCAACAAGAACATCCTGTGCCGTCTTTTTGCCAACATAGCCCACGATTCCACACATAAAAACCTCCGTTTTTGCTTTTCTTTATTTTAACAAAAAGATTGTGGTTTGTCGCGTTTGTACTGCCCGCTACTAACCCTTGACGCTTGAGCGCTCTTTTGGTAAAATAATCTTCACAATCCCCTGTAGCTCAATGGTGGAGCAAGAAGCTGTTAACTTCGAGGTTGTCAGTTCGAGTCTGACCGGGGGAGCCATTTTTTTGCCTTTCCGAAGATAAGATTGCTCTGCTACAATAAGAGCATTATGGAGGAAAAACGGGCAGCTCGTCGCCTACCATTGCCGTATTTTTCAAAGGATGAAACGAATATCGTCAAGGGTGTGGCGATTATTTTTATGTTCATCTATCATTTTTTCACGTTCCCAAGTTGGATCATAACGGGGAGCGACTATCCAAATCTGTCCTCGTTCGCGAACCTATTCCAAATGCCTCTCAGAATTTGTATTCCGATTTTCGCTTTTCTGACCGGCTATCTATATTTCCACGCAAAAGAAAAGACGTTCAAATACTCCGCTCGCAAAATACTAAACATTTACATTTCTTACTGGGTCGTTCTAGCTATTCTGGCCATTATTATCTTTATTTGTAATATTCCATTTAATCCTGGCATAAAAGCAACTCTTTACGAAATTGTCGGCGTAAGAAATGGAATTATGTGCTTCTGCTGGTATGTGTTTTTCTATGCAATCAGCATGCTACTATTAGCCCTCATCCGTCCGCTCCTAAAAACCCTATCCGGCACGATTATTATGGTCATCATTTCCAGTATTTGTTTCAAGGCAATTTCTCTCTACCCGATAGGAATAATCGGAAAATATTATGCATCTGCACTTGGTGGATTCTTCCCGTGCATACTAATGGGCGCTGCCTGTGCACAAGGTAAATTCTTCGAAAAATACCTTGACCCAATGCTAGCAAAGCGTTTCAAGAGAAAAGGCGTCAGCCTAATAGCGCTCGCGCTTACTTCTTTAGCCGTATTTATCGTGCGCAAGAAAGTCCCCTCGCTTTGTCTTTTTCAGCTCGTAACGCCAAGCGGCAATACGGATCTGACAATCAATTTAGACCTAATTTACGCGCCAATCATTTGCTATACCATCATCAACATATTTCGAATCATCAGATTTAAGCCACTCACCACGGTTCTGACGGAATTCGGCTCTATGTCGTTATTAATGTGGTTTATTCACTGCGTATTCTTTAATGCTAGCAAGAGCTATACTCAGCCACTGCTGTACTGGTTGTATAATCCAATCGCCGTAACGGCCTGGGGGCTCTTGCTGTGTTATTGCGCGGCAAAAATCTTTATTATTCCGATTAATTTCCTGCAGAACCTGGCGGCAAAAACTAGACTATTTCGCCCAAAAACTGCAAAACGACGCAGTCGTTAGAAATACAGAGTTCTCCTCTATTCTTTTCGCTTATGTTTTGTAGTAAAATGTAGGTAATATGCAAGATGGGTATTACGGAAGTATGGTGGAACCCCGGGTACAAAATCCTGAATTTGCCCAAGTGACGCCAGAACCGAAAAAAGGTCACAAGAAATTATTAATTATTGTTCTCGCGGCGCTAGTGTTGATAACTGGCGTTGTAGCCGTCGTCGTTTTGCTACTGCCGAACGATGATGTTTTGCAGGAGTCTGGCGTCGATAACGATGATTCTGGCGACTACGCAGACATGATTTTGACACACGATACCTCCATTGGAACGGCGTTTGCAAATGCACTAGATAATGGCGCCGGCAGCAAAGTAAAGCGCTCCAAGTGCAACCAGCTCATCTCTCTTGGCAACCAATACATCAAAAAATACGGTGGCAACGCCATTTCCGACGCCGTTTGTAGCGGAAGCGAAATTAAGGCCGGCCTTATCAGCAAGACTCTAGACGAATCCCCATACCCAGATGTCGTCGAGATCTACATCCAGGCACCAGGCAAGTGTTACTCTTTCCCTTTCTATACCGATTACTCAACGATTCAGAGTTTTAAAGTCACCGACGGTATATGCGAAGGCGACCTAATAAAGATAGGAGTAGCAAATGGCTAAACGTAAGTCTTTGATTCTAACTGCAATCGTTACGGCTGTCGCCTTTGCAGCTAACATCGTCGCAGCACCTACTACCTCTGCGCTTGAGGCATGTAAGTGCGATAACCCAATAGAGTCCAACGTCCTTGGCAACTGTGAATATCAAGGCAAAAAGATGTACTGCGATCAGAGCGGTGAAGGTAAAGGTATTAAAAACCTTCTGATTATTGGCGTAAATATTCTTCTTGCCGGTGTTATCGTTGCTGGCACGATCGGTATTATTGTATCTGGTGTCACTATTATGACCGCTCGCGAAGACGAAGCACAGGTCGCCAAAGCAAAGAAGCGCATCCTCGATATCGTTATCGGCATCGCTGCATTTGCTCTGTTCTGGCTATTGATTAACCTGCTCTTGCCTGCCGTAGATAAGAGCATCATCAATACGGACACTTCCGGCATGAACCAAGAGGGGCCAGGTGGCGGTCCGAACTCTACGAAACCGAAAAATCCTAATACAACCCCAACGAATCCAAATAGCACGCCTTCGAATCCTACGAATCCATCGAATCCTACAGACCCTAGTAACCCAGTGAATCCAATTGGGCCATCCGATCCGAATGCCGTGCCTTCAGATCCGAACGGAACCGTAGGCTGGAATGAAAGATGCGGCCCTAATCCAACTAAGAAAATCAACAACGCCGTAGATGGCGACAGAACTCTCGTCTATCGCAACTCGACTGGACGCGTTTTCTATAAGTTCTACCAAGGCGGAGAGAAGCTTTGGAGCGATAAGCCTGCTGACACGTCCGGTACGATGTCATCGCGTGGCTGCTATAGAACTTCGATCGCCGTCATGTTCCGTTCGTTCGGCATGACTAATATTACGCCACTAAACTTCTCGACTTCTTCTGGCGGCATGAGCGTAGGTATTGCAGCGTCGAAGTTCCCATCATACAAAAACTATTTCACTTACCATGTATATGGTAATAACGAGGCGCCTAAAAGCGGTCCTGCATTTGACTCTTCCAAGGTGAGCTCATGGAAGAATACTATTATTAGTGCCCTTAAAAGTGGCGGCGGCATAATCTTTCGTATCAGAAACTATGAAGGAGGCAACAGCGCTACGAACTCATGGACTTCGTATCAGCACTCGATGCCAGTGGTCGACTATAAGAAATCTGGCGGTCAGGATTTGATCTACGTCTTGAATACCTATGACAAGGAAGGAAAAGTCGGCTGGTTTGATCTAGACGCATTTCTGAAGAACAAAAAGATCAATCTCGTAGAGTTCATTACCTTCCTGCCAAACCCATCAATCAATTGTAACTAAGCGTTTTTAATCGCACCAAAGCGACGATCGCGGCGCGTGTATTCAACGAGCGCCTGGTCAAAGTCGTCTTCGTGAAAATCCGGGAATTTTGTTTGCGGAAAATAAAATTCTGCATAAGAATTCTGCCAGAGCAAGAAATTGCTGAGGCGGAGTTCCCCACTGGTGCGAATCATCAAATCTACATCCGGCAAATCTTGGTAGAGATATTTGCCAAAGTCGGCTTCAGTTAGGTTTTCAATATCGACATTTGGATCGGCGGCGATTTTTTTGACCGCATCAACAATCTCGGCGCGACCGCCATAGTTTAGACAGAGATTCACAATACCACCGGTGTTATTTGCGGTTTTTCTTGCGAGTTCGTCGCGAGCTTTCATAACGCTTTTTGGCAAAGGTTCATCGCGGCCAGAGAAAATTACTTTAATATTGTTATCCATGAACTCCTTTAAGTTACGCTTGTAGAGCGTAACAAAAATGTCCATCAGGTGTCCGACTTCTTCGGCGCTGCGCTTGAAATTTTCAGTCGAAAAAACGTAGAAACTGACTACTTCGACGCCGCGGTTAATAATATGCTTGGTTAGTTTTTTGAGGTTTTTGAACCCCGCATCATGGCCCTTCATCCGCGTAAGCCCGCGTTCCTTTGCCCAGCGCCCGTTCCCATCAACAATAATCGCAACGTGGCGCGGAATTTTGAGCGATGCGATATCTTCATTTGACAACATAATGAAAAAATTATACCAGCTCTGCTAAAATAAAGATATGGAAGACATAAAACAAAGCAAGAAACTACTCTGGGTATCCGCCCTGGTGTTCCTTGCAGAATTCTTAGGTATTATTGGTTGGTATTGGATTTTCGGCGGCCACGCTGGCGATGCTACGTTGACTATTAGCCGCTATGTAGGACTAAACCTTTGGAGTACATTGGTGTTCTGCGCCTGCAACATGGCGATCGTCGTCATGCTCGTTTACTATTTACTAACTCAGGCCAGCAAGCGAGGCTTTCTATGGCGCTTCCTAATGTATGCATTTGCGCTAGCCTTTATGGCGCTATCAATTAGCCCACACGTCCCAGACGAAAGCATGCCGGCAACGATTCATCGCTTCTTCGCTGGAGCAATGTTTATCATTATATCGCTTATCGGGATCTTGACTCTGACGAAAGCAACACGCAAAGTGACGCTCGTATATTCTTTGCTGTTCACCATTTACGCAATGTTCTTCCTAATTTGTGACGTGCTGCGCGTCGATTTCTTTATGAACAGTATTTTCTGGTACGAATCGGCCTACATCTTCGCATTCTTTGGCCTGATTCTCTGCCCGGAGAAACGTAAATGATAGCTATATTCGGCGCACCTGGTGCCGGCAAAACCGTCCAGGGCCAGCTGATGGCACGCAGGCACGGTTGGGAATGGGTTTCTTCGCGCGATATGCTCCTGCAGCTGCGCGATCGCGACGTCACAAATGCACTCAATAATGGTATGTATATTGCTGACGAGACGATCCTAAAGACGATGGATAGAGTCTTTAAAAATGTCAGGCGCTATCCTAGCCGTCAGTTTATTCTTGATGGTTTTCCATCAAGTGTCGCGCAGGTATATTGGATGATTGAACATGACGTTATTAAAGATTTAACCGGTGCAATTATACTGAGAGTTCCGCGCGGCGAGCTATGGCGCCGCCTGGTCGAACGCAAGCGTGTAGACGATACGCGTGCAGCCATCGAGCGCAGACAGGATCTCTATGAACGCGCAATTACCGGTATTATTCGTACGCTCAACATGAATGGCGTAGAAGTACGTAATGTCGATGGCGGAAACACGCCAAAAGATGTTGCCGAGCGTATCGACGAAGTTTTGGGCGAATGGGGCCTAATCCAACGCAAAGATTTTGAGAAAATTCGCGAATATTAATCGCTCACATCGTCGTCGAGCGCAACAATAAGATTGAAGCCAGGAATCGCATCCTGGACTTCTTTTAGGAACTTCTGATAATAAGCGCGGCGATTCGCAATCATAAAATCTACCACGACGTCAAAGCTAATTTCCTTGTCCTCGAAATCGACGCGGAAACCATGAATCTCAATGATATGGTCGTATCGTTCGCGAATTGCGCTAACCGTGCGCCACATTTTTTCGACGTCCTGATTTTCGAGATTAATTGCATAAATACCGACTGAACTAACAAAGATATGATGCTTGTCGCGCACAACCTTTTGGACCTTTCGCGAGAGCTCGTCGATATCCGCAGCGCTGAGACTATGGTCTACCTCGACATTAACCGATGCAACCGTAGAGCCGTGGCCGTAGTCATGCATGATGAGGTCAAATGCGCCATTCACGCCCTCAACCGTTGCGATATCGCTTTTAATCTTGCGCGTAAGCTCCGCCGAAGCGCGTTCGCCAATAATCATGCTAAAGGCACCATGCATCATCTTTAGGCCGGAGCGAAGGATGAAGAGCGAGATGCCGGCCGCAAGATAAGCCTCAATTTGATAGCCAGTCGTAAAGAAGATAACGATCGCCACTAAAGTCGCTGCCGAAATCACCGCGTCATAAAGAGCGTCAATACCAGAACCAACCAACGCACCTGACTCGAGCTTTTTGCCGCGGCGACGAAAATAGATGCCGAGAAAAATCTTTACGACAATGGCGACGGACACAACGACAACTGTTGCGACGCTATACTCAACCGCAGTCGGTTCGATGATTTTCTTGACCGATTCGATCAGCGCCGTAAAACCGATATAGATAATCAGCATCGCAATAATCACGGTGCTGAGATACTCAAAGCGCCCATGCCCCATCGGATGCTTTTTGTCCGGGGCTTTATTGGCGAAACGAGTACCAATTATCGTGACAATACTAGAAAGCGAATCGCTGAGGTTATTTACGGCGTCGAGAATGACAGCGATAGAATTCGAAAGAAGGCCAACAAATACCTTGAAGCCGGCAAGAAAAATATTGGCAACGATGCCAACGATTGAAATGCGGATGATTTTTCGGCTACGCGCTTTCATTATCATCTTTTTATTATAAGCTTTTTGCGTACGCTTTGAAAGCGAAAGGGCCGTGGTATTACTACCGCGGCCCAGAGGTTACAGCTATTCCGTGAAAAGCACCGAGAAGCATGTGTCTGTGGCACTGTTCTGCAGCGTCTTCACGAGCTGATATCCTTTTTCTTTGAGGTCGCCCGGCGTCGTCGAGGGCAGAATATACTTCATGTCGCCCTCTTCGAGCTTCTTTTCGTATGTTCTGCAGCGGAAATACACATTTCCCTCCGTTTCCTCCGTACAATCAATGTAGCAGTAATAGCCGTATTCGACTGACGTGTCGCCAATCGTCTTCGGCTTACTGTACTTGCAGACGATTTCCAAATCCTTGTGCGGAAGAATCGTCATCTTGTACTCAATATTTCCCCGCCACTCAGCCGGAACAGCTTCCTGCGGAGCGAAGTGAAGTACAATCTCGCCGTTCTCCAGGCTTGCGCCCGTGAGGCGATAATAAATCGCTTCGCCGTAGGAATGCAGGAAGTGATTAGTTCCCTGCATTTTTACCTCAAGATTAAGATGATGGGCTCCTCTAAGAACATAATCTATCGTTTTCATAGTAGACCTCCTGTGAAATAACGTCGGACAACTCAAAAGATTGCGCCCTGCCCGATTGGGCGCCTATCTTTCTATTATACCACAAAAAGCTATTTTTGTCTAGTTTTAAACACAAGCTTGTAGCCGAAGTAATTCGTGATCATACCAGTTGCGGAGCCAACGAGCTTCGCAATGAGATTTGTCGTGGCGTTCTCGCCGAGGATTGCAAGCGTAACAGAGATTGCGACGCTCTGTACGACCCAAGCGCTAAAGAATGAGACGGCAAGGAAGCCGATAACTGTGTTTTTGATGGATTTTTCGCTATGCCAGACAAATTTGTAGTTTAGGATGAAGCTGATCGTAACGCAGATTGTCGTCGAAATGATGTTCGAAATGACCTGCGGTACACCGATGATATTTGCGAGCAGACCGTAGATGCAGAAATCGAGTACAGTATTAAAACCGCCGACCAGCAAAAAGCGAATCTTTTCGCCGTGCTTTTTGACGAGCTTTGAATCTTTAAGCTTTTTTAGCTTTTCCATTCTTCAAATTCCGTGAATTTTTGCGATCAATGATATATAGCGGGCGGCCCTGTGCTTCGGCATGAATATGTGAAATGTAGAGCGCCGTGATGGCTTGCGAAATCAAAACGAGACCGATTAGGAAGGAAATAAAGATACTGACGCAGGTCGTGCCGGTCCATTTGAGGCCGATTGGATCGCCGAGAATGAACTCTTCAATGCCAACAAATACACCTAGAATGAACGAAGCGACCGTGATAAATACGCCAATCCAGCCGAAAATAACGAGAGGAGTGGTCGATAGGCTGATGAAGCTGTCGATGGCAAGACCGAATAGCTTACCAAAGTTATAGCTTGGCTTACCGGCAAGACGATTACCGTAAATGTAGTCGATGTAGACCTTCTTGAAGCCCATCCAGTCCATCAAGCCACGCGTGATGCGGCCATGCTCGGTGAGTTCGTTGTACTCGTCGGCAACGGCGCGGTCGATAAGGCGGAAATCCGTACTACCAGGAACCGTATCTTTAACGCCCATGCCGCGGAGAATCTTGTAGAAGAACTTCGAGCCGATCTTTGCAACGAGACCGTGCTTTTCGTATTTGCCGCGTACGCCAATAACGATTTCGCCGCCCTGCTCCCACTTTTCAATGAATTCAGGAATGAGCTTTGGTGGCTGCTGGCCATCGGCATCGATAGTCATGATCGCGTCGCCGATTGCTTCGCGAATGCCGGCGGTCAATGCGACTTCCTTGCCGAAGTTGCGCGAGAAAGCTACAACTTTGATATGCGAATCACTCTCAGCCATGCCCTGGACAATCTCGAGGGTTTTATCGCGGCTACCATCATCAACGAGAATAACCTCGTAGTTATACGAGAGCTTTTTTAGCTCTGGTTCGAGCATCTCGGAATAGAACTTTTTGAAGCCTTTTTCCTCGTTATAAACTGGAATAACAATCGATATCGTTTTCATTTATTTTGCTCCATCGTGTTTTATAACAGCCATGATCGTGCGGAAGAAAATCGAAATATCTAGAGCGAGCGACCAGTTCTGGACATAGTAGACGTCGAGAGCGCGGCGCTCGTCGAAGGAAATATCGCGGCGGCCAGAAACCTGGGCAAGGCCGGTAAGGCCGGATTTAACAGAGAGGATGAGGCTGCGATCACCGTAGGTCTTGAGTTCAATTGGCTGCAAAGCGCGTGGGCCAATGAGTGAGATGTCGCCCTTCAAAATGTTGAAGAACTGCGGTAATTCATCGAGCGAAGTCTTGCGCAAGAAGTTGCCGAGCTTCGTGTAGCGTGGGTCATTCTTGAGGAAGTCGCCTTGCTTGCGATATTTGGCCGACAGATTGGTTTTGCCCATTTTCTCAAAGGCCTCTTCTGGGGTAAGGCCGCAAAACTCTTGCTTCATACTGCGGAACTTATAGAGGTTGAACTTGCGATCAAAGCGAGTAAGGCGGACATCCTTGTAGATTGCTGGCGCCTTTGGCTCGGCGATTTTCTGCGCAATGAAGACAAATAGCATGAACGGAGACGAAAGAATGATAAGAATCAAGCTAACAAGAATATCGATGACGCGTTTTATAACGAGCGCTGCGCCATGGAGAGGCGTCGTACGAATGAAGATAATCGGCGTGGCAGCAATCCATTCGACCTTGCCGCTGAGCGTAATAACGGAATCGTTAGCCGGCGAGTAGTAGTAAAGCGCGTGATGATTAATTGCGACGCGGTTCACTTCCTCGATGTTTTTGCCGCCAGTATGGATAATTGCATCTGGGCGCTGCTTTTTGACGGCCTCCTCGAGCGTAGCATAGCTGTGCTTGCGCCACTCTTCTGGCACGTATTTATCGCTCGCGACAACACCGACAACCTTGAAACCGGTCTCTGGCCAAATACCCATCAAAAGTTGCGTAGTGTTTGGACTATCGCCAACGATAATCGTGCGGATCAGGCCAACGCTGCGGCGAAGGAAGAACTTGCGAACCGAAGAAATAATGCCACGTTCGAAGACGAGCGCAACGAAACAAAACGCCGCCGTAAGAACGGCGATGCCGCGCACTGGGAAAAGCGAGCTCGAAGCGATAGTGGTGTTATTGACGAAGAAATCATAGGTAATGATTGCCATGACACCAACGACTGAAGCTAAGAAAAGGCGCCCAGCGAGAGCGAGTGGGCGGGTGAGGACGCTACGCTTATAAACGCCGAGACAAAGAAGAATAATGAGCCAAACTGGCAACAAAATCAGGTTCGTTACGATAAAGTCCGCGAGCTCGGAAGTAAAGAAATATGGGCGAGAATCAATGTGGGTGCGAAAATAATAGGCGAAAGTGAAAGAAAAGATAATCGCGAGTGCGTCGCCAAATAACAGAAAGATGCGGTAAATAAAACCGGGCTCTTTTTTCATCTCTATTATTTTAGCATTTTTAGGGCTAAATTGCGAGGCCTAGAAGCTTTGCTGCGGCCTTCAAAGTAACGATATCGTCCTTGATGCCCTGGTCTTCTGGTTTTTCTGCCAATTTCTGTTCCAAATCGGCTAGTTTTTTAGAAAAAAGCTTTTGCGCATCTTCATGAGTCTCTAGCGGAATCACCTCTAGTGAGCGGGCGGCATTTGGGATTTTCTTGAGGAAGCCAGCCTTTACGCAGTTATCGATATGCTCCGCTACAGCAGAAACAGACCTCAGGCCCATAGCCTGCTGAATTTCGCGATAAGATGGAGAAATATCGTGATCGGCAGTAAAATCTTGAATGAATTTCAAGAGTACACGCTGTTTCTTTGTAGGAGTATTCATCGGCTCTATTATAAGGCAAAAGAAAGATAGCCGCTAGAGGCGGCTATCTTTATAATCCTAAATAATCTGCTTACAAGCAATTATTTTTTGCGGGAAACGGTCAAGAAACCGTTGCGTGGGTTTTCGTTAACTTCGCGGTCTGCTGGAAGGTCACATGGGGTACCCTTAGCATTCTTCGCAACCTTGGTGAAGAAGTAAATAGTCTGTGGTTTGCCGCCACGGAGAGTTACCTCAGATTTGTGAAGATAGTATTTTACACCCTTGGAATTGGTATGTTCGTAAGCCATTTTAGACTTTCCTCCGTTAGTTGTTTATACCCTTATCTTATGACCCCTTTAGGGGGGCTGTCAATAGGAAAATATTAGTTTTTTCCCGAGCGGTTCGCTACGAGAAGAGCCAGATGGAGAAATATCCAGATGAGCAAACGAAAAACTAAGATAAGAATCAAGATAACACCGATGAGGATCGCTATACCGGAGCCACATGGATACCAGACTGGCGACAGGTATTCATAGCGGAACAGCTCTGTCGACGGCAGAACGGCGGCCCCGTAGGCCTCCATTGAGCTCTCGACTGGGTATTTTGCTAATTCGTCCTGGTAGCACTGGATATAGCGCGCATTAAAGCCCCATCCGTTCGCGCGGCTGCGCTTGTCGCAGATGTCGGCAACCTTCTTATAAATGTTACCGTTCGGGTTTGACGAGTTCTTCTCAATCTCGGCCTTGGCCTTGGCAATTGCCTCATTCGCCTTGCGGAGATATTGGTTCTCTAGATAGAATGGGCCGGTACCAAAGGTAATCTTCTCGAGACCATTCTCTTGGACCGTATTAAAGACGATATGTTTCAGGACGAAGGAATGTAGCTCATGCAGAGCCTGCTCGATCTTTTCGTCATTATTCTCTTTATCGGCTTCCATCACGGCAGCACGCAGCTCGGTCATCTTGATATGGTCCAAGCGAAGGAGTGTAGCTGACAAAAAACCAAGAAGAATCAAAATTAATACAATTTTCCAGGTTGAAAGACGGAAAATGTTTACTAATGTCTGCCTTAACTTGTTTTTAGACAGTCCACCCATAATATATTATGATTATAGCATGAGTAAGATTTATTTTTCAGGGATTAACGGCGTAGGAATCAGTCCATTGGCCGAGCTCGCGCAAGATATGGGCGTTGAAGTTTGCGGCTCCGATATGCGCCGTGGCGAATTGGCACCAGAGCTAGAAAAACGTGGCATCGAGGTTCAGTATGGCCCGCAAGATGGCGAATTCTTGAAGAAAAAGATAGCCGAAGGCGTCGATTGGTTTGTTTATACTTCTGCCCTCCGTCCAGATCATCCAGAGTTACTGGCTGCAAAGGCCGCCGGTATTCGTGTCAGCAAGCGCGACGAATGGCTAAACGAATTCTTGGATAAGTTCGGGCTAAAAATGCTCGCTGTCGCAGGCACGCACGGCAAAACCACAACGACTTCGATGTTGATTTGGACGTTTCACGAGCTCGGCATGCCGCTAAATTATGCAGTCGGCACTAGCTTGCCTTGGGCAGGACGCAGTAACTTCGATCCAAGCTCCCAGTATTTTGCCTACGAGTGCGACGAGTTTGACCGCAACTTCCTCGCTTTTCACCCATATGTCGCCGCAATCGTCTCGGTCGATTATGACCACGCAGATATTTATCCTACCGTTGAGGATTATCGCGCTGCCTTCGCGCAGTTCGAAAGCCAATCTGAAATTGTTGTGAAAAATACAACAGTTGATGAGAGAATTACTCTCCCTGGTGAACTCCGCCGCAAAGACGCATCTGTTGTTCTAAATGTTATGCGCCATCTATGTGATGCGTCTGACGAACAGCTAATCGACATTCTCAACCGTTTCCCTGGTGCAGAACGCCGCTTCGAAGAAGTCTCAAAGCATGTTTACACCGATTACGGTCATCATCCAGAAGAAATTAAAGCAACCGTGCAAATGGCGCTCGAGCTGCGCGATCGCGGCAATTTCAAAGGCGTCGCAATGGTTTACGAGCCGCTACAAAACCGCCGTCAGTACGAGTGTCGCAAAGATTACGGCGACGTATTTACTGGCGTAGACAAGCTTTTCTGGGTTCCAACTTTCCTACTCCGCGAGGATCCAAATCAGCCAGTTTTGGCCCCAAGCGATTTAATCCCATACATGAATAATCCAGAGATTGCCGAGGCCGCTGAACTAAACGACGAGCTATCACAAAAACTCCATCAACTACGCGATGATGGCTGGATGATCTTGATGGAGGCCGGCGGCGCAACAGGCGACGAATGGCTTCGCGAAGTATTCAAAGACTAAAGATTTTCGTCAAATTCGCCACTATCGACATCGATGCCGAGGCTCTCGTCAGAGAGGGCCTCAGGCGAGAAATCGTCGGCGGCATCTTCAATACGACCGCTTACTTTGTCTAATTCTTTCAAATATTCGTCGATGGCTTTGTCATTAATTTCGCCTTCGTTGCTGAAGTTCTCTTTTTGGTCGTCTTCTTCGCTGTGTCTTTCGCCTTCAGAAATATAGCCTGGGCGGGAGCGATCGAGATAAATGTCGCCAGTGGAGCGATAAATGTAGAGGCTAGCGGCGGTAGAAATGAGCGCAATTACAGATGCGCTAATGCCGAGAATTACTAGGTTGCGGCCGCCGTGCGTGGTTGGTTTCTCGCTATTATTCATTGGCTGGCTCCTGACGCAAATCTAAGACCGAGCGGCGGTGTTTGCCAATAATTTCGCGAAGGCGTGCAACGCTCGCCGAAACATCTGCGCGCTTTTGACGAGTAGATTTTAGCTTTTCATAAAACTTGTCCGGCTCATTCTTGCAATCGATGTCAATCAAAGCCTCAAGCTCTTGCGAATAGCCGATGTAATCGTTTTTGAAGCGTTCACGCTCGGACATAAAAGTCGTCTGCTGCTCCGCTATCGTCGCATTTGCCATGTTGTTTTTGACAAGGCGGAGGTTCAAATTCATCATCAAGTTAGTCGAAATTGACTCAAACTGAGCACCAAGATGAACGCGATTTTTCGCGTCAACTTTTTGAAGTGTCTTGAGCTGCATTTTGATGCTAGCGCAGTTTGAAGAAATGAGGCCTCTCTGCTCATCGCCGAGCGACTTAGCAGAAACAGGATTTACCGCCGAAGCGACAAGAATAACAGCGACGATAAAAGCGGCTTTTCTCATACGACTATTATATATTATTCTTCGTCTTCTGGGATGATTTGGAGGTGGCAGTCGGTGATCTGATAATCATCAACAACAGATGGTGCGCCCATCATAAGGTCAGTACCAGAACCGTTCTTCGGGAAGGCAACAATATCGCGAATGTTCTCAGTATTTTCAAGAACCATGAAGATACGATCGATGCCGTAAGCACAGCCCGCATGTGGAGGTGCACCAAACTTGAAGGCGTTTAGCATGCCACCGAAGCGTGCCTCGACATATTTTTCGCCATAACCAAGAATGCCGAAGACCTTGTACATGATTTCTGGGTTATGGTTGCGGACAGCGCCAGAACAAATCTCGTAGCCGTTCATGACCATGTCGTACTGGTCAGCGACAATTGCAAGTTTTTCTTCGTCGGTCTTTGCGTTTTCTAGCGCCTCAAGGCCGCCCTTTGGCATCGAGAATGGGTTGTGGCCAAAGTCTAGCTTTTCTGCGCCGTCGTCCCACTCATAGAATGGAAAATCAACGATCCAGCATAGCGCAACAACGTTTGGATCTTTGAGGTTGAAGTGATCTGCGAATGCAATGCGGAGCTGACCGAGAACTTTGTTAACCTTCGCACGGGTGTCGGCACCAAAGAAGACGGCATCGCCAGCTTCTGCGCCAGTTTTCTTCGTAATAGCGTCGAGCTCTGCTTCGCTCAAGAACTTCGCAATTGGAGACTTGATGCCTTCTGGCGTATAGGTGAGGTATGCGAGACCGCCGGCACCGAGCTTGCGAGCTTGTTCAGTGAAGTTATCAATCTGGGAGCGGCTGAGCTCTGCACCGTTTTTGACGCAGATAGCCTTTACACATTCTGCTTTTGCGAAGACAGCAAATTGCGTATCCTTTAGGTCGTCAGTAAGGTCAATAAGTTCCATGCCGTAGCGAAGATCTGGCTTGTCGACGCCATATTTTTCCATGGACTCCTGATATGGAATGCGTGGGATATCTTCGCTAAGAAGCTTTTTGCCGCCAAAATCTTTGACGAGGCCTTTTACGAGTGGCTCCATTTCCTGACGGACAGTTTCGCCATCTTCAACAAATGCCATTTCGCAGTCGAGCTGATAGAACTCGCCATAAAGACGATCGGCGCGTGGATCCTCATCGCGGAAGCAAGGAGCGATCTGATAATAGCGTGGAATACCGCCAACCATCAAAAGCTGCTTGAACTGCTGTGGAGCCTGCGGCAAAGCATAGAATTCACCTGGATGAAGGCGGGATGGGATGATAAAGTCGCGGGCACCTTCTGGGCTAGAGTTTGCGAGAATCGGAGTCGTGACCTCGATGAAGTCATGATCGTGCATATAGTTGCGCATAAAGCGGTAGTATTCGGAACGGCGCGCAAGGCGATGCTGCATGCTTGGGCGGCGAAGATCGAGATAACGATACTTGAGGCGAAGATCCTCACCAGTCTCAGCACCTTCATCATGCGTAGAAACAGGAAGTGGTTCGGAGCGGTTGAGAAGCTCGAGGTTTTCTACGACGACCTCGATGTTGCCGGTCGGAATATTTGGGTTTTCAAGGCCCTCGCCGCGCTGGCGAACAGTACCTTCGGCGCGGATGACATATTCGTCGCGAAGATGCTCTGCTAGCTCAAAGGCATCTTTGGTCTGTGGGTCAATAACAAGCTGAATGACGCCAGTATGATCGCGGAGATCAATAAAAATGAGGCCACCGTGGTCACGACGGGAATTAACCCAGCCGGCCAGTTGAACTTTTCCAGATTTGACAGTTAGATCTTTTGCTAGGGACCGCATTTTTGACTCCATTAAAAATAATATTACTTACAAATTATTATTATATCATATTTCTCTCTTAACGGAAGCGCTTGGACTCGCGGTCGAGATCGCGATTTTTGATGGTCTGGCGCTTGTCATATTTCTTCTTGCCTTCGCCGACTGCAATAATGAGCTTGATGTGGCGTTTTAGCGGCAAAAGTTCGACTGGAACAATGGTATTGCCCTGCTGCTTTGCGCGGTCGAGACCGGCAATTTGTTTCTTGGTAGCTAGAAGTTTAATGTCTTGCTCCGTATCGGTACCTAGCGTTAGGCCAAGGAGCCACAGCTCGCCACGGCGAAGCGTGACATAAGTGCCCTTGAGCTGAGCATGATGATCGCGAATAAGGCGGACTTGCGGGCCCGTCAAAACCATACCGACTTCAAGTTTATCGGAAAGATTATAGTCATAATGCGCACGACGGTTTACGACCTTCTGCGCGGCCGGTTTTTTGGTTTTTGCCATAGCTATATTATACCCTATGGTAACTCTTTACGGATTTTGCGCTCTAGTTTGCGGTTGAACTGACGTTCGAGTTTCGAAAAACGCTTTGGTCCGAGAATACGATAGCCAGTGCGGCTAGCAAAATTCTTGAAAGCCTCAATACGCGTATGCCAAGTCGAAGCATAGTGATGATATGCGATCGTATTTTTCGTGCGGCAGTCTTCGCCCGTCATGTAATGCTTTGGGCTGAAATACTCGCGTGAGAAAACGGCTAATTCTTTGTTGCCATAGACACAGGTTTCGCCATCAAGCTGAAGTGGCCAAAAATCTTTGGCATAAACCGATGGGCTATGAACAGTCTTCAGGAAGGTATTTGTCGTGATTTTTTGGCGCGGGTCCGCAAGCTCGTAACGGCGCAATATTTTGCCAATCCACGGCGAATGTTTTTTAGCGCCAAAAGCAGCCGTCGTGAACCAGAAATTAGATTCCCAGCCAGCAACGGCATCATATTGGGTGAGTTCGTCGAGCGATTTTAGTAATTCGACATCCGTATCAAAATAGAAACCACCCTCGGTATAAATTGCATACATTCGAATAATATCTGCAGCCAAAGCCCAACGCTTTTCGTCGATCGCTTTTTTGACGAGTGGATATTTTTCGAGATCAATGTCATTCTCGGTCCAGCGTTTTATTTCGTAGCCCGGATTGAGTTTTTTCCAGCCGTCGATATACTTTTGGTCCTCTTCCGGAAGCGGCTTTGAACCGACCCAGACGTAATGGATTTTTTTCGGGATAGACACTAGAGCTCCTTCGCGCGGTTGTCAAGAACCTGCGCGTAGATTTCTTCCATACGCGTTAGCGTGTGACTAATATCGTGTTTCGCTGCGC
Organism: uncultured Candidatus Saccharibacteria bacterium; assembly: GCA_947307225.1. Classification (GTDB taxonomy): domain Bacteria; phylum Patescibacteriota; class Saccharimonadia; order Saccharimonadales; family Saccharimonadaceae; genus UBA2834. The sequence goes on from CAMZIL010000001.1 coordinate 215,339, forward strand.
GTTTGACGCTTTCTTCTGACATTTTCTCGCGGCGATCTTTGTTTGTAAGAATACTGATAATACCCTTCGCAACAGCATTAACATCATCCGGCTCGCAAAGGAACCCATTTTTGTTGGTCTTTACTAATTCGTGAATGGCGCCAGCATCGACGGCGACGCATGGCAAACCGCTGGCCATCGCCTCCATTAGAACAATACTCTGCGTTTCTGTCTTTGAAGTGATAGCAAATACCGTACCTGTGCGATACAGCTGAGGCAAATTATCGCCAACAACGCGACCAAGAAAGTGCGCATTCTCAGCAACGCCTGCTTTTTCGATCTGCGCTTCAAGTTTTGGACGTGCCGTGCCATCACCAACAACTACAAGATGAGCATCTGGCACTTTGTTGTGTACTTTTACGAACGCCTCCATCAAAATGTTGAGCGATTTTTCCGGATCGACGCGACCGACATAGAGGACAATTGGCTTTGTTTTCGGAATGCCATATTCTTCGTAGATTTCTTTATTCGCACGCCCTTTTGCAAAGCGCGAAAGATCGATACCGTTACTCAAGGCCTCTACTGGAACCTTAAATGGCTTGCGTTTTTGCGGAATGAGATCCGCTACGGCCTGCTCGGTTGGCATTGTGGCATACTCGCTGCGCTTTAAGAAACTCACGAAGTACTTATTCATCATGGAATTGATTGGCTTTTTCGCGACATGCGGCAACTTTAGCTGCTGCGTGAGGTTATCTGGATAAGCGTGGTCAGTGGAAACAAGCGGAATATCGCGCTTTTTGGCATAGCGAAAAACAGCAAGCGCAACTGGGCCTGGCGTCTGATTATGAATAATGTCTGGCTGGAAATCGTCGAGGATTTTCTTGATCGTCGTGTAGCAATTTAGGCTGACATTAAGACCATTTTTGTAGTAAATCTTTGGCAATTTTACGCCGAGAAAATCTTTTGCTTCTGGCACTTTGTTTATTTGGTCAGGATAAACATGGATCTTGAAGGATTTCAGGCGGACGACCGTGAAGCCATACTCTTCGTCTTTTTCGACCGTGAATTTGCCATCAATGCTCGGCGCGAGCACCATGACTTTGTGGCCGCGTTTTTTGAGCCCAGCCGCAAGGTTGCGCGAAAAAACGGCCACACCATTAATCATCGGATAATAAATGTCGGTGGAAATGACTATTTTCATTACTTTAATTATATCAAATTGTATCTTTTAGAAATTCGTCGATGGTCTCGGCTAGGCGTTCCGGCTGTTCATAGTTGATCAGGTGGCCAGTGCCGCAAATTTCCGTAAAGCGATCGCCATGCGCACCAACTCTTTCACGCGCAAGCTTCGCCTTCGTAAGACGATCCTTGGCGCCCATGACGTACAGCACATCGCGATTTTCCAAGAGCACGGTCTGCTCTTTCATCGAGATTTTCATGTCCGCCAACAGACTATCGGCCGAAGCAAAATGGCCCGAATACTTGTAGTGAAGCTGGTCGATTTGTTTTTGCTGGCCGCGGTCGACCGTCAAATAGTGCGAAATGCAGAACGAAACCACTTTGCTACGCATAAATTTGTAGCGTGGCTTTTTCGGCAAAATATGGAGCGCACCACTCGCGAGTGCATACAAAATATTGCTAGTTTTTTGACCAGTTTTTGTGCGAAAAATCGGCGAAATTAGCACTACTTTACGCTCCGCATCCTTTGGATATTTGCGTAGATAATGCGAAACAACGATCGAGCCCATCGAATGTGCAACGATGTATATTTTCTTGCCGCCGTAGTGCTCATGGAGCCACTCTGCGTAGCCATCCAAAGTCTTGTCGTCGAGCTCCGCTTCGTCGCCCGAGCCAGGCAAGTCGGCATTTATAACGTTATACCCTTTGTCGGTTAGGATATTTGCTACTTCATCTAGACCATGATGGTTGCCACGCAGGCCATGAAGCAACAAAAGAGTCTTTTTCATAGTTTATCTATAATCGCACGCGCCTCGGCGATTGATTTGGTTAGCATTAATTCGGCACGCAAATCGCTTGCGCCCGGGAAATTGTTAATATAAATTTTATAGAAATGTTTGAGCGGATCGTATGGCTGGAGACCGTATTTTTCGTAGAGATCTAGGTGATAGCGCATAAGATCGAGGAGCTCGGCCTGAGTATGCTCGCGCGGCTCGCGCTCAAAGCAGAATGGATTCTGAAAAACGCCGCGGCCAATCATAATACCATCGGCGCCCTGCTCGACAATCTTTTGAGCATCAGCAGCAGACTTCAAATCACCATTAATAATGAGTTTTGTCTTTGGTGAAACCTCGTTTTTTAGCGCAACAATCTCTGGGATTAGCTCATAATGCGCATCAACCTTGGACATTTCTTTTTTAGTGCGTAGATGAACCGTAAGTGCAGCTGGGCGCTCACCCAAGAGCATGCCGAGCCAAGACTTCCATTCGTCAATTTTCGTATAGCCGAGGCGAGTTTTAACAGATACGGTAATGCCGTCGACGCTCTTTGCGGCTCGCAGAATCTTTGCCGCCGCCTCTGGAGTGCGAATAAGGCCAGAGCCGCCGCCCGTCGCAACGACGTGGCGATCTGGGCAGCCCATATTAATATCTACGGCCTCATAGCCCAAATCTCGAACTGCAGCAACCGTTTCGGCGAACATTTCTGGATTTTTACCCCATATCTGCGCCACAATTGGACGCTCATCTGGCTCATACCTAAGGCGTTCCAGAGCGTTTGGACGCCCTTTTTCGCTAGAATAACTGTTTACATTGGTAAATTCGGTGAAAAAAATATCCGGACGCGCGGCTTTGGCGACCACCTGGCGAAAAGCAATGTCAGTGACGCCTTCCATAGGGGCTAAACAGGTAAAACCCTTCTCGAATTTATCCCAAAAATTCATACCTGTAAGTATATACTAACTTGACAATTTGCGCTAGGTGTGCTATAATGAAGACACTACGGATGCAAGGAAAACCCTTAAGGTAATCCTTCGATCTTCCGAGTGCACATTCAAATTGTTGCTCTCATACGAAGATTGATTTTTTGCATGCGTATCTCTTGTTACAATTTCCACTCATGATTACATGAATACATATAGAAGAAGGAGGTATTGTCATGAAAAAGGAAATGAGAAAGTCTTCCGTAATGGGAGCAAAGGTAGTAATCAGCATTATGTTAATCGTTTCTATGCTCTGCACACTGTGCGCATGTGGCAAGGATGACAAGCCCTCTGACAACAGAGAGCCCGTCACATCCGTTTCCGAACTTCCTAAGGACGGACTCGGAGTAGATGAACCTGGTCAGGAAATTGACCCGGGCTTTGAAGCTCCTACAACCACAACCACAGAAACACAGCAGAACAGCGGCAACGGCTATTCGTATACCATCTATGACGGTTTTACTGTTACGATGGATATCGATATCAACGACTACATCGTAGTAAACGACTACGGCATGTTCCTGCAGCTCTACGATCTGGCAACAGATTTAGGCTGGTCTGCAATCGACGGTTATCCCGGAAACGTTATAAGTGTTCCTCGTTATACGTTTGATTGCGGGAACGGCTGCACAATGCTGTTCGATTTCGAGGCTTATGGTCAGAATATAGATGGAAAGGATTATCCTCAGCTTCACAATATTTGGGTAAAATTTGTGACAACAGGTGATTACTCCGTTAATTATTACTCCAGCAGCAGCGATGCGACACAGAAGAATGTAGTTGTAAATCTCGACGAGCACTATGCAATAGACGAATACCGTCTGAATGGAAAAGGCTACGGCCTTTGCCACGACGACGTCGTCTTAATCGCTTACATCCTTTGGGCTTGTTCAGAGAACCCTGGACAGGATCCTTTAGCAAATGTAGGCGTTAGCAACGTCCAGAATGCGCCGACAGTCAACGAGTACACTATCCACTGATTAACTACAAAATAGGGGCACCCCTAAAAGGTACCCCTATTTTCATGCCGCGAAATATTGCTTTGCTCGAGGTTCAGCGGTCGTATTGGTCTGATAGACAATCGCGACTACTGGAGAATATTCATCCTCCTCGAACTGATATTCCATTCCTTCTTTCTTAGTGAAGTCGCCGTCTTTGCCCTTGTACGGCAAGTAGCCAGACGGATCATATTGTGCCACCCACTGGCTGACTTCTAGGAGCGCCAAAGTCGACTCTACATTATCCTTAGTCAGGCCGGAGAAGCGTGCCAAGATGCCCTCATACGATGTATCAATTGGGTGTTTCTCGTAGTATCTAGAAATATACTCAGAAACAGCAGATTCTTCGACAATGCCCTCCGCTTCGGCGAGACGCTGATCCTCGATAAAGCGCTGGAACTCTTTGCCTTCTTCCCACGTGATGGAGCTGGCCCCGCTCGAGTTATTATCTACGACGCAGGATTCTCCTGTAATCCAGCCGTAGTTATTGAGCTTGGTTTGGTTAGAGACAATATCGACGCTATCGCCAACAACCGGGATGGCGCCAATGATTGCTCCGCCTACATTACCGCCAAAACTACCCGCCCCATCTACGTCAGCAGCAATATTCTGATCGGCCGTGCCCCATGGAGAAGAACGCTGGCCGCAATAAATAATGTATTTACCTAACCTCGAATCGTCTTTAATTTGCGTATTCCCGTTACTGTCAACCTCTAACTGGTCTTCAACCGAGTTAACGACGTCAGCTGGGTGCTCATCCATGGTTCTCGAATCGGAAATAATATATGGATTACAGAATGAATCTGCGACGCCACCAATATCCGCAACTTCCGGACAATACTCATTCGTGTTGTCGATGGCTTCTTGCGCCTCGATGCCCGCATCGACAGCCGAGGAATGCGGCACTAACTTATGCACTGCGCCATTAAACACCGTGCTCATGCCATTCACCACGCTAGTCAGCGATGTCATATTGGACGCTATCGGTATCATTTGTGTCATCAAGCTTCCAAGGAACGTGTACTTCGAAGTTATATCAAATGGACTGCGCGTTGATCTTTCATAACGAGCATTCTCCGCAATCACCGTTTCCCTTTCGCGGAAATATTGCCCAAGTTGCATGGGGCTCGCCACGGCTCCGCCCATAAACTGATGGTTCTTACTCATGTATTTACTAATGCCATCATATATTGCATTGCCGAGGTCCTCGCCAACTACCTCCGTTGCAATTTCCCTGATCAAGACCTTAGCAACTACCGGTGCCAAGAAGCTCACGATCGTAGAGATAGCTAATGACATGGCTGCCTGGAAGGCTATTTGCGCGCCTTCATCTGCAAGTTTATCTACTATACAGCCAATACCAAAGGAGACTGCACACGCAACGATCATCGTCGCATCTACGGCCGCGCCAGCAACCGCTGCGCCCAACCTAGCAATTGAGCATTCGCGAAAAGCCGAAGCCGAAATGCGCACGTTCGTAATTACTGATGATAGGCCGTTGTTCAGTGCTTTCAGGTTCGCATTTAAGTTAAAGCTACGCACGCCTGGGTCATTTAAGTCTGGCGACTTTCGGCTGAAGGCTGCGCCAGTAGAGTTAGCCTCCATCGCAGAGCGGGAGCGTTCCGTAACAATAGACTGATCAACCGCACCGGAAGATTTTACGGTTCTAACCTCTTCATATCTACTATATGTAGGCGTAGTGAGCGACTCTGAGACTTCGTGGAGCGGCGCGCCATCACCGTCACCGGCCTGCACTTTTTGAATAGCCTCAAATAAGCTAGCAGCAACCTTCAAAGTTTGCACCGCTTGATACGCAGCAACGATAGCCGTGACCGAGCTAACTACATCCGATATAGCGCACTGAATATTCACGGCCGCAGAAATAACGCTCGAAACTTTCGATACTTTATCTGCAATACCTGCCACCTTTGTCGCAAAACCACTCGAGTCGGTTACCTTTCCATTCTGGTCCGTTTTTATAGTGTCCCTAGAGATTGACTCGTCGCCCGCATCGGCAGTCGATGAAGTGTAAGTAGGGTCAGTCGGCTCACCGTTATTAGTCTCTTGGTGTTCAGAAATTTCCGTGGTTTCTATCTTGCCGCCAGCCGAGCCATCACCGCCCACTTCGTTTTTGACGGTGTTTTTCATGTCTTGCTTATTATGTATACTCCGCTGGAATTCGGCCCAAACACCACGTTTGATACCTAGTTTATTGAGGAACTTGGTCATGCCCTTATCGAACCAGACACCCACTGCGCCTCGCCATGTGGCCGCACCCTCCTTGTAGCTGTTGCGAAACTCAACATCATTATCAAACGCGTCCTCAAAGAATATTCTGCCGTTTTTAGCCTGAGCCTTATCTGCGACGACGGTCTGCGTTACGCCATTCGAGCGCGTGTGCTTCATGACCGTGATACCATCGGAATCCGTCTCGAATGTAATGCCGGACTTTGCTAGCTTGTTCTTCTGACGAGTCGAAACTTTGAATTCATCATCTTTGAAATAATGCCCTTTAATACAGTCTTTGACCGTATCGCCCTTAACGGTTTGCCACTTCAAGAAGTTTTTTGAACGCATGTTCTGCGAGACGGAAATCGAGTCAAAGATCTCCTGGAACTGGGAAACAAGGCTGAACGGCATCGAAAGCTGCGCCCAGAAGCTCGACAAAGCGGAACCTAGAAGTAGCGCGATAATCGTGACGAGCGGGCCGGCTTTTTTGAAGCTCTTCTTTGCTTCGGCGCGCTTACCCATCTTGAGGTCTTTAACGCCTTTGACGGCATTCTTGAATTTGCTGCCGGTAGATTCTTTTTCGGATTCAACGTTATTCTCTTTTTCGCCAAGGGATGCTTTATTGTCACCACCTTTGCCGTTGGAGTTTGGCTTTTTGCTGGCGTCTTTTTCGCCCTGTTTTAGCAAGCCCCACTTGGAATTCCCTTCATCATCTTTCTTTTTGCCAAACTTACCGTAGCCAGCATGCGCGCCGCCATCATCATCTGTCTTTTTGCCGAGCATGTTACCGAACCAGCCTTTTTTAACTGGGTCGCCGTTCTCGTCTACTGGTTTTCCATCAATAAGTGTTTGACTGTGCGAACGGATGTAATCCTGGTCCGCTTCGCTGTAGCGGCTGAGATCATCAAAACTATCGGCGTTATCGAAGTCGCCCGACTCGTCGTAATAATCATCACCCTTCGCCATATGCGAATATTATAACATGCTAACGCTTTTTGGTCTTGATTTTCTCTTCAAGATATGTGTATAATTATCTCAGGAGAAAAAGCCTATGGCTAAAAAACAAAAACATAAAAAAACTGCGTCAAAAAATATTATTGTATTCATCTTCGCAATTCTTGCAGTCGCTGCAATTACTTGCGGAGTTATCGTATTGATTCATCAAATCCGCCTCGATAACGGCGAAAAATCCGACAACGCTCAGGATAAAAATACCGCCAATGAAATCCTAAAGACCGAGGACGATCTAAAGGATGAAGAAAAGGTCGCCGAATCAAGCAACGATGCCAAAGACCGCATGGAGGCCGACGAGCGAGTTCAGCAGCCAGTCGACAAGGATCTATCGGGTAAAAACATCGCAAAACCAGCTATTAACTTCATCTCGGAAGAAGACGGCAAGATTGCAATCGGCGGCGAGATACCAAATATCAACGAAACGTCCGGCACTTGCACTTATGTCTTCGCCAAAGACGGAGTAGAAATCACATCTAGCACAGAAATTCTGCCAAATCCAAGCTACATATCTTGCAAGACAGCAAGAATCGACAAAAGCAAGTTCTCTGCCGGAAAATGGCAAGTAAAACTAAAATATAAATCTGAAACATCGGAGGGCGAAAGTGAAACGCAAACTTTTGAAATCAAGTAGCATCATCGCAAGCATCGCTTTTGTCGCAGTATTTTTCGGTACGGCTATCAATAATACGCCAGATACAAATGCAATCTCCGCTATGGATTTTAAGGCCGGCAATATTATCGACGATGCAATTTTCTACAACAAAAACACCATGACGGTCGCCGATATCCAAGCGCATTTGAATCGCTACATGCCAACCTGCGATACGTGGGGTACTGGCGCAGTTGGTAGCGGGCGCACCATTAATGGCAAGTCTGTTCCAGCAAGCACGACGCGTGCAGATTACGCAAAGCAAATGCGTGCAGCCGGTAAGACTCGTTATCATGATCCTCCATATGTCTGTGTCCAAAATTACTACGAAAATCCAACCACACACGAGACGCTTTATGAGACTAAGAATGTCATAAAAGAAGGCATGATTTCGTCTGCCCAAATCATCTACGACGCAGCACAAAAGTACGGGATCAACCCGCAGGTTTTGCTCGTGCTCCTAAAGAAGGAGAGCTACGTTTGGGGTGATAACTGGCCACTGAAAGACGAGTATAACACTGTGATGGGCTACGCCTGCCCTGACACTGCACCATGCGATTCAAAGTACTTCGGTTTCTACAACCAGGTCGAAATGGCAGCATGGCAGCTCAAGTATTATCGCGAGCATATTTATGACTACAACTACCGCCCATATGCAACGAATAATATCCTTTATTCGCCAACAACTTCCTGCGGTAGAAAAGCAGTTTATCTAGAAAATATCGCTACTACTTCCCTATATATCTACACGCCATATACTCCAAATGATGCAGCGTTGCGCAACTATCCAGGCACCGCAACTTGCGGATCGTATGGCAACCGCAACTTCTTTATGTACTTTAGCGAATGGTTCGGCAGTACGCATGGCGTCAAGGCTACGAAGCTTTCCATTCCGGATGGCGACTACAAAGTTAGCCTCGGCGAATTATCTTATGAGATTTCGCTCAAACAAAATAGCGATAAGAGCTATGTCGTCACTGATTCGAAAACCGGAATGGCTCTGTCTGCAGCTGGCGCAGTGCTAGAGGGTAAAGTCGAGTTCAAGGCAGCAAATGATAGTGCCACGCAAAAATGGTATCTCTACGGCGATAACAAAGGCGGCTATTATCTAGCAGCAGCTTCAAATCCATCCTATGTCATTACGCTGAATGCCGAAAAGCAAATGGTACTCAGTATTTACGGCGGAGATGATATTGTCGCTTCAAAGATGACTCCTGTATTTGCCGAGAAAGTTCAGAATGGTAAATATATCTTCGGCGTCTCCTACAAGGATAAATTCGTTTTGGATCTAAGCGGCAACGCCAATAGAGAGGGCGCTAATATTCAAATGTATGCCCAAAACGGCACAGACGCACAGCGCTTTGACATTGTCTTTGATGAAACAAGCGGCTACTACAAGATCATCGCATCGACCGGCAAAGTCTTAACGGCTGTAGGCGAAAAAGTCGAGACCGTAAATAATGTCGTCACTAATACTGATACCGGAAGCTGCATGCAGCGCTTCGGCTTTTATAAGAATAAGGATGGCAGTTATGCTGCTCGTTCCGCCTGCAATCTAAGCTACGCACTCGACATTTCTGGCGGCAACACGAAAGAACCGACGAATGTTCAGATTTACTCTTATAATGCTTCCGTTGCGCAGCATTGGCTTCTTGCGCTCGTCAAAGCACAAGAAGAGGTAAAGCCGGAGCAGCCGACCGAGCCAGAGCAGCCTGCCCAGCCAGAACAACCAGCCGAGCCAGAGCAGCCTGCCCAGCCTGAACAGCCTGAGCAACCTGAGCAACCGGCTGAACCAGAGCAGCCAAAGCCAGTACTAAGTGATGGCGATTACGTAATTTACTCTACCCTAAGAGCTAACTTCGTCATCGATATTTCTGGCGCCAGCAAGAAAGATGCGGCCAACATTCAAGCTTATCAAAAGAATGGAACGGTCGCTCAGCGCTTCCGTCTCAAATACGACGCAACGCGCGACGCCTACACGTTCACTAATCCAAATGCAAACAAAGTAATGGATTTGTCTGGCGGTTTAACTACGGATGGTAGAAATATCCAGACTTACACTCTAAACAATACTTGTGCACAGTTCTGGAAGATCAAGAAATCCGCTAAGGGCAACTACAACATCTTGAGCTACTGCAACGATAAATACGCAGTAGATGTTAGAGGCGCCGGAACGGCAGATCCGACAAATATCCACTTGTGGACGGTCAACGGCACAAACGCTCAGGAATGGAAATTTACAAAACTTTAAAGAGAGGCGCTAAAAGCGCTTCTCTTTTTGTATGGTAAAATATAGCTTATGCAGTTGGAGTTGGACAATTTAGCTAGCGTAATTCTATATCTATCCGTATTTTTGACTGCAATCGTTTTTGCGTATGTCGCGCAAAAGAAAAAGAGCAAGTATTACCTCATTTTGGCAATCTTACTCCCTGTTTTTTTGGCCGGTTTTCGTTACAGCGCCGGCACTGATTCTTTGACCTACCGCCAGCTCTATACCGAAATTGGAACCGAAAGCTCCGAGTTGACCGCTTGGCGCATCACTAGCGGCGGCCTCGAGCCATTCATCGTCATTCTTTCTATGGTCTGTAACTTCTTGCATTTGCCTGCGTCCTCGATTTTGATTATTTTTGCATTAATTACCGCATCATTCTTCTATGCGACTGCTCGTCTTTTTAATAAAGAAAAGGCTTGGATGTATTACGGGATGCTGCTACTTATTCTCTTCCCAGAAAGCCTTAATATGACGCGTCAGCTCGCCGCTACGAGCGTGCTCGCATTCGCTTTGATGTACTCAATTCGTCGTCTGCAGGCCAATAAAAAGACTCATTGGTGGTTAATTGTTTTACTTGCGGGATTTGCAATCACTCTACACTATTCGTCCGTTATTTTGCTCCCGGTCCTGCTGCTCCCGATTATTATCAAAACTATCCGCGGAAGAAGCCTGGCGGTATTGCTCAGCACGCTTGCAGTAATATGTATTTTCGGTTTTTCGATTGCGATTTCTACGGTCGTCGATTTAGGCTTGTTGTCCGAACGCCATTTAGCAACGTTCGAAATAACCGACGGGTCGCTTATCAATATCAAGTTCTTCTCGTCGTTAATTCTAGTTGCTGTGCTATTTGCTAGCTACCATCGCCGCCAAAATAAGGACGACAAGTATATGGGACTGCTGCTGCTTTTGGGCGTCGCATACTCGGCGATTGGTTTTTATTCCGGCTATCTCGGCCGTCTCGCAATGCTCTTTTGGGTTTTCATTATCCTTGTCGGCGGCGACACAATCTGCCAAACGATGCAAAAAGAAAACCACCGCTCTGCGGCTTGCTTGGCGGTGGCAATTCTCTACTTTATTTTGTACTTCTGCGTACTCGGGTTTAACGAATTAATCCCTTACAGCTTTATTGTCTAATTATTTGTCTGAGCAATAATCAAATTTAATAAAGATAATAATCATCGCTAGGACTACGGCGCCTGCCGCAATGATGGCTGCGGAGACAGCGCGGCGGCGAGTCGTCGTGGATGAATCTGCATTCGTAGCGCGCTTGAGAATGGTTACGTGGTAATCTTTTGCGTCATCATAAACGGATGCGATGGCGTTGCTGGCTTTTTCAACAATCGTATTTGCGGTCTTGATAGCCTTGTCGTAATCGGTGGAAGTAGCAGTAATCGTAAATACGCCGTATGGTTTTTCGACAATAGTATATTCCGAAAGATCACTTTCGTTTAATTTTTCGTCGGTGTTGGCAATGATTGAATCGCTGAGTAATAGTTCGCCAATCTGAGCATATGGCGAAGTTGCCGTGCCGTTGTCGACCATAGAGTTGTGAACGAAAATCTTTGAGGTCGCTTCAAACTGAGTCGGGGTTTTGAAAGCATACCAGGTACCGACAAGGCCGCCGATGATTAGAAATAGTACGAGCACAAACCAAGACTTTTTGAGCTCTTTAATGTAGTTTCTGAAGGTAAATTTTGTCTTCGTTGCCATTAGTTTTCCTTTACTTTGTTTAGATAATTAATAGTATCTCGCATAGCATCATCAATTGTCAAAACTGTGCGCCAGCCAAGTTCGCGCTCGGCTTTGGATGGGTTCGCCCAGAACTCTGGGAGATCGCCGGCACGACGTGGGCCGACCTCGCACGGAAGTGCTTCGCCGCTCGCCTTTTCAAAGGCGGCAATCATTTCTTTGACGCTAGACGGTTTGCCGGAACCGAGATTGAAAATCTGCGTTCCAGCCTGCATATGCTCTAGCGCTGCCATGTGGCCTTTTGCGAGATCTACAACGTGAATATAATCGCGGCGGCAAGTACCATCCTCGGTCGGATAATCATCGCCGTAAATTTGGAGTTTTGCGATACGGCCATCCATAACGCGCATAATAATCGGCATTAGGTTATTTGGGATACCATTTGGATCCTCGCCAATCAAGCCAGACGGATGTGCCCCGATAGGGTTAAAGTAGCGCAAAAGAACAGCTTTGAACTCTGGATTGGCGACGGAATAATCTTTGACGATTTCTTCGATAAAGCACTTCGTGCGGCCATATGGACTGGAGATATTTGCGCCAGTAGTCATCGTCTCGATGTATTCTGGAGAATCCTGAACGCCATAAACCGTAGCGCTGGACGAGAAAATAAACTCGTTTACGCCGTTCTTTTTCATCGACTCAAGTAGGTTTACTGTGCCAGTGATATTATTGCGATAATAATCGAGTGGCTTTTCGACTGACTCGCCGACTGCCTTTAGGCCAGCAAAATGAATAACCGAATCAAAATGACCATTTGCGACGATTTGATCTAGCTGCGTCGCATCGAGCAAATCTACTTGATGAAAAACTGGGCGTTTCCCAGTGATTTTTTCAATTTGGTCTACGACAGTAATCTTGCTATTAAAAAGATTATCGACTATTTCGACTTCGTAACCATTTTGTAGCAATTCTACTGCAGTATGAGAGCCAATATAGCCGGTTCCACCTGTAACTAAAACCTTTTTCATATCTTATTATTATACGGCATCCTCCCTTTTTGCACAAAAAAGGATTTTGTAGTATAATAAGCCAAGGCCGGGGTTTGGCGCAGTTGGTAGCGCGCGCGCTTTGGGAGCGTGAGGTCATCAGTTCGAGTCTGATAACCCCGACCATTTTTTGTTGCCCTTGATAAATTTGGCATTTTATGATATGATGTAATTGTGGAGCAGTTTTGCTCCTCGTTTTTTATACACTTCAATATATTAGAAAGGTGGGTTTCTAAACATGGACAAATGGTCAAAAGTAAAATCCGGAAAAGTCCGCGACATTTGGCAGAGCGACAACGGTAGGTGCATAGCACTGGTCGCTACGGACCGGGTGTCGGCGTTTGACGAAAAGCTGGGCGTCATTGTCCCCGACAAAGGCAAAATTCTTACACAGATGAGTGCAAAGTGGTTCGAGCTGACCGAAAATCTCGTGCCGAATGCAATTCTCGCAACTGACGTTGAGAATATGCCGTCATCGTGGCGCAAGGACGAATTCGCCGGCCGCACTACAGAGATGATTGCATTACGGATGCTCCCGCTCGAGGCTATCGTGCGTGGATACATCACGGGATCAATGTGGTCAAAGTATTGCAAAGGCGAACGTACAATCAGCGACTATACTATGCCGGAAGGCCTGCAGGAATCGCAACAGTTGCCGGAACCGATTTATACGCCGACAACCAAAGCCCCTGAGGGTGAGCATGACATGGAGGTCAACTTCGAGCAGTCTGTCTTGGAGATTGAGAAGGCCGGCTTCGAAAACGCACGCGATTTAGCTGAAAAAGTGCGCGACTATTCCCTCAAGCTCTACTCATTCTGCAGTGATTATGCAAAAAGCCGCGGCATCATCTTGGCAGACTCCAAGTTTGAGTTTGGCGTCGATGAAGAAGGCATCGTACGAGTGGCAGACGAGGTCTGCACTCCCGATTCGGCACGTTTCTGGTCGGTCGATGATTACGAGATCGGCCGCAGCCAGGCATCGATGGATAAGCAGATGCTGCGTGACTGGGTTAAACAGGCGAAGGAAGCCGGTACTTATACCACTGTACCGGACGAAATACTCCAGGAAACCGGTAGACGCTACAGAAAATGCTATGAGCTTTTGTTCGGATAATGCGAAGATGGGCCACCTCTTGAATGGGGTGGCCTTTTATTATATAATAGGCGCAGATTGGGCATCTTGATGCCCTTTTGTTTTATTTTACATTCTACACGAGAGGAGGCTAACACCCATGACTCAGAACCAAGAAGACTTCATTCAGTTTGCACTCGACACAGAAGCGTTAAAGTTCGGAGATTTCACGCTCAAGTCAGGCCGAAAATCACCATTCTTTTTTAACACCGGCGTTTTCAATGACGGAGAGACGATAGAAAAACTCGGTTACCACTACGCTTCAGCAATTGTCCATGCATATGGAGAAGAAATCGATGTACTATTTGGCCCTGCCTACAAAGGCATTCCTCTGGCGGTCGCAACAGCAGCCGCGTTGAAGAGGTATTTCAATCTCAATGTCCGCTATGCATCTAACCGTAAAGAGATCAAAGACCACGGAGATGCTGGCATTTGGTTTGGCTCAAAGCTTGAAGATGGCGATAGAGTCGTGATGATCGAAGATGTCACGACCTCTGGAAAATCTATGGACGAGACCGTCCCGATAGTACGAGCTCAAGCAAATGTCGAAATAGTCGGTTTGATGGTTTCGCTCGATCGCCACGAATTCGGCTCAGAGCAAACTATGACGGCACTTGAAGAAGTGTCAAAGAAATATGGGTTCCCTACCGCGGCAATCGTTTCAATGCCGGAGGTAATCGAATTCATGAAGGAGTGTTCGTTGTTGGAAGACATTCAGGTTCAGGCCCTTAAAGCATACTATGCGCTGTACGGGCCGAAAAAGGCAGAGGAGGATTTTTATGAAATTAAAACCTGAACAGATCATTTGGAGTGCTGACGTCGATTACGAACAGCTAAAGATGGTGGTTGATAGCAGAGCTTTACCAATAGGAACGGTTATAAAGCTTGATCGCCTCTTCTTTGAGCGTTTCGATAAGAACGCAATCGACTATTGTCAGAACAGAGATTACCCGGTGTTCGTCGACGCAAAGATTGTCGAAATACCGGATAAGACACTCGCCATTGCAGAAACATATCTGAAGCATAGCCCATGGATGTTAAATGTTATGGCTGGTATTTGTAGCACAGGACTGCTGCACAGCGACAATCCGAAAAAGATTGATGCTTTGGTTCGCTTTGCGGAAGCTTGCAAGGACGCTAAAGTAAAAAGTTGTGCGGTAACAGTACTTACTAGCAAGACTGAGGAGGTTTGTGCAGACGAATTTGGCAAGACCCCGATGGAGCAAGTACTGAACTACGTAAAGATGCTGAAGCTGGCGAAGCTCACCGACATTGTTTGTTCGCCGCTTGAAGCAGCTGAGATCAGAAAGCACGAGATGTATAACTGCCTCAGCATTAACACCCCGGGCGTTCGCCTGCCTGATAGCGACGCAAATGACCAGGCGCGTATCATGACACCGGCAAAGGCCCTTGCGAACGGAGCAAATCGTTTGGTCATCGGAAGAAATCTGACCGACGGTGAAGGCAAGATTACCGAACGTATAAGAAGAAATTATGCACGCATTCTCGAAAATCTTGAGACTGGAGCATAAAAACTAATTTAACACGTGTAGACGTTCATTCAAAAAACGGCCCTTGGCAACGAGGGTCGTTTTTTTATTGCTTTTTACATACCTGGAATGTGGAATGCGCTTGGATCGGAGTATACCTGATCCTGCATGACTGGGTTTACGCCATTCATGCTAGGGCTGATTGCCGTAGCGGCGACGTTTTCGGATTCTTCTTCCCTTTGGATTGCAGGCATAATTGGCTCAACTGCTGGCGCACTAGCTGCGGCAGCCTGAGCGTCGGCCTGAATTTCGCCTGCAAATGCCTGAGCACTAGTCTGTACTGGCGCTGGAGCCGGAGCTGGCGCCGGTTCAGGTGCTGGAGCTGGCTCGGCCATTGGCATTGGAGGCATTGGCGCACCATCTAAGTCAAACGGAATTGGCGGCGGAGGCAAGATTGCGTCATCGCTAGGCATCGGAAGTGGCGGAGCAACATATTCCCCATCTTCTGGACCACCCATTGGTGGTTGTGGCGGCATCGCTGGATCTACTGCAGCGGAAGGCTGGAAGTCTGCGGTTGGCGGAGTGACTGCCGAGGATTCAATTTCGGCATGCGCAATGGTGCGTGGAACAATCGGAACGGCATTATGTGGAGCCTCGTCGCTGGATTCAGGCGCGATTGGAGCCTCAATTGGAGGCATTTCTGCGGTCGGCAAATCCGTTGGCACCATGGATGGCCGAGGTTCAGACTCATTGAGCTCTTTTTCCATCTGTGCTGCATAATCTACTGGGCCGACTAGAGGCATCTCTTCCTCGGTAGGAGGAATGAGAGTCTTTTCGGTGCTAACAGCGGCTGAATCTGGATGAGATTCTGGTTCAGAAATGTTTTCTGGGTGATCAATTTGAATATCGCTGTCTTCGCGCGGACCAGCAAGTGGTTCGAGCTCTGGCGTCGGCAAATCAACTGGGGCAGCTTCGGCTGGAGCTGGAACTGCAGTAGTTTCAATCTCCGGCGCATCTTCTGGAGCGGTTGGAGTTTCATCAGTAGGTTCAACTGGAGATGGCTCCGGAGCTGGCAAATCTGGCACGTTTTCTGGCTTTTCGGCAGAGAGCTCTTCTTCTGGAGCGTTGCGGTCAATTGAAAGCTCGGACGGATCTTGTTTTTGCTCCGGTTCTTCTGGAGCCGGCTGTTCGCCCGGCATAACTTCTTGTTCACCGCTGAGTTCTGCAACTTCTTCATTTACATCAACGGTGTTGTTCGTGAGGATATCTACTGGAATACTCGAGGAAATAAGCTGCTGATCGGCGCCGCCAGTCATAAGTGCAGCAGCAATCGACATCGTGTCAGCAGAAGTGCGCTCATTAGAGAAGCGATTAGTAGAAGCCACGATACCGGCAAGAAGTGCAGTAGCGGTTGGCTTATCGAGTAGCTTGTCGCCATTGCCGTCGTCTAACAATTCAGCAAGGCTGGCAACCATTTCGGAAACGGAAGATGCAGCTGGATCGCCCCACTCGAGATCGCCAAACTTCCCTGGCGCTGCAGCGGAGATATTGATTGAGCTTGCATCGTGCTTGATTCTACCGTATTCGCTAAGCGCGGAGTCGAGATCGGCCTCTGAAGCAACGTTCAAAGCAATAATAAGGTCAACGTTATAGTCGCCATGACTGAACTCGAGGTCGCCCTCATCGAGAGTGGTCTTGTACGGCGTAATGAACACCTTAACATAGTCACCTTCAATCTTGTAGCGGAGGTGGTCAGCCTTCTCTTTATCGAGAGCAATGATAAAATCCTGCAAGCTGTTCGTGTTCGATTCGAAGGTCTTTTCTGGCTCGAGGAACTCGATGGCGTTTGGAACGGCACCAGAGAAAATTGCCGTTGCGTGTTTGCCGAGTTTGTCGAGAATGAAAGATAGACCAAGTGCAGCTGACAGATCATCAACACTTGGGTTTTTTGATAACGCAACTAAAACATTGTCGCTGTCCTTGATGCGTTCAGCGACCTGAGCCTCTATGCTTTGACTCGGCTTTCTATCAGTCGGCTTGGACTGAAAATTTTTCTCTGGCATTTTTAATTTTCTTTGTTTATTTTTGACCTAATTTGAACATAGTTTAGCATAAGCTGGTTCAAATTGCAAGCCTTTATCTGTAACTCTTTACATTTTTGCAAAAATAGAATATAATAATGGGAATTGTAATAATAAGTTTAAGGAAAAGTATAAATGCCGATTATTAAATCCGCAAAAAAGGCGGCTCGCCAATCTATTAAGCGCCGCGATAACAACCAGCAGATCAAGAAGACTATCCGCGCTGCCCTCAAAGAGTTCCGCGCAAAGCCTACTGCAGATAACATGAAGAAGGTTCAGTCCGAGTATGACAAGGCCGTCAAAAAAGGTCTTATCAAGAAGAACACTGCAAGCCGCCGCAAAGCTAAGCTTGCTATCTTCGCTAAAGCTGCAGGCGTAAAGAACACTGCTAGCGCAAAGAAGACCGCAGCTCCAAAGGCCGCTGCAAAAGCTGCTCCAGCAAAGAAAGCTGCAGCTCCAAAGGCTACCGCAGAAAAGAAACCAGCTGCAAAGAAGACTACCACCGCAGCTAAAAAGCCAGCCGCAAAGAAAACTACTGCAAAAAAGGCTGAAAAATAAACAGTTATTCAAAAATCCGCCCCTAGAGGCGGATTTTTTGTTAGCTTATCTTATCCATTGGGTCATTTTTGGATGACTCGAGAATCTCGCCATAAGTCTCGTTTACCGGCTTGCCAGTAACACGAAGCACTTTGAAGGTTTCCATGATATCGTTGTAGGCCTCGCGAGGATCGTCTCCATCGG
Organism: uncultured Candidatus Saccharibacteria bacterium; assembly: GCA_947307225.1. Taxonomy (GTDB): domain Bacteria; phylum Patescibacteriota; class Saccharimonadia; order Saccharimonadales; family Saccharimonadaceae; genus UBA2834. Next base: position 233,597 of record CAMZIL010000001.1, read on the forward strand.
CCAAATCAGACTCGATACGAGCATAATAGCCAGGAAGGCCATCAATCTTATCAATGTAGACATTCACTGATTCGCCCATGCGTAGTTCTTCGCGGCGACGGCTAACTTCGTAGCGCAGTTCATAACCAAGCTGATATAAGATATGCGCCATCTCGGAGTAATCTTTAACGACCGTTGCGTTCACGAGATCAAATTTTTCATCTTCAAAGTGGCGGCGCATAACGAGTGCGTAGGTAGCCTTTTTCTCTGGGTCTTTTACAATAGTGCGAAGGCTAAGGCGAGGCATCGCTTTATCACGCGCAAAGCGCTTCGGGACAAAGACGCGATCATGCTGCCAGTATGGTGCTGAGAAGGAAAAATCAATCTCATTTAGGGTTTCAGTGAAATCCGCTCTGGAGTTGAGCTTCATTTTGATGATTGTCTTTTTCATTCAGCTCCTTTCTATAGCTCCGCGCCCTGTCGCGCTTTATTTGCCCATTCGTCGGCGAGCTCGTTGCCCTCTGTGCCAACATGCCCGCGAGTCCAAACCAAATTCACTTTCGGTTTGCTTTCATACAAATCAAATAACTCTTTGACTAGCTCTAGGTTTTTGATTGGGCCAGACTTCTTGGTCCAGCCATTCGCCTTCCAGCCAGCAGCCCATTTCGTGACTACATTTACCCAGAATTCAGAATCAGTCGAAATCTGATCACCATCAGCGGCAATCTTGTAGGCGGCAATTAACGCCATTGCTTCCATACGGATATTAGTAGAGTTGGCCTCTTTACCGAGAGCGACCGGACATTTTTCGTCCAAATCAATCACTGCAAAACCGCCTGGACCCGGATTTGGAGAGGCAGAGCCGTCGGTAAAGTAGTGTTTCATACTTCTATTATACCCTATCTGTTGGTATCTATTTAGAGAAACCGTTGCCGATAATAACGATGAAGTCTGCTTCGGTCGATTTTAGACTCTCTGGAATGGTCGTCGACAAGATGCGCTCTTTGCCGTCGATCTTGTAGTACTTCTTGAGCGCTTCAGCGGTCTGCGTCATCTTTGAATTCTTCTGATAGATGCGAACGCCATCAAAGCCACTCTGGTCGCTTGGTGCATTACCGGTAGACTTTACGATGTAGCCCTTATCTTCGAGCTTGGTCTTCTCTTTACTGGCAATGCCGTAGGCGGAAGTACCGTTAAGGACCGTCACCTGCGCATTTTCGGACGTGAAGGCCTCGGCGCTAAATTTGCGCTTAATGTAAGTCTTGATAGCCGAATAGTTGCCAACGCCTGCTCTTGGGAGAACATAGGAGATACCATTAACCGTACCCGTAGTCATCAAAGCGGCAGGCTTGTCGTCGGTTGAATAAAGTGAGATAGACTCAAGGTTCTTCATATCGACGTTGCTGGCTACCTTGAGAGCAGTCTTAATCTCTGTATCCTTGAAGTCTGTACGGAGGTTGTCGCCGACAGCATCTTTAATCTTCATTACAGCGATAAGATCAGAGGTAATGTTCTTCGCCCTAGCCTTTTTAATAATCGCCTCGAGAATGCGCTGCTGGAAGACCTCACGGTTGAAGTTGCCGCTAGCTGCACCATAACCACCAAATGCGTTGCGGACGCGAGCCACGCCAAGCGCTTTTGCGCCATCAAGGTGGATAACCTGGCCATTTGGATAATCGATGTACACCTTGTGTTTGCTGTTCAAGTCACGGAGGCCCTTCTTACTGGTCGTTTCAATGGTAACTTCATCACCTTCCCAGACTTGGCCCTTATAGGTAAATACAACATCAATACCGCCAATTGCATCGACAATCTTAGTGACGGCATCCCAGTTGGCGTGAATCTTGTAATGAACCTCTACGCCGAGAACCTCAGTAAAGGCATCTGCGAGCTTTTGCGAAGCGCGCTGCTCATATTCCTTGCGGCTTTCTGCGGTCTTTTTGTTCTTTGAGTATTCGCAATAATAAACCTCGTTTAACTTACCGGTGCCGGTGCAGGTATAAGAGGCCTTAAGATCGCGCGGAAGGCTAACAGCCTTTGCGTTGCCGGTTTCCTGATTAATACTAAGAAGCATCATTGAGTCGGTCAGGAAGCCACCCGCATAGTTTGGATCGTCCATGTTGTAGCCCTCAGTACCGAAGATGAGGATGTTCGTACGACCGTTACTATCTTTTTTGAGCGGAGTATCTGGATCGGAGAAGATAAGGCCGAGAAGGCTACCATTATCCGTAACCTTAGCGACAAAATCGTTTGCGTAGAAATAGAGGCCTACGCCAGCGGCAATAATCAATAGGAAGAGAATCAAAAGAATTCTGCGGATAATTTTACCCTTTTTCTTTTTGGTTTTGTGTTTCTTCGCCTTCTTTTGCTCTTTCTTTGGCACTTCGGCGAGATCAGTTGGATCAACGTCTTTCACTTCTTCTAAAAATTCCTTTACGGCGTTATCGTGGCGCTGATCTTTTTCAGACTCAGCCTGCTCTACTTCTAAAGCTTCGTTTTCAGCAATAAGCGCCTTGAGATCCTTTTTCTTTTTTGGCAGCTCAAGGTTACGCGCCGGTTTTACAATTACCTTTTTTGGGATATTACTTTTGGCGACAGCCCTTTTAGCAGTAGTCCTACTCGCAGTTTTTGCTACTGGTTTTTTACTTCCACTTCTCCGCTGTAGCCCGTCAATTGACTTGCCATTCATTCCTCTATTTTATCATTTTTAAGCTTAACTAGCATCTTGTGGGGCGTAGAAAAATGCAGTTTTGCACAATGTGTTAAAAAGTTTCGTAATAATTTGCCATTCCCGCAACCGAACATGTTCGGTTTTACAGGGGTAATGTGGTGTTCGGGAACAAAAAACCGGCCCTTAATAGCCGGTTTTATATATGTAAAACTAGTCTTCGTCAACGACGTCTTTGCGCACAATGTGTAGGCGGCGTTCGCGGCCTTCGCCCTGGCTAAAGGTCTCAATGTCGGAATAGTCCTGAGCAAAGCGGTGGACGACACGGCGATCGGCGGCGTTGAGGTCGAGAATCTTTTCTCTACCAGTCTTGCGGACGTCCTGAATCCACTGTTCTGCCTGGCGCTCAATCTTGTCTGCGCGCTGGCGCTTGTAATCTGCGACATCGATGTTAACGCGGGTAACTTCTGCGTTGCGAGCGACGAGCGTCATCATGACGATGTGCTGAAGGGCGCGGAGGTTGTTTGCGTTCTTGCCGATTAGGAGCGAATTCATGCTGGTCGATGGGATCGAAAGCTGAATTACGTCATCCTCAATGGTCGAGTAGACCGCTACGTTAATACCGAAGAATGACAGTAAATCCTCGAGATACTTCGTCGCGAAGCGGATTGATTCGTCTGTATTCATATATTATCTCCTTTTCTTTTTATTAGAAGCGGAGATGCGTGTAATATGTACTTTGTCTTCTTTTTTATTTTTATTAGACGCGTAGTGCGTAGTTTTCTTTTCCACGGTGTTGTCTTCGACGATGACAGCCTCTTTTGCTTCCTTGAGCTCCTTCAAGATGCGCTTGTCAGCAGCGGCTTCCATCTCGGTATAATCACGACTAAGAATAAATTTCTGGATACCGACAGTAAGAATATTGTTTAGAAGGTAGTAGAAGACGAGTGCGCCCGGAAGGCTGATCATGATCATAAGCATCATGAGTGGCATCATCCAGGACATCTGCCCCTGTGCTACGGCGTTGATTTCGCTCTGATCTGCTTCTTTGCCTGAAGCAGCATCCTTCATGATATCGCGCATCGTGCGGCGCTTTTTGCCCTTTTGGCGAGAAGGATCCATCTGCTTGGACATAATATATTGAGTAGCGGCAGATAGCAATGCAAAGATAAGGATAACTACTGAGCTCTTTGAAGCGAAGCCAGCAGTAACGGAAAGGTTAACAATACCGAAGAGTTTTGGTTCAAACTCATACTTTGGCTCATCGCCCTTTTTGCCACCCTCGGTCCACTTCTTGTGCTCTTCGAGGTATTTAGTCTGTTTTGGAATAATATCATCAATGTTGCGAAGTGGTTTTACGAAAGAATATGCCGAATGATCAACATTGTAGTTTTCGCGTGGGCGAGCTGCAACGTTAATCGCGGTAAAGAGGCTAATGAAGAGTGGAAGCTGAATCAAGATAGTAAGCATGGAGCGGAATGGCTTTACATTCTTGCGTTTATATAGGTCCATCATCTGGAGAGATTCCATCTGGCGGTTGCCCTTGCAGCGCTTCTTGATCTCTGCGAGCTCCGGCTGGATCTCTTTCATGATGCGAGTCTGGTGAAGCTGACGCTTCATCAATGGCCACATGAAGATCTTAACAAGAATAACAAAGATAATAATTGCAACGCCAAAGTCGCCAACTAGAGAATAAATCGCAAAAAAGATATTTACGATCGGGCGCACAATAAGCATATCAATTAAATCAAACATATATTACACACTCCCTAATGAGCTCTATTATATTATTTTTGCCTCAATAAGTAAATTGTGAATAAGGGAACGGAGCTCTTTAAAATCGATAAAAGCGATTTCTTTTGTATAAACAATAAAGATACAGTCAACTGGCTGCTGAATATTCTGACGCTCAAGGCGGATTGCTTCATAGACGCGGCGGCGAATACGGTTGCGGCCAATAGCAGATTTTAGAACTTTCTTGCTGACTACTACTGCGTAGCGCTGTTTATTTCTAGCATTAGATGCAAAAACCAGGGATATTTTAGAATCCCTGATTGTTTTGCCGTGTTGATAGGTAAATCTTACCCCTCCACGTGAATGAAACCGATATTGTTTAGATAACATCCGCTTAGGCGCTAAGGCGTGCGCGACCCTTAATGCGACGGCGAGCGAGGACCTTGCGGCCGCTTACCGTAGCGTTGCGTTTGCGGAAACCGTGCTCAACTTTGCGTTGGCGCTTGTGCGGTTGATAAGTGCGCTTTGGCATAATTACTTTCCTGACTTTCTGATTATTGTTTTATATAAAGAATTATGTCTATTTTACTATTTTTCGTCTGGTTTTTCAACTATTTTTCCACAGTGCGCTCCCCTATTCATTTTTCACCTGTGGAAAATTCTAATCTGTTATTTTGTTTCAAGTATTAGAAAATATTTCTGATTTTTATTTTCTGATATTAAAACTGTGGAAAACTTTGTATAATATGTAGCAGAAAAGGAGGTCAAAGAGATGCCTAACAAGTGGCAGACAGTTCTGGACGAGATAAAAAACACTATCTCTGACATGGCCTTCGAAATTTACTTCAAAGATACTAAATTCGTTTCCGAGGAAGATAATACCGTCACATTTTCTGTCTTGAATTCCCTTACGAAGTCAACTGTTGAAAAGAAATATCACGATAAGGTTTTAGCCGCATTAAAATCTGCCGGCTTTAATTGTAATAATTTTAAGGTCATTGTAAGCAGCAATAATGCAACTAAATCCGTTATTCGCAGACCAGTAGAGGTTATTCCTGGCGCACCGGTCGAACGACGTAGCAACACTACTACTTCTATAAGCCAGAGTTTGCCGAATAGTTCTGCCTTCGCGGTTAATAATAATGGTCTTAGCCCAAAGTACCGCTTAGATAATTATATTGTTGGCAGTAATAATGATCTTGCTGTTAGTGCGGCGCGTGCAATTATCGATAATCCTGGTAGCACCCAATATAACCCGCTCTTCCTCTATGGTGGATCTGGCTATGGTAAAACTCACCTTATCCAGGCAATCGGCAATGAATTACAAAAAAATTATCCAAATCTAAAAATTCTCTACGTAACAATCGAGGAGTTTTACCACGATTTCGTCACGGCAATGCGCAAAAAGTTGGATGGATTCCAAAATAAATATCGCAAGCTAGACGTTTTGATCGTTGATGATTTCCAGTTTATTGAAGGTAAGCAGGCATCTCAAGACGAGTTCTTCCATACCTTCAATGAACTATATAAGCAAAACAAACAAGTCATCGTCAGCGCAGATAGGCTCCCTAGCCAGATTGCCACAGTCGACCCTCGTCTAGCATCTCGCCTCACGATGGGTATTTCTATAGATATCCAGCTACCAGATTTTGAAACGCGCTGTGCAATTTTAAAGGCAAAAGCGGATCTTCTGGGGGAAACTGTCGATAACGCAACTATTGAATATTTGGCTGAAAACTTCAGCACTAATATCCGAGATCTCGAAGGTGAACTAAACCGCGTCCTATTACTCGCAAACGTGAGAGGCGTCCCCACAAGTGAAGTCATCGGAGAAATTACGCCAGTTGTTCAGAGTGTACATAGAATTTCATCCAAGCAACTAATCGATCGTGTAGCCAAGTACTATAACCTCACATCTAAAGATCTCCTTGGCACGAGCCGCATGAAGGATATTAAAAATGCGCGCCAAGTCGCTATGTATCTCATGAATGAAGAGCTTGGGCTCAGTACCGTTAAGATTGGTAATGAGTTTAATAAAGATCACACTACTATCATGCACGGCATTAAGGTTGTAAAAGAAAATATCCAGAAAGACTTTAGCGTCCGCGAGCAAATATCAGAGTTGAGGGGAAAAATTTATGCCAACTAATTGTGTAAAACTTGTATATAAGTCGGTAGAAAAGTGTGCGAAAAATCCGTGCAAGAAAAATGTGAATAATTTCAATTTAAATGCATTTATTCAACTTTTTAACCAAAATTCCCAACTTTTAAATAGTTTTTCGCAAGTCTTTTCAACCCTCAAAAATAGCTTTTCTTATCTATTAAATTCTAGTTTTGCACTTTTTACACAGACATCTACTATTACTACTAATATTATTAAGGGATTTTAAAAGGAGGATAAATGGAAGTAGAAGTTTTACAAGAACGACTCGCTAAGGCACTAAGTGTAGTAAGTCGTGTAGCGGCAAGCACTAAGGCTGGCTTACCAATTCTTAGTAACGTATTATTGAGAGCCGAAGATAAACAGTTAACTTTAACTGCAACAAATCTAGAGCTAGCGACAGTCGAATATGTAAATGCGAAGATTATTAAGAATGGTACAATCACTGTTCCAGCAAGACTTCTTGCAGATTTTATCTCTAACCTCCCAAAAGAAACTATCAAATTAAGTGTAGATGGCGAAAAACTAACCGTTGCTGCTGGTAAATATAAATCCACAATTAATGGCATTTTGGCCGATGACTTCCCTGAACTCCCTACGATTGATGAAAAAAGCGCAGTTGCCTTTAAAATCCCTGCAGATATTTTTAAAGAGGCAATTAATCAGGTAATTATTGCTAGTAGTAATGATACTACTCGTCCAGCATTGACCGGTGTCTTCTTTAATACTTTTGAGGGTGCTCTATATATTGCCGCAACGGATGGTTATCGTTTGGCGGACAGAAAGTTTGTTGACGATGTTAAGAGTGAGATAAAAGCAATTGTTCCAACACCAGCGCTTCGCGAAGTTTTGAGCTCTATTACCGATAGCGTTGAGGATGTAGAGGTGATGATTATTGATACGCAGATCCAATTTAGAATTGGCGAGGTGGAAGTTACGTCTAAATTGATTGATGCTAGCTTCCCTGATTATCGCCAGTTAATTCCTAAAGACACTAATGCGAAAGCGGAGCTTGATAAGGCTGAATTAGTAAGAATGACAAAGGTTGCAGCATTGTTTGCGCGCGAGTCCGGCGGATCGGTTGTTTGTGAAGCAAAGAAGGCTGAGAATTCCTTTGGTGTTTCCGCAGTAGCAAGCGAAGTTGGCGAAAACTCCGCAACGATGGAAGCGAAGGTTTCTGATGATGGCAAAGTAACACTCAATTCGCGCTACCTACTGGATGCTCTAAATGTAATGGCCGAGAATGAAGTGGAGTTTAATTTCTCTGGTAAGATTTCCCCGGTGGTGATTAGAAATATTAAGAATGACAATTACACGCATATTATTATGCCGCTCAAGAGCTAATGAATATCATTCAAAAAATTAGTCTTAAAAATTTCCGTTGTCACGAAGATTTTGTATTGGACTGTAATCGTCCTACGACTTTGATTATTGGTGAAAATGGAAGTGGAAAAACCTCCGTGCTTGAGGCAATATATATGGCTTTGCGCGGAAAAAGTTTTAAGGCGGTTGACGATGATATTTTACGGAGAGATGCGGAGTTTTATCGGATAGAAGTGGATTTATGTGATGCAAAGAAGGTAATAATTCGTTATAATCCGGTTCTCAATAAAAAAGAATTTGAGATAGACGGTAAGAAAAGTATTAGGTTGCCGAAAAAAGATCGATACCCTGTTGTGCTTTTTGAGCCAAATAACATTTATTTAATAGAATCATCTCCTTCGCGTAGACGCGATTACTTTGATGAGTTATTTAAGCAGATTGATAATAACTATACGGTAATACTTGGACGCTATAATAAGGCTCTGAAACAGCGAAATGATTTGCTAAAAAATGAGACTATTTCTAAGGACGATTTGTTCTCGTGGGATATTCTTTGTGCACAATATGGATCACAAATAAAAGCGACGCGCAAAAGAATTTTAGACAAAATCAATGAGCGGATGACTGATAACTATCGTTGGATAGCAAAAAATAATGATAGCTGCTCTATAAAATATGCTGGCGATATAGTCGATGAAAATGAATATTTGGCGCGCCTTGCTAAAAATTACGAGAAGGATAAAGTGTTCGGTTATACTTCATTCGGCGCACACAGAGATGATTATGAGTTTATTTTTAATAATGCGTCGGCAGATGGGTCCGCTTCGCGTGGCGAAATGAGGAGTATTATTTTGGCGCTCAAATTTATTGAGGCTAAAATTCTCGAGGAAGAAACTGGTGATAGACCAGTAGTATTACTTGATGATATCTTTTCGGAATTAGATGATGCACGTCAAAAACATCTAGTACAAAACTTTAAAGATTATCAGATGATCATTACTAGTACGAATGTTCCGGCGGAAATGACAGTTAGTAAGAATTTATAGTATCTAGAGTTTCTTTTTTGATACCGGGCGCATTGTAGATAGTAAATAGTGGCTGTGGGGTTGCAACAATTTCCCAATCGCCATCATCTTTTTTCTGAAGAATAATTCGGTAGTGCCCATAGGTTGTGTCATTTTTATAGTCGTTGACGTATGCGCTCGTGTAATAATATTTCCCTACTTGTTGAACTTCGTCGATGACGTAATTGTCTGATAGGTTATAAGCTAGGCGAACGAATTTTTTTACATCAGTAACTGGATTTTGCTGATATTCTTTAGTGAATGGATTTTTGGTGTGAAAAACAATATTTTGGCTGCTTAGGTCGACATTTTTGATGGTTTTTAGTTTTGCTACTGCAACATCAAGATATTTTGGTTCAGCCTTAACGTCTATAATTGGTTTATTTTCATCATCATAACGATAGCTAATGGAATAAAGTGAATTATTCATTGGCAAGTAAGTGAGGATAGGATAATCTAGTTTGATTTTTTGGCCCTGGCGGTTAAGTAGGTCGCCAACTAAGCCTTCAACTTTTGCAAACTCTTCGCGATGTTGGGTAATGTATTCTTTGCCCTCGTCGTCGAGCGCATTGAGAGTTCCGTATAGTTCGGCATCTTCTTCAGTGATTTCAACATCCCTTTCATATACTTCGAAATGATTATTGTAGCTGACTTTTAGATGATACTGACCCGGTAATAGCCAGTTAGTAGAGTTATTGGCGATGCGCGTATCGTTTAGTGTGACGGTGGCTGTATTTGGCGCAAATCTAACAATAGTTTTAGTCTTTCCGGAGCGATAAATCATCGTTGCGAGCGAGTAGAAAATGATAATTACCAAGAGCGCTGCGGATAGTATTAGTAGTGTTTTTACTCTTTTGTTTTGAATGTTTATTTTCTTCATTAGTTGCTCCAAACCGTATTTTGCAGATTTTGCTGATAGCTTGTGCCGTTGCCGGAAGAGTACTTTGGATTGCGGTACCAGCGAACAATTACGCCGTTGCCGTGGATAAGATCTTCGCGGCCAGCCATTGGTGCGCGACCAGAGCTAAAGCTATAGGAAGCAGAGGCAATGACGGAATCGAAACCTTGGATTTCGCCGACATAAATAAAGGTGTGGCCGCTGGAAAATGCGATGTCTCCAGCCTGAAGGATACTTGTGTCGACTGGCGTTCCTTCAGATCCATTCAAGAGACGCCAACCGTTTCTTTTTACCCAAGCTTCCTGTTCGCCGGTTGCGCCGTTGCCGTCATTATAATTTGGTTCGAGGCCAGAGTTTTGAGTAATAACAGTAACGAAGCCGCCACAGTCGATACCAGGCACGCCATTAACGGAACCGCCGACATAACGTCCTTCACTGATGGATTTTGTGACAGCATTGGCGTATTCCGGCATGCGCTGTAGATATGGGCCCTTGTGGTATTCTGGCCAAGCGTATGCTTTGACGAGGCTTTCGAAGTTCCCGTTTATTGCGCAGCCCTTGGAATTAATGTTGCTGTTTACGGTGTCATAAAGTGTCTTTGCAAATAGTTTTGCGCCTTCATCATTAGGGTGAATATAATCATACAAATATTTATCGGCTTTGCCAGCAACTTCTTTTGCCCAGTCAGCAACAACGATATTGGAGTTTTTATTTGCAAACTCAAAGAAGAGATCATTGTTTGATTTATAGTTATTAGTTGTGCTCCAATCGGTAACAAAAGTAATGTTTTTATTGGTGCCGATGGCTTTAATGGCATTGTCAATATCTTGAGAAGTGAGGTTTGAACTGTTTGCGCCAAGTGCGAAGATCACATTATCCTTAATGTCTTTTTTGCTCTTTGCAATATCGACTGCTTCGTTCCATTTGCGTCCATTTTGCGCATAGATGTCTTTTTCGGTTAGATCTGGGAATTGTGCAAGCAAAGCGGTTTTTGAAGCAACGGTAATTGAATCGCCGAAGATAGTGAGATTTTTGCCGTCTTCTTTTGAGCTACTGGCAGTACTTCTGCCCTTGCCGGCAAATTCATCGTAGAATTCACGAGCATATTTGCGGCGGTTTGCAGTGCCCTGATAATAAAGACCAATGTATGGCGTGTAATAAAGAATTGGGCTTTCACCGTTAACGGCGCGTTCGAAAATTGCAAGGAATGCTTCGGCTGCTGCTTCTGGCGTCGTTTGCTTTTTGACCTCGGTTTGCCAGTCGTAATCATTTTCTGTGAGCGACAGCTCCAACTCGATTTCGAGAATTCGATCGAGATCATTTTCTGGAATCTTTTTAGAAGCACCAGCTGGCCAGTATTCTGGCTGTGTGTATTGTCCTAGTCCGGCGTCGGTAAGTTTATTAATCAACTGAGTACGACGGCTATGACCCCATTGAAATAGACCGAAGAATGATGAATTACTTGCGCGGGTTGGTTCGAGACCGGTTTCTTGCTTTGCGTTGCCGAGGATACCAGCAGCCTGTGCGTCATTGAAGCCGTTGTCGATATAGAAGTTCCAGATCTTTTCTTCAATAGTATTGCCGGTGAGTTTTGTTGACGAAGAGCCGCAGAGATCGTCGCTACCGTTTGGGTTGTAATAGTAAATACCGCTACTATCGAACATATCCAAGACATCGTCGTCTGGAAGCGCGGCAAAAGCCGGCTCGGAAATTAATACTGCCGCGATGATCATTAGAATGGTTGATTTCAGAATGGTTTTCATACGAGGTAATTCCTTTTATCGATGAAGATTTGTTCGATGGTTGGAATAATTGCGACGGGATTTGAGATTGTTTCGTCGGAAAAGTCGTAATTTTCCGCTTTCGGCTTTTCTCCGCCAAATGAGTAGCGTGTGGATGGATCATATTTTGCCATCTGATCCGAGTAGCGCACATATTCGAGGAGGAAGGCGATGTCGTCTTTGCTTTGACCGGTAATGCGAGCTAGTGTCCCTTCGAATGAAGTGTCGGTTGGGTGTTCTTTATCAAATTCTTTTTGATAAGCCAAAACAGGATTGGACTCTTCTTTGTCATCGTCCATACCGCTAATGATGCGCATATCTTCTACGTAGCGCTGATAGTATTTGATTTCGTTTTCCCAACGAGGGTTTTCTGGACCCATGCGGCACCAGTCACCGGTGCCCCAATCGTGGTTAGCGGTATCTTCGGCGGCGTTATAAATATCAACCATGTCCTCTATGATGAAGGCGTTATTACCAATCGTACCAAAGTCGGTCTGCAATGCGTTCATGACATTAACGTCGAGGACGCCCCATGGCGACTCGCGTTCAACGCAGGCAGTAATAAACTTTGCGAGCTCGGATCCTTTTTTGATTTTGCCATCTTCGTCGAGATTTGGTTCGATGACTGCAATGTATTGTGGGTCACTCGGATCGAGATCAATAGTCGAATAATCCATGCCGACAATTTCTTGGTCATACATATCGCAGACGGTATTATCTAGAGCTTCTGCGCCTGTACAATCGGTATAGTGTGACGTGTAGACATCGGAATTATCATAGGCGGAGCTTGTTGGTAGAAATACGTTTGTTGATTTCTTGAAGACGTTTGCGAAGTTAGACAATAAGCTAAAGGTGTTAGTCGTATAGGACATGAAGGCAAACTTCGAAAGCAAGGATCCAAGGAAAGTATTTTTGCTTGTAATGTCGAATGGGCTGCGGTGGAGACGGTCAATTTCTGCTTCTTGCGCAAGTGCAAGAGCGGTCTCGTTGTTTTGGCGTTTAATGTATTCTTCGGACGCCGGCATATAAGCACTGGCTTGAGTTGCGAGTTTGAAGTTGGCGGCGGCGCCTCCCTGCGAGAAGAGCTCGCCGGCCGGAATGCCAGTGTAAGATTCGAAAATGTTGCCTGCAAATATTTTAGCGACGTACGGGATAATGGCGCTAACAACTGCGCTGACGACGCCGGTAATAATAATGCTGCCGACGGTTTTTGCGACCGCAGTAACTACAAAGTTTGCTAGAGTGCCGCCCGGAACTGCGTTTGAAACGAGAGACATCACTGCGGAAGCAGCCAAGACGCCGTTACAGGTGGCATTTGTGGCGCCGCTTGCGATTGCAATTGTCGTGGCGGCACGCGTAACGGTTTTAATGGAGTATGGTGCGGTATTTTTTGGGTCGGAAGGTGTGTTGCCGAGGACGAGTTTTGCGCCGTCAGATTGTAGTGGAGAGCCGGTTACTTCCTTTTCTTCGGTCGTACCGTCGTCGTTAACGTATTGAATTTTGTTTGTAGTTTCGCCAGTGAGGAAGTTTAGAACTTCGTTAATGGCTGAAGCGTCGCCCTCGCCTGCCATCATTTTGCTAATAGACTCCATGAGGCTAAGGAAGTATGCGGTTGATTGAAATATTTGATAGGCTGAGACTGTAATGGCGGCCATGTTGGCGAGTTTTAATGCGGAACAAATTGGTACGCCTGCACCGACGACTTTGTTTGCCATGCCGTTCACCATAGAACGAGCTTTTGCTTCTGGCGTGTCGCCTTCGAGCTTTCTAGTATCAACATCGTCACTCTTCGTGAGGCGCTCTTCACCGGTTTCTTCGTCGGTTGTGCGATTAACGGAGTTGAATTTTGAATCGGTACCGGTTACGCGATCGGAAACGGTATCTTTGAAGGCTTTTGTATCAGTCTCATTGTCGCCAGTAGTTTTATGTTTGTCAAAAATATCACGCGTTGCGCCCTTCTTTTTGTAGTAATAGTCGGCGGAATCATCAAAGAAGCCAGCTACGCGACCGCGCTTTGCTTTATAGTAGGATTCGCGGAAATTAGCGTCGCTGACAAACTTGTTTTGGAATGCGTTTGCGTCGATAGTTTCGTTGTTATAACGAAGAACGGTCTTCGAGGTCGATGGTTTAAGGCCGTTATCAACATGGAAAACGCCGTCCGCATCAAGATGGCCAACTTCAATGCCGTTCTTTTTGAGGCGCGTCTTCATGTAAGGCGTGAAAGTAGTATAGCGTTTGCTAAAGCGACTGATGGTGATTTGGTCGCCACCGTTAATGAGATACTTGAAAATGCGCGCATTGCGGGAGTTGTAGGAAGTAAACTGAAGATCGGTAGCCTCAGTGTATAAGCTGGATAGATGAGGGCCAAGAATGGACTGCGAAGCATAGAAGAGTGCGCCGCCGCCAAATAGGAGGCTCATGATGATCGTGATTGGCGCAACGCGACGTTTGAAGTTGCCCTTGCCCTTTCCGCCCTTGGCGGTAGCTTTAGTTTTGCGTGATGCATTGCGGCCAGTGACAGAATTGCGAAAAGAGCCGTAGTTGCGAACGCGTTCACGTTCAACACTCTTTAGGTTTTCGATAGCGCGATCAGAAAAGCGTTCTGGAGAGGATTCGTCAGAGGTAGATGCGGATTTTTCTGCATCAGAAAGTTCTTGGCGCGCGATATAATCCGGCCTAATTTCAGGAGCCTCCATACCGTTGTATGGATCGTGCCTGCCGCGATACTTTTTACCACCTGAATTGTCTGACGACATATCTCTTTAATTATACAATTTTTCAGAGAGATTGTCGACGATAAACACTTTACTTTTTGGCGTTTGGATTCGTAGTAATAAGCGACTCTTCGGTTTCCGATGCAACGATTTGAATATGGACGTGATTTTGGCCGGCAAAGAAGAGGCCTTGACCGACTGGGAAGCTTGCGAGACGCTTGCGTTCCTCGCTGGTAAGCTTGAATACGTCAGAGAGAACGTCGACGGCGGACGAAGACTGCTTTAGAAGTAGCTGCATCGAGGAGTTGTTGACGATAGCGCGGCCCATCTTGGAAGACATAAAGTCCTCAACGTCCTGGGTAATTGTAGTAAGACCGAGATAGTACTTACGAGCGCGCTTAGCGAGGCTAAAGAGGAAGCTTGCAGAATCTTCATATTTCATAAGCTGCCAGGCCTCATCGACGATGAGCATGCGCTTTTTCTGGTTTGCGCGAGTAATGTTCCAAATATGGTTCAGGACGATGTACATAGCGACTGGGCGAAGTTCGTCTTCGAGGTCGCGAATGTTGAAGACGACCATCTGGTTGTTGATGTCGATGTTACTCTGCTGAGAGAAGATACCAGCGAAAGTACCAGTGGTATATTTGCGAAGGCGCTGTGCGAGACCTGGGCCAGTGCCGCCCATGTGAAGCAAAGTATCGTAGAGGTTGATGATGGTTGGAGGTGGAGCGGTATGAGTGAGCGGATCGCTGGTAATACCGGCACGTGCGTAAGTATCAATTAAAGCCTGA
Source organism: uncultured Candidatus Saccharibacteria bacterium (assembly GCA_947307225.1). Lineage (GTDB taxonomy): Bacteria > Patescibacteriota > Saccharimonadia > Saccharimonadales > Saccharimonadaceae > UBA2834. The sequence goes on from CAMZIL010000001.1 coordinate 248,710, forward strand.
TCGAGGTCTGCCTCTTCATTTGGGCTAAGGACACCACCGCCAAGCATGAGGCGGAAGAGACCATGGAGCGTGACGAGGTTTGCGCGAAGTGCATCATTGGCATCTTCGGCATCGACAACCTTTGGAAGATCGAATGGGTTGATGCGAACATCGGAGCTAAGGCTGAGGCGGATATAGGTGCCACCAACAGCATCAGCGAGTTTCTGATACTCGTTTTCTGGGTCGATAATGAGAACTTCAGTGCCGACCATCATGGAACGGAGAGCCTCGAGCTTCACGGTGAAGGATTTACCTGCACCAGACTTTGCGAAGACGACCATGTTGGCGTTTTCCAGTGAGAAGCGGTCGAAGATAACGAGACCGTTGTTGTGCATGTTGATACCGTAAAGGATACCCTTTTCCTGAGTAAGGTCTGCGGAAGTGAATGGGAAGCTAGTGGAAATAGCGCCCGTGTTCATGTTGCGGCGAATCTGGAGATGATCAGTACACTGTGGCATGGTACTGTTCATACCCTGCTCTTGCTGTGAGCTAGCAACCTTTGTGAAGATCATTTGCTGACCAAAGATGTTTTCAATCTTGTGCTGAACAAACTGAAGCTCGTCTAGAGAGTCGGCGTAAATAGTAATATATAGTGCGTAGCGGAAGAAGCGTTCGGCGCCAACCTGGAGCTGATCGCGGAGATCCTCGGCATCGGTAATAGCCGCTTCGAGCTCTGGATCGCGAACTTTACCCTTTTCGCTGTTGATATCCATCGTAGCTTCGAGCTGAGTAACCTTTTTCGTAAGGTTTTTCATAATGACAGCGGTATCGACAGGATAAATATACATCGAAACATCGAGCACCTCGTCCATATTAATAATGGAGCTGAGCCAGCCGGTTAGAAGTGTGCGTGGATAGCCGTAGACATACATCGTGCGGCCATATTTGGTACCGATGCGGAAATGGTCGGAATGAAATTCGAGACTAGATGGCGAAATGAGATCGCGAAGAGTGGTAATACCAGCTTCAAACGCGCGCTGGATTTCGACTTCTTCTTGGAGCTGAGCTTGTGCAGCAATGTCTGCTGCGCTGAGTTGACGTTGTTTTTTACCCATTTTAGTTCTCCTCTCCTGGTTCGCCCTTCTTTACATACAGATGCGCGAGTTTATTGAAATCACCGAGTGGTTCGCGGACGGCAGTGTCTGGGTTGTTAAAGTTGTAGTAGAGCTGACCGAGTTCCTTGGTGTTTAGACGAACGGACTGAATACCGATTTGAAAGAGACCAGAAACGACGGCTTCGGCGCGGTTGTTGATTTCTGTGACGGCCTTGTCGTAAGTTGCGCGATCGATGCGCGTTACTGGTGGAGTCTTATCCTTTGTGAAGGTCTTGAAGAAGTTCTTTGACTGTTCAAGAGCTTTTTCGGCTTCCTTTGAAGTGTAATAAGGAATCACGACGAAGAAGGACTTGTCCATAATGTTTGCTTCTTGGCTAAGGACGTCGATGAAGTTAATGTAATCATCCATAAGAACACCGAGGAGCATGTTGTCGTTTTGGCGACGAAGGTCCATGAGGCGATCGATATAAGGAGCAATATCAACGCGCTGAGAACGAACGAGAATTTGAACGGTGAAAGTTAAGGAGTTGAGGAAGTTTTGATACGAGAATTCGACGGCCTCGCGCTCTTCCTCGGACATAAGATCAAAGTTGATAGATTTACATGCAACGACAGCGCGGAAGGAGCCATCTTTCATAATAACCATGGAGTCGCGAAGCTCGGAAATAAGGAGGCTAGCCTGCGATGAGTTTGGGTTATCGCGGCGTTGAGCTGGCTGTTGTTGTTGAGCCGTCGCAATAGTGCGGCCGTTAACGGCCTGTGGTGCTGCCGCTGCGCCTGGCTGTTGTGGCGGCATGAAGCCCGGCTGGGCTGGTTGTGGTTGTAGTGGTTGATTTGGTTGCACGTTGACTCCTTAGTGTAATGAAATATAAACTTCGTTATCGTTTCCTTTTTTCTCTTGTATGCGCCTTGCCTGTTGCGCGATTGTCTCGATCGAGAAATCGGTATTATTAGCAAGGTTTTGCATATCTGCGTCTGGTACTGGCGGGGCTTCTGGTTCTGGAATTGGTTCTGGAGCCGGAGCGCTCTGCTCTTCGACGGCTGCAACTTCCTCGACGGAAGCTGGCTTTGAGAGCGCATCATGAATTTCGTCGATATCTGGCTGAATCGTTGCGGCGCTGGCAGCAACGTTGACCTGCCCAGACATCGGGTTGATAGGAGACATTGCTTGCATCTGTGGCGGAAGCGATTCGTAGCCGGTAGTTGGTTCTGGGTTGTAAGTCGGCATAACTGGAGGCTGGAACGCAACTGGTTCCGGAACCGGCGTTTGATGAGTGATAGTTGGCGTCTCATGTGGAGCGTCGCCATAAATGCTGTTTTTATTGATAGCGTCACGCATTTGCTCGACGAGTTGAGCATGATGAGTAGCATTGTTCTGCTCTAGAGTTTGGTTGAGATTGTAGCTCTGACTCTTTTCGTAAATATCCTGCATCTCGGCAGCTTCGTTTGCGACATCATCGCGAAGGTTAGAGTTGGTTTCCTTGATGGCGTAACCTTCGGTATCGACGATGTTGGCGAGGAAGGAAAGACGATGGCTAGCCTCTTCCTGGCTGAGATCTTTGGTACGGTTTTCCTCAACAACCTTTGGTGCTGTGACGGTAATAGCAGTATCGGACTGCCCTGGCATCCAAACGCGTTTTTGTGGTTTCAAATAGAAATCTACAACAGCGGAGAGATAAGTTTCCATCGGCTGATCTTTTTTGAGCGGCAAAGCAAGAATGCCAAGAAAGATAATGACCGGAATCGGAATAATGACTAATAGTGGAAAAATCTGGAACAAAAGAAAGGCAACAAAACCAAGACCCGCGGCAATCATTAGATAGACGAATTGGCGGAAGCTAAAAGGACCGATAAGTTTATCGTCCGCCTCGACATCTTGAGGGACCTTATATTGAGCCATACTTATATTTTACCATAAACACAATACAAAAAGCGCCGGATATTACCGGCGCCTTTAAGAGGATTTTTGTTTTTAGGTAAGCTTGATGCCGAGCATCTTGCGTACGGACTGGTTCATGCTTGCGCGCTGTGACGACATGTTCGCCTTCTGGAGCGACTCTCTCTGGTTTGCGAGCGTATCGAGAAGCTCACGGCTAACCATACCACCATCGGTTTGGACACCATCATGGTTGAGCTCGAGGAGCGCATCGTTGAACTGTGCGAGAGTTGCGGTCTTGACGCTTGCGAGCTGGCCAGCGGTCATATCGCGGAAGTACTTGACGAGGTTATCGTGGACTTCTTGGCGGTGAGCGTTGAAGAAGGTGTTATCGCCATTCTTTCTATAGCCGTAGGTCATGTACTTGTTGAAGGAAGCGAGCTGTTCACCATCCATCATGCCAGAACATGCAGACGCACGGAGGTGCTTAATATCTGTGAAGATATAGTGATCATCGTCAAGGAGACCCTTCTTTGCAGCTGAGAGCATGAAGTTGTACATCGTGCGGTCAGCGCCAGCGTAGATCTTACCATCTTTAACGTTCGTAAGGATGGACTCGATATCGACCATACGGAAGACGTCGAGATCGTCCTGGTTGTTGTAGATCTTTTCGCCATTAACTTCGTTGTAGGAAAGATCGAGGTGATCGCCTGGCATGAATCTACCATTAAGGAAGGTCTTGAAGTCGATGAATGGATCGAGGACTGGAGTCTTGCCCTTTGCGATAGCGTGGTTGTATTTACCGCGGCGAATCATGTTAGCCTTAGCCCAAGCCCAGAGGATAGGGTCATCAGACTTGAGGGCGAGACAGGAGTCGTTGAGCTCCTTCTGGAAGCGGATGTGGTCTTCGCTGTCGCCAACGAGTCCAGCGGTGCCGTCGCCGAGAATCTCCATAATATCGCCGTAGTCGCCACGTTTAGCCATGACTGCGATAGCTGCGTTCATCGAGTTGTAGTCACCACTCTTGATAGATTCGGTAAGAGCGTTGCCTGGGATAGTACCAGCTGGAGAATCATCGTAAAGTTCGTAGTAGACGCCCTGGGCTTCCTTGTTGAGCTTGCGGCGAGATGCGATAGCGTCAGCAAGCGTAAAGTTGATTGCCTGGCGGCCAGTATCATAGAAGGCCTTTTCGGATGCAGTGAGTGGACCAGCAGCGAGTGCGGCGAGTTCGTCGGCATTGAGAGTCTTGCCAGCGAGACGCTTCTTCTCTGCTTCCTCGTATGCACGCTTCTTGATAGAAATCGTGTCATAATCTTCAGCATTGATGTTGAAGGCATCGAGAACGCGCTGATGGATTGCGTTGCCCTCCGCATCGACGTGCTCGCGAATAAGCTCAGCACGGCTCTTAGCATTGTTGTGGGTAACGACGCGGCGGCGAGATTCGGCAGTGTGGCTATCAACGATAGCATTTTCGTATGCTCTGTTGATAGATCTGACCTGAGCGAGATCGCGTGCGCGGACGCGCTTGTCGGTGCCGTCATCCTTGAAGCCTTCATCGAAGTCGCTTTCAATATTCATACGAGTAGTTGCGTAATCAAGCTTGCGGCGCTCGTTCTCATAGTGGCGAATACCACGAGAGTTGAGGGTGCCGTCACGGCGACGCCAGGTTGCCATTGCGTTGGTGAGGTTACGATCCTTGTTATTAATAGCAAGTTCGTTCGTATCAAACTCACGCTTTACACGCTGGCGCTCGAGGTATTGAGCGAGGCGAGTAGATGGCATCGTAGGATTATGCTTGTTGAGCTGCTTTTGCTTAGCGAGAGCCTGATGGCTGAGGGACCAGCGACCAGCAGCTGCCTGAGCAGGCATCGTTGCGCGATGGACGAGACCGTCGATCTTGCCAAGAACAGTATTAGACATACGCATGAGTGGGATGGACATGAAGAGTGGAAGAATCTTGACGGCGATACCGAGGACGACGCCGAGCCAGTTGGTTGCGGAAGTGATAATGACGAGACCAGCGAGCTGGGATGCGCCATAAAGAATGCTAAACATTGGGTAGAAGAACAACATCTGCGCGAGAGTGTGGTACCACTTTTGGAACCACTTCTCGGTGTTTGGAAGCATGTAGGCGATAAGTGCGACTGGGGAGATTAGGACGAGCAAGAAGATGAGCGCCTGACGAGCTGCCATGGTGATAACAGCGGAAATGACGGCGATAAGGCCAGAAAGAAGAACTGGAAGAAGGACCCAGATGACGCCACCGATACCACCATATACTACGGCGCCAGCAAAGACTGCGCCGGCTGCGGTACCGATACCGAGCATAGCTGCGACGATACCAGAGACGGATGCGCCACCAGCTGCATCAGAGATGGTACCGTTTTCAATAGCGATGTCTTGGATATTCTTGAAGAAGCCCTGGAAGCTGTTGCCGAGAACGTTGCTGACATCGACGGCGAGCGTACAGATAATGTAGCTAAGGTTTACGAGGATGGCAGTAATAATAATGCGCGGGAGAACCTTCTTGATGCCGTAGTTATTAATGCCGACACCGGTGAGCTGCGAGAAGATGACAACGAGGAAGAACACTACGAATAGTGCGTTTGCGAGGTTCTTGAAGTAATCCCAGACGACGTAGATAGGAGAGCTGGTATCAGTTGGAATCGGGTTTACTTCGATAATCTGGGTAAGAAGACCGTAGGCGCCATCGATGACATTACCGAAGAGACCTGCGCCCGGACAAATGATCCAACCCAAACTACCCACCTGGTCGTAACAACTAACTTTAGAGGAGTCCTCATCGTCTCCCTCTTCGCCGGTATCGTTAGTGTTGTTATCAGTGGGTTCTGAATTATCAGCTGGGGTCGTAGCACCTGGTTCATCTGTTACAATAGAGGTGTTTGCGTCATTATTATTACCATTACCGGAATTCGGAGTCGCAAAAACGGGGCCGGATAATGCTAATACGCCAAATACGGCCGCTATAACAGATAGGACGATGCTTTTAATACACTTGCCCATAACTATTCTATTATAGCACACATAAGCATTTTCGTCAAGTATTATGTAGTGATTTTTAGGGTTTTTCGAGGGTTTTTACCATTTTTGCTTAAGTTTTTGCGCTTTTCAGGGCTTTTATCGTATAATTAAGGTAATATTATGAAGAAAAAACTTATTTTAGTGCTAGCGGTGGGATTGACGCTGGGTATTTCTCTGTTGGCTGTGCCAGGCGCTTACGCTAATAGTAGTTCTAGCCCAAATAGTACAGAGACGACTGGAAATTCGACGGAACCGAAGAAAAAGTGTACTTCTATCCTTCCCGGCGAGCTATGTGATGATGACAATAAGGGCGAAGGTATTACATATATTATTAGCCTCGTGATTGCGATTTTGACTGGCGCCGTAGTGGTGGCCGGTACGATCGGTATTATTATTTGTGGCGTGACCTGGATGACGGCTCGTGAGAATGAGGCACAGGTTGCGATGGCAAAGAAGAGGATGCTCGATATTATAATTGGCTTGGTGGCTTGGGTGCTTTTGGCACTGGTGGCGAATCTGTTTATTCCAAAGAGTACTGATGAAATCGAAAAAAATAAAAGGGGCGAGATTACGAAGAGCCTCGGGAGTAAAGCATGAAAAAACTAGTAGTTGCTCTAGCGGTGGCTTTTATGTCAGTCCTAGGGCTAGTGATGTTGCCTGCGCAGAATGCGGCGGCAGCAGATTGTAGAACGCATTTCTTGGGTTTGCCGGCATGGTATGACGGTTTGACCGAAGGCAGCGACTGTCATATTAAGTCGCCTCAAGATGCCGACGGCGTAAAGACCTATGTTTGGACGATTGTCTTGAACATCGTCTGTATGGTTCTCGGCGTAGTCGGTTATGTTGCGATCGGTTTCGTGATGTGGGGCGGTATTCAATATATGCTCGCTCAAGGTGATCCTGGCAAGGTGGCTAGGGGTAAAAAGACGATTTTGAACGCGATCATTGGTTTGATTATTACGATGTCAGCCTCGATTTTAAGTGGCGCGATTTCCGGAATCGTATCTGGTGCCAGCACCGGTAGCGGCAAGGCATTCTTTGGCGATCTCTTTGGCAAGGTCTTCTTCTGGAGCGGTGTCATTGCAGTCATTATGATTGTTTACGGTGGCATCCAATATATTACAAGCGTTGGCAACCCAGCAGGTATTGCTAAGGCGAAAAACACTATTCTCTACTCGCTAGTCGGTTTGATTATCGTAATTGCGGCGGCGGCGATTGTAAGCACGGTAGTAGGAGCAATACCAGAATGAAAAAACTAATAGCATTAATATTCGCAGCAATTATTTCGTTTGGTGCGCTATGCGTAGTCCCAACCTACGCCTCGGCAGCCAACAACGACGCATGTAATAAATATAAGAATAAGAGCGACCCAAACTACAAGATTGTTTGTGGCAGCGGCAGTGAGGAAAAGGCTGAGAACACCGTGAAGAGCGTTCTACAGACAGTCTTCCTCTGGACTGGTATCATCGCTGTAATTGTTATTGTGATTGGCGGCATTTTCTATACGATTTCCCAGGGCGATCCTGGCAAGATTAAGAAGGCGAAGGATACGATTTTGTATGCAATCATTGGTTTGATTGTGTCGTTGCTTTCTTTCGCGATCGTTACATTTGTTTTGGACAAAATACAATAATAAGGAGGTGTTATGAGCCTAAAGCTTTTGGCGGAAGGTATTCGACAACAGGTAAATAATGTCGGTGGCCAGGATTTGGAGACCGATGTTAGCAAAGGTATCAAGGCGGCAATTTTCTGCGCCGGTATCGTGGCGGTGTTCGTGATTATCCTCGGCGGCGTCAATTACATGATGTCTCAGGGCGATTCGGGCAAAATTGCAAAAGCAAAGAACACTATTATATATGGTTTGATTGGCTTGATTGTGACGATTTTAGCCTTCGCAATCGTAAGCTTTGTCCTAAGTAGATTTTAATTACGAATATGGTATTATATAAATAAGGAACTTTTCTAAAAAGGAGAAAGAATGAAAAAACTAGGTAAAATCTTAAAAGGTGGAGCGATTGCGATCTTCGTAGCGCTTCTCGTCACCGTTCCGGTATTTGCAGATGCAAAGTCGAACTGTGAGAAGAAGCTTAACGTTAAGCTCACGAACGGTACCAAGCCAAGTGGCAACGGTACTTGGATTAAGTGTGGCGGCACGATGAAGATCGGCAACACTACTTACTCTATCTATGGTCACGACCAAGCAGCTTGTGCAAACGCTGGTCAGGCTGCAAGCAACCCAGAGCAGTGTGAAGGCGATGATCTTAACAGTGTTATCCAGATCATCATCAACACCATTATCTTTGCTATCGGTATGGTTTCCGTTATCATGATTATCCTTGGTGGTATTAGCTATGCAACTTCCCAGGGTGATCCTGCTAAGGTCAAGAAAGGCAAAGACACCATCCTTTACGGTATTATCGGTTTGGTCGTTGCGCTTCTCGCATTTGCAATTGTCAGCTTCGTATTAAACGCACTAAGTAGCTAGGAGTAAAAATGTCAGTACTATCAATTCTCGCAAGCACTCAAGCAGGTCAAGCCAAGAACGGCGTTAATGCTATCGGTGGTAGTAGTAGCGACGATCTCACTGCAAGCATCAGCACCATCATCAATGCAGTTATCTTTGTTATCGGTATTGTCGCCGTTATCATGATTATCCTCGGCGGTATCAGCTATGCTACCTCCCAGGGCGACCCAGCAAAGGTTAAAAAAGGTAAGGACACTATCCTTTACGGCATCATCGGTTTGATTGTTGCCCTTCTTGCCTTCGCGATTGTTGGCTTCGTGCTCAACGCATTGCAGAAATAAGTCTAGAGAAACTTCCCTTCGGGGAAGTTTTTTGTTGGTCGGAGATTTTCACTAGGGCACAAAAATACCTCTCGCAAGAGAGGTATTTTAAAACGCAGTTATTAGTTAATGGTGATGCGCTTTGGTTCCTCGACCTTTTCCTTTTCAAAGGTAATGGTGAGAACGCCATCTTTGAGGATCGCTTCGACGCCATCTTCTACGACCTGTACTGGAAGTGCGATGGTGCGGCTGAATTCGCCCCAATAGCATTCCTGGATGTGCCACTGAGTAGCTTTTTCATCTTCGCCGCCGCTGAGAACGCCGGAGATGGTAAGGATGTTGTCGGAAATAGAAACATCGAGATCTTTGCGTTCGATGCCTGCAGTGCGGGCTTTGATAATAAGCTTATCGGCAGTTTCGTAAACATCGACAGCTAGCTGGCCAGGGAGATTTTCGGTCTCGTCTTCCCAGTTGTCTTCGGTGGTTTCTTCTGCGTAAGTTTCTTCGACTGGAGCGTCGTCTGCGGATTCCACCAATCCTTCGTCGGACAAACCAGCGTTGCCTTCTTCCTCAGAGAGGAAAGCGGCGGTGAGCTCATCGTCTAAGCTCATTTCGTCTTGTTTGCGAGCCATAGTTTATACTCCTCCACTATTTACACTCTTACGCTTTATTATAGAGAGCTGTTTAAGTAAAATCAAGAGAAAGGAGGATTTTGTTGTGAAAAATACAATACTTAAAAACATAGGCGAAATCTTTTGTCCGCATATCTGTATTTCTTGTGGAAAAACCGGTGGAATACTCTGTAAATGTTGTAAAAATGACATCATTTCTAAGCACGAGCAGAAATGCTTGGTTTGCGGAGAATGACTCCAAAACCATGTCTGTCTGCGCTGTTCGTTGCCCTTTTCTGAGCAATTTTGTGTTGGAAAACGTGACGGCGCATTAAAACAGCTTATTCATGTGTACAAATATGATTCTGTTCGAGCGGCAAGTTTTGTGTTCGCTGAATTGCTGAGCGGCATGGTAGGTGGCGATTATTGTCTGGTGCCGCTGCCGACAATTGGTCGCCATATTCGCGAAAGGGGTTTTGACCATGTTGAACTGTTTTGCAAGAAGACGGGGATGCCAGTTGAGAGGCTGCTGTTTAGGGCGAATAATAGCGTGCAGGTCGGGGCGACTAGCGAGCAGCGTCGAGAGCAAGCGAAGAAAGCGTATGGTTTAAGAGGTAGCGTTCGAAGTGGTAAGAGATATTTGTTAGTTGATGATGTATGGACGACTGGTAGCTCGATGCTCGCGGCTGCAGAGATTCTTCGTGCGGCCGGAACAAAAAACCTCGCAATCGCGGTGATTGCGAGGAGTATATAAGAATTTGGATATTTAAACGGTGGTTTCGCCGCCGACTGCGTTGATGACGAAGTTGACGATTGCGTAAGCTAGGATCGAGATGATAAGACCGATGATAGCGTACATGATGGTGTTCTTTGCATCGGTGACCTTCTTACTATCGCCACCAGAGATGACATAGCGAAGACCGCCATAGATAAGCATGATAACAGAGATGATACCAACTGCGTAGAGAACGGTGTTGGTAATCTTTGTGAAGACGCCATTGACGCCGACGAGCTCGGAAGGCATGCCTGCACCTTTTGCGGTGTTTGCACCAGCCTGAGCTGGGTTTACCGAGTTGCTGGCTTCGGCGGCCATAGCGCGACCGGCCATTAGGGTGACAGCTGCTGCTGCACCAGTGATAACTTGGCTAGCTTTTTTGAAGAATTTTTTCATAGGTTTGTTTAAATATCCTTAACGATGTTCCTATTATATAACAAAAACATAATCTTTGTCCAGTAGACAAAGGAGCCGGCGCAAAACGACGTTCGTCATAGCTCCTCGGTTTACCGGACGAAAGCGTTTGATTATAAGATACGATTGTGGTAGAATTGAGTGTGTTGGAGGGTTACCCAAGTGGCTGAAGGGGACGGTTTGCTAAATCGTTAGACTGGCGAAAGCTGGTGCGAGAGTTCGAATCTCTCACCCTCCGCCAAAAGATGCTCTAGTTTAGGGCATTTTTTGATTGTTTTTCTTGTTAAAATGCTTGTGTTATAATGAAATTACTATGGCTGAAAAGACAATTGTGAACTGGGAAGCTCGCGAATTTATCGAATATAAAAAGAACTTTGGGTGGTACGCAGGTTTTGCCCTAGTTGTAATTGCCTTATGTTTGTTGGCATTTTTCTTGCAGCAATGGACATTTTTGGCGCTCGTGATCGTTGCGGCGATAGCATTGTTGACCTATACGATGCGTCCTCCACGCATGCTTCACTATTCCTTATCTGATAAGGGTCTTTCTGAAGGTAATAATTTGCATACTTTCGAACAGTTCAAATCTTTCGGCGTTTTGAATGAAAACAACCACTATTGCATCATCTTGGTGCCGAAAAAGAGATTCGGAACTCGTGTCCGCGTTTACTTCCCTGAGACCGAAGGTGAACAGATCGTTGATGTCTTTGGCGCTCGTTTACCGATGGAGCCAGTCAAACTTGATGCGCTCGACAAACTAGTGCGTTTCTTGCGCATTTAGACATAAGCGTGATAAAATAATTGTAATTAAAAGATTAGATAAAGGTGGGCAAAATGGACCAAAATAATACTGCGACTCCAGATGAGTTGCAACAAGCAATCAATAGCATTACTAACCCTGGCGCAGAGTCTGAGGCTGACACTGTCGCTGCTGTTACCGAAAGCGTAGCCGCAGAAGCACCGGCAGCTGCTGAATATGTTGCTCCAGAAGCACCAGCAGAGGCAGCACCAGTTGTACCAGAAGGCAAAGCTGTTTACGGAGACCCTGATTTGGATCGTGTAAAGTCTATGGCTCTCTCTGATCTTCGCCCAATTATCGAGAGCGTTGATCTTGAGCCATCAAAGAAATTCAAGATTTACAAAGAGATCATTGATCTCACTGAAGACAAAGCTTGCATCGAGCCAGCTTATAACGCAGCAAAGAATATTGAGGATCAGAAAGAAAGAGCAGAGGCATTGCTCTATGTCGTCGATACTATCGACAGACTCGGCATCCCAATGCAGACCGAAGCTCAGGCCTAATTATCTAATCTAATCTTGTATGGTAGCCTGTTCCTCCGGGCAATCATAAAAAAGATTCCGCTCTCGCCGGCGGAATCTTTTTGTGTTGCGGTTATCTCTAGTACATGCCGCCACCCATGCCGGCAGCTGCGGCTGGGTCGTTTTTCTCTGGAATGTCTACGATGAGAGCACCCATGGTAATGGTGGTTGCAGCGATGCTGACAGCGTTCTGGACTGCCTCGCGAGTGACGCGGGCTGGATCGACGACGCCGGCTTTCTTGAGGTCAACGAGGCCATCGCCTGGCTTCATAACGTTAATACCCTGCCCATCTGCAGCATTTTCTACCTGGGCGAGAAGTGCCTGAGAGTTGAGGCCGGCATTTTCCATGATTTGAGTAAATGGTGCCTTCAAAGCGTTCTTTAGGATTGTTGCGCCAGCATTATCGTCTTTGATCTGTTTTGCAAGATTGACGAGCGTCACGCCGCCGCCCGGTACGATACCTTCGTCGAGAGCAGCTTTGGTTGCAGCAACAGCATCATCGACGCGATATTTCTTCTCATCGATCTCGGTTTCGGTTGCACCGCCGACCTTGATGACGGCGACTTTGCCAGCAAGAGCGGCTGCGCGCTTGTTGAATTGCTCGGTTTCGTAGTCGGACATAGCAGCTTCGGCCTGAGCTTGGATATCTGCAATGCGAGCCTTTACTTCGCGGCTGTCGCCAGCACCGTTAACGATAGTAGTTTGATCTTTAGTAGCAATAATCTTGCGAGCTTGACCGAGAACTTCGAGACCGGATTCTTCGAGGCTCATACCCTTTTCGCTAGAGACAACGGTTGCGCCAGTGAGAGTTGCGATATCTTCCATGATGGCTTTGCGCTGTTCGCCGAAGGCTGGAGCCTTGAGAACGAGCGTATTGAAGACGCCTTTGAGCTTGTTGAGAACGAGAACAGAGAGAGCTTCGCCCTCAACCTCTTCGGCGATAATAACGAGATCCTTGCGGCCAGTTTGTGCCATCTTTTCGAGGAATGGAACGATATCGTTGACGGCAGAGATTTTCTTATCGGTAATGAGGATGGAAGGCTTGTCGAAGGTAGCTTCTTGGCGTTGGGTGTCAGTGATGAAGAATGGAGATGCGTACCCCTTGTCGTAGGTGTAGCCTTCGGTGATTTCGGATTGCATTTCGAGGCCCTGGCCCTGTTCGACGGTAACGACGCCATCTTTGCCAATCTTTGAGATAACGGTTGCGATGAGCTTGCCGATTTCAGCATCGCCAGCGGAGATGGTTGCAACCTCGGCAACCTTGCTGTCGTCGCCTTCAATTTGCTCGGCAGTTTTGTTGATGCCTTTGACGATTTCGGCGCCAGCGGCTTCGATGCCCTTGCGAAGGTCCATTGGGTTATGACCGGCCGCGATTAGCTTATTCGCTTCAGCAATAATGTTGTAGGTGAGAACGGTAACAGTGGTGGTACCATCGCCAGCGACCTTGTTGAGCTTTTGGGCTGCGGTCTTGATTAGCTTTGCGCCCATCTGGTAACCGAGGGTTTCGTCGTCTTCATTGCCGAGATCGACGGCTTCTGCGACAGTAACGCCATCATGAGTGATGGTTGGTGCACCATAGCTCTTTTCGATTACAACGTTACGGCCTTTTGGACCGAAAGTTACTTTTACTGCGTCATAGAGAGCTTTTGCGCCGCCGAGAACTTTTTCGCGGGCTTCTGCATCATAAAATACTTTCTTTGCCATATTTTCTCCTTACAAAGTTGCTAAAACGTCTTCTTCTTTAACGATGAGGTAATCCTTGCCGTCATACTTAATCTCCGTTGCGGAGTACTCGCGGTAAAGGATGCGGTCGCCCTTCTTGATGTTTTTTACATCTGGGCCGATGGATTCAACGGTAGCAGTGGTAGACTTCTCTTTTGCTTCGCCGAGAAGAATGCCTGAAGCGGTAGTGCTGGTTGCGGCATCTTTTTTAGCAACGACGCGATCAGCGAGCGGTTTGATAGACATAGGATAATTTTCCTCCTGAAAATTAAGTTCTGTATCTAGTATAGAGCCGGTTATTAGCACTGTCAAGCAGTGAGTGCTAACTATAAAATGACAGCGGTATTGCTAATGCTTATAAAATAATACATAATGGAATTAATTAAGGTTGGAAAAAGGTAAATGATAAAACGTAAATCTTTCTTTGCAGCCGCAATTATAGCGGTGGCAGCGTTTGTGTTAAATGTGGCGGTTGCGCCTGCTACTTCTGCTCTTGAGGCTTGTAAGTGCGATAACCCAGTAGAATCTAATATCCTCGGTAACTGTGAATACCAAGGTAAAAAGATGTACTGCGATCAGAGCGGCGAAGGCAAAGGTATCAAGAACCTCTTAGTCATCGGCGTCAATATTCTTCTCGCAGGTGTTGTTGTGGCCGGCACGGTCGGCATTATTATATCTGGCGTCACCATCATGACAGCTCGTGAAGACGAAGCGCAGGTCGCCAAAGCAAAGAGGCGTATCCTCGATATCGTTATCGGTATTGCCGCATTTGCCCTATTCTGGTTGATGATTAATCTCTTGTTGCCGTCAGTGGATAAATCTGTCGTTAATACGGATGAATCTGGTATGAACCAACAGGGGCCAGGTGGAGGTCCAAACTCTTCGAAGCCGACGACTCCGAATTCGACTCCATCAAATCCGTCCAACCCATCAAATCCGTCTAATCCATCTAATCCATCAACTCCATCGAACCCGAATTCAACTCCGGTAAATCCGGTAAGCCCTTCAAACCCGAACGGTACGCCACCAATTACGGCAACGAAGGCCGGCAAACCAATCCCTCCACTCAAAGGTAACTCTAATACTATTCCTTGCGATCCGCGTACGACGCAGTACAAGACTGTAACGAATGCGCATTACAATAAAACAAAAGTTGCAGCCTTAAACCTTTGTAAAGTGCCAAATATTACGGGGTCCAATATTGTCAACTCGCGCGTTTCGGGTGCTTTTTATGAAATGGCGCAGGCGTATTACAACAAGTATGGAAAAAAGTTAAATGGTTCTAGCTCGTTTAGGGCATATGAAGATCAGGTGTATTTTTGGAATTGTTATCAGGAGAAAAAGCGTGGCGTAACAAATCCGTGCAATGGTGGTAATACAGCCGCCGAGCCTGGTTCGTCTAATCATGAGATGGGCCTGGCGATCGACTTTGATGTGCCAAAAGCAACCAACCAAAACAACCCAGTAACTTCTTGCCCGTCATCTCCGGGCTGGCCAAATGTATCAGATAAGAAGCAGAGTATAAATCGTTGGAAATATACTGAAATGTCGCGTTGGTTCTGCAATAATCTCAGCACGTTTGGTCTTAGTCGAAGGGTCAACGACGAACCATGGCACGTGGACCCGTCTAGCTATTAATACAGTATAATAATAGATATGAGAGAGCTGATAACGGTCATTGTCCCGGTATATAATGCTGCGCGCACGATTAAAACATGCGCGAAATGTCTTACGGACCAGAGTTTTGGCGACTATGAAGTTATTTTCGTAAACGATGGTTCGACGGATGAGTCTGAGGAGATTTTGAAGCAGATTTGCGCAAAAAATGACAAGTTTCAGTTTGTAACGACCGAGAATGGTGGCGCTGGTGCGGCGCGAAATGTAGGAATGGATAAGGCGACAGGTGACTATATTTGTTTTGTTGACGCTGATGACGTTATCTCTGAAAACTATTTGAAGCAGTTGCATGATTTGGCGGTTAAGACAGACGCGGACGTAGTATGCGCAAAATATGCGAAGAATAAAACGGCCGATTTTGAGTTGATTGTCAAAGAGACAGAGGTTATTAGCGGCGACAAGGCGATTGATGCCCTGCTCCAGATGAAGATTGATAATGGTCCGGTCGCGAAGCTCTTCAAACGTGATGTGATTGGCAAAAAACGAATGCCGAATTACGCTGTGGCGGAAGATTTGTATTTCAATTATGAAGTGTTCAAGGATGCAAAGAAGATTGCAATTAATGACTCCGTAATGTATTCATATTTGATTAAGACCGGTAGTCTGACAAAGCGATTCTCTCCGGAGAGAATGGGCAGCCTTGAGGCGGTGGAACGAATAAATGATAGCGAGAAGAGCTTTTATTCGAAGGCACGTTTATTCATGGAGGCGTATTTTATCTGCGAGGCAATTATCCTGGCAAAGGCTACTGAGCAGTATTCGTCTGAGTATGGTATTGTTTGCAACATTCTAGAAAGAGAGCGCGGAACTATCCTAAGAGATAAGAGGGCGACAAGGCGTCAAAAATTAGTCGCAAGATTGCTGGGTTTTGGGCCAAAACTTGCGGTGAAAGTTACGACGGCAAAACAACGCGTAAAGAGGCACTAGCTGAGTAGTTTTAGCCAGAGTGGCCCGACTGTTTCAAGAGTATAATAGTCCGCGAGTTCGCGGGCTTTTTTGCCGCGTGCGACGATATCGTCGGAATGAATATATTGTTTGATTTTATCGGCGAGATCTTTAATGTTGTTTTGCTCTGCAAAAATGATGCAAGATTTGCCATGGTCCATCTCTCGTAGGGCTGGGATATCGAAACTGATGACTGGCACGCCGTTGGATAAAGCCTCGATGGCGGCTAGCGAGAAGGATTCGTTGTGCGATGAGACGATAAAACCAGAGCACTTCTGCAGCTTTTCTTGGATTTTATCCGTAAAAGGTACGACCGAGACGAGTTTCTCGAGGTGATTTTGATGAATAATGTCGATGAGTTTGATGTGATCTTCCCCGTCGCCGTAGAGGGTGAGATGCCAAGGAGCGAAGTCGTCTTTGATGAGGCTGATTGCCTCGAGGAGACGGTCGTAGCCTTTGACGCCAGTTAGGCGACCGGTCGCAACAAGCTCTTTACTCTTGAGTGGAGCGGCAGTTTTTGGGACGCTTGCGAGGATATTTGGGATAACTGCGACGTTTTTGACGCCATGTTCGCGGTAGATTTTGGCTGCGTTCTTTGTCAGGACGACGAGCTTGTCTGCGCGACGATAGTAGAAGGTGTTAAAAAATTGGCGAATCTTGGTGTAGTATTCCCAGGCGGCATGTTCTGTGCAGATGATTTTGCCTTTGAACGCGCGTTTTTGCTGAAGAATCGGCATCGCAATCCAAGGATGGCAAGTAATGATCGTATCTGACGCGCCATTCTCTTTTACGAGGATGGTTTTTAGAAACTTTTTTAGCTTCTTGCGATCGAGAATGTCGTTGACCGGGTAGCCACAATGCTCGATTTGAACCTTGTCCGATAGCGGAAAGAACGGCTGCCCTTTCATCGTGTTGATAGAGATGATTTTTACGTTAAAACCGTTCTCGACGAGGTAATTTGAGATATTGCAAACAACACGTTCGACGCCGCCGACCATGGTAATACAGTTAACGACCCAAGTGATGTTTTTTGCCATATCTTATTGTTCCTTTTCGTAGAGAGTGAAGTCGTAGGTAAGGTTGCCATCGCTTCCTTGGCCGAGGACTTCTTTTTTATAGAGAGATTTGTCGAATTCTGGAAAGAAAACGTCCGCATCGGCGTCAGAGGCGTGTACTTCGGTTAGGTAAAGTTTTTTGCAGTGCGGAAGCATCTGTTTGTAAACCATGCCGCCGCCGATAACGAATATTTCGTTTTCGTCGTTTTCGTGCTTCTTGATGAAGGCGTCAAGATCTGTTACTGGGTTAACATCGTCATCTTTGAGCTCGTCGGCATTCATCGTGAGGACGAAGTGCTCGCGGTCTGGGAGCTTGCCTGGAAGACTGCGCCAGGTATTTAGGCCCATGAATACTGGATGGCCAAGAGTAGTTTTCTTGAAAAACTGTAAATCGCCAGGGATTTTAAAGACGAGGCCGCCTCTTTTGCCGAGTTCGCGGTTTTCGCCGACTGCTGCAATGAGAGAAAAACTCATTAAGCTGTCACTTCCATCTTGATTACGCCCTGATGTTCGTAATCGATAAGTTTAATATCCTTGAGGTCTTTGCTGCTGTCGAACTTGAAGAAGTCTTTGATGTCTGGATTGATCCAAAGCTTTGGTGCATCAAAGAGTTTTCCGTCTTTGGCGAGCTTTTCGTCGCGGCGGCGGAGCTGTTCTTTGATACCGTCAATCTGGTTTTCGTAGATGTGAGCGTCGTTGATGACGTAAGTCATTTGGCCGGCTTCCATGCCAACGGTCTGAGCGATAAGATGGCAAAGAACGGCGTATTGCGCGACGTTGAATGGCATGCCGAGAGGAACATCGTTCGAGCGGACGGTGACCATCATGTTTAGACGTGGCTTCTTGCTGCCGACATGAGAAACGTGCCACTGAGTGTTCCAGACGCAGCTAGGAAGTGCGGCGGTTGGGAGCCATTCATTCTGCCAGAGGGACATAATCATACGGCGGTTGCCGGGGTTAGTCTTGAGGGTTTCAATGAGGCTCTGAGTGAGCTGATAACGGTTAACGATCCAGCCGTAGGCAGTGCCGATAGTGTGGGCGAATTCTTTTGGATCCCATTCGCGGCCCTGATATTTGCCGTCTTCTGGGATTTCCCATTCGTCCCAAATCTTGATGCCACGATCATGAAGCCAGCGGACATCATTGCTCTGCTGCTGGTAAATCCAGAGCATTTCAAGCACGGCGGTTTTGAAGGCGACGAACTTGGTGGTAAGAATTGGGAATTCCTCAGAAAGGTCGAACTGGAGGATTTGATGAGGAAGGCGGATGGTGGCGGACTGAAGAGCGCCTTGTGCGGCGTGATCTGGAATGTTATTTTTGGCGCCACTATCTTTACGCTTGTCGGTGGTTGCGTAGTTTACGACACGCTCGCCGTTCTTTAGAATACGCTCGCAGAGATCGAGGTATTGCTCGTCAAATTTACTCATTTTCCTCCTTTAGTATTGCTATTGTTTCTTCCAAACGTTGTTTTATTGGAACGACAGATTCCCACCCGAGTTCTTTTAGTTTTGAAGCGTCGAGGATGGCTTTTGTTGCAGTCGAATAGCCTTTCCTTTCGGATTCATCAGGTAAATCAAATACGACTTTTGTGCCCGCGATTTCAGCTAAGGTTTCAGCGAGCTCTTTTAGAGTGATATTTTGTTTGTCGCTAGCAATATTGTAGGCTTCGCCATTTACGCCATTGATCATACAGAAGATGATAGCGCTGACGATATCGCTGACGTATAGATATGAAAAATACTGGCTGCCTTCACTTTTTAGAACGATGTCCTCGCTATTGAGGCTGTTCTTAATGAATTGAGAGCTTGCTTTCGTGTCGCTCATAAGCATCGTTGGCCCAAAGACGCGCGACAAGCGTGGAATGACGACATCTAGATCATATTGCTGCTTGTATGCTTGGCAGAGAGCTTCGCCGCAGCGTTTACTTTCCGGATAACCGGCGCGGAGCGTGTTGCTGTCGATGTAGCCGAGATATTTCTCGTCGAATTTTTCGACATCGCCACGGTTTTCGCCGTATACTTCTACGGACGATAAGAAGATAAAGCGAGCATGGTGATCAGCGGCTATTTTTGCCATATTGTTAGTGCCGGTGATGTTTGTCTCGATCGTGCTTACTGGGTAGGTAGAGTATGCGAGTGGATGAGTATTGCTTGCGGCATGGATAACATAATCGATGCCTCTGTCAGGAAGGTTGATTTTATTGTCATTAATATCGGATTCGACAAAGATGAAGTTTTCATTTTCAAAGCAATCCGGGAAGCGTTTTTTGGCTTTTTCGGCATTTCTGCCGAGGGCTATAATCGTGCAGTTTAGAGATTGCTGCTCATTCTGGCGCATGACTAGGTCGATAAGATATTTACCGATCATACCGGTGGCGCCAGAGATAAGAATAGTCTTATCTTTTAGTTTTGATACGAATGGGCTGCTTTTTGCGCATTCATCAAGATTTTGTTGGTAGGTAGTCATTATTTGAGCCAATCTGGTTTTTTAGTTTTAAGAATAGCTGTGAACAGTTCAATATCTGCAGTGGTGGTCAGCTTGATATTACGGTCGGAACCGCTGGCAAGATGAAGCGTTTTCCCGAGCTCAACCATCATTGTGTTGACGTATGAAGAATTGCCAACACCGATGTTTTTTGCGTAGGCTTCGTCATATGCTTCGCTGACTTCTCCAAATTTGTATGCCTGAGGAGTCGAAACACGTCTGAGGTTATCGCGAGGAATGTATTCAGTGGTGGTTTTTGAATCGTTTTCGTCTACCTTAAAGATTTGCTCATTGTATGGAAGAGAGGTTACGCCGTTTCCGAACTCTTCGCAGGTTGCAATTACGTCTGACAAGACAAAGTCGTCAACTAGTGGGCGGACGCCGTCGTGAATGACTACGATGTCATCTGAATCGGCGCCGTTGTCGCGGAGTTTTTTGATGCCCATATAAATCGACTCTTGGCTAGTTTCTCCTGGCTTTGCGATGTATTTCAATTTAGTGATTCCAAATTGTTTAGCATATGCCTCGAGAATACTCTCCCAACCTTCGCGGCAAACAACTTCGATTTCGTCGATTTTTGGATGATTCTGGAAAGCCTCTAGGGTATAAATGATGATCGGTTTGTCTTCGACGTTGATAAACTGTTTTGGAATGTCTTGGCCCATACGGTTACCGGAACCGCCGGCGAGAATAATAGCGATTGTCTTGCTCATGATACTCCTACGTTATATGTATAGTATAACAGAGATTAGAGTAGAGCAGCAGATGCACTAGTGGTAAAATCAAAGTATGGGTATAAAAGAAAAAATTCCTTTTTATGATTCTTTAGTAATTCCTTATCATGTGGGCAAGGCGGCTCTGTTCGGCACGCTGAAGGGCTTCCCCGGTAAGCGCATGACCGTTATTGGTGTGACTGGCACGAATGGCAAGACGACGACGTCGTTTATGATCTGGAAGATGCTCAATAATTCTGGCCGTAAGGCGGGCGTTATGACCACTGTTGGTTGGGGCGTCGATGAGATCCATGAACAAATGGAACACATGACAACGGTCGACGTTAATCTGTTGAATGAGCGCATCAAGAAAATTGCAGATGCGGGCGCCGAATATCTTGTCCTAGAGCTTACGAGCCATGCCCTTTCGCAGCACCGTGATCTTGGTATTCCAATTGACGTGGCTGTGATGACGAATGTGACGCACGAGCACCTAGATTATCACAAGACATTCGAGCGTTATCGCGACGCAAAACGTAAATTATTCAAGAAAGCGAAGTTCGGTATTATTAACGCCGACGATCCTTCGGCAGGATACTTTGAGAGTGATGTCGAGAAACACGTTACTTATGGCATTAAATATGGCGATCTGAAGGCGGAGAAGATAAAGCTTCGTCCAGATGGCGTAGAATATGTGACCTCTGATGGCCTGAAGGTGAAAACTCGTATTGCGGGCCAGTTTAATGTTTCTAATTCCCTCGCCTGCGTAGCAGTTGGCCGTCGTTTGGGGCTTTCTGACAAGGAAATTGCGGACGGCATCTATGCCCTGACAGAGGTAGAGGGCCGTATGGTAAAGATTGACGAAGGACAAGATTTCACGGCAATCATGGATTATGCGCATACGCCGGATGCATTCGAAAAGCTTCTCCCAGATATGAAGAAAGCGACGACTGGCCGTTTGATCGTGATGTTTGGTTCGGCTGGCGGTCGACGTGATCCGTCAAAACGTAAACCGATGGGCGTAATTGCTGGTAAATATGCTGATATTGTAGTCCTAACAGAGGAAGATGACCGTGATACTCCTGGTGAAGAAATCCTCGAGATGATCGCTGAGGGCGCACGCGAGAGCGGCAAGAAAGATGGCAAAGATTTGATTAAGATTTTGGACAGGCCAAGTGCAATTTATGAGGCCTGCAAGATGGCAAAGAAAGGTGACACGGTTCTTTTCCTCGGTAAAGGCAATGAAAAAACGATTGAGCGTGCAGATGGCGCACATGCGTATTACGAGTTAGATGAGATAAAGAAAGCGTTGAAAAAACTATGAGCAAAGTAGCAGTATTAATTCCTTGTTGGAATGAAGCAGTAACTGTCGAGAAGGTTGTAAAGGACTTCAAGAAGGCTTTGCCTTCGGCAGAAATCTATGTTTACGACAATAACTCTACTGACGATACGGTTAAAAAGGCGAAGGCTGCCGGCGCAATCGTGCGCTATGAGCACAAACAAGGCAAAGGCAACGTTGTGCGCAGAATGTTCCGCGAGATTGATGCGGATGCATATATTTTGGTTGATGGCGACGACACCTACCCAGCCGAAGCAGCTCAATCGATGATAGATGCTGTTTTGAAAGATGGCGCAGATATGGTTGTCGGCGATCGTTTGTCTTCGACATATGCGAAGGAAAATAAGCGCATGTTCCATAACTTTGGCAATGACTTAGTGCGCTTTTCGATTAACCACATTTTTAAGTCAAACATTCGCGATGTGATGACTGGTTATCGTGCGTTTAGCTATCAGTTTGTGAAGACCTTCCCTGTTCTCACGAAGAGATTCGAGATTGAGACAGAGATGACGATTCATGCGGTCGATAAAAATATGCAGATTGAAAATATTGTTGTCGAGTATCGCGATAGGCCAGCTGGTAGTGAATCGAAACTAAATACGATTCCAGATGGCGTAAAGGTACTCTTTACGATTGCGAGCCTGTTTAGAGATTATCGCCCAGCACGCTTTTGGGGCTTTGTGGCCGGAGCGATGTATCTGTTGGCGATTATCTTTGCTACGCCAGTGTTTATTGACTATTGGAATACTGGTATAGTCGAACGCTTCCCGACGCTTATAGTGTGTGGCTTCGTAGTAATTGCAGCGACGCTGTCGCTCTTCGCTGGCTTTATTTTGCAGGCGATTCTGCGCAACAATAGGCGTGAGTTTGAATTCAAACTTCAGCAAGTTGACCAAGAAAAGAAGAATCGTAAATAAAAAAATATCCCCGGAAGGGGATATTTTTTGAGCTATCAATTAGTTAGATAGTTTGCCGTAGTTGGTCCAAGTGATCTTGGAGACCTTGCCGTTCGTAACCTGGAACTCAAAGCTCTTGTAGTAACCGGCCTTGTAGGTAAGAACATCGTAGCTGCTGTAGCTGTTCTTGTCGGTTGGCTCGCCGAAGGCCTTTAGGAGGTCTGCGCGAGAGCTGCCGAGGTGGATGCCACCGTAGAACTTAATCTTGGAAAGCTCTGCAGTTAATTCATCTTTGTAAGAAGTGCTAATAGAGTACTTACCGATTTTTGCTTTGCCGACGGTGATATCGCTGCTGGTATCGTTGTATGGATAGTAGTCGATGTATGCACCGCTGCTGGACTTTAGGCTGCTGCCGATAAGAATGAGATACTGGTTTGGCTTAACGGTCTTTGCCTTAGCTTCGCTAGTGACTTTGTAGCCAACGGATTCGAAGTCGCCAACCTTGCTGTTGTAGTCGAATTTTTTGCCGTCGATCTTTAGCCAGTAATTAGAGTTGTCTTTGTAAGGAGTTGCGCTGGTGACATAGTCGTCATCTTCGTCTTCATCCTCATCTTCATCCTCGTCTTCGTCTTCGTCGTCGTAATCTCCGTCCTCGTCCTCATCCTCGTCTTCGTCTTCATCTTCATCCTCGTCCTCATCCTCGTCGTCCTTGTCGGCCTTCTTGGTCTTGGAAGAGTTGGTGTCTTTCTTTTCGTCGCCACCCTTGTTGTTCAAGATAAGGATAGCTGCAACGGTACCACCTGCGATGATGAGCACGGCGATGATAACTGCGATAATGATGCCAACATTAGACTTCTTTGCTGGCTGATTTGGCGTGCCTGGTGCAGCTGGCGAAGGAGCTGCTGCAGGCTTGCTAAGGATACTTTGATTCTCCATTAAAAACTCCTTTGTTATTCGTTAATTGTATTATAACTTAAATAATTTAATTTAGCCATAAGCTTACACAGCGAATATAGCCGCCACCTTTTTTGAGTTCGGTGACATCTGGCGTCAGGCAAGTAAGGCCACGTGCTTCGAGTTCTGCTTGGAGCTTTGGTGCCTTGTTGCTCATGATGACATGCTTGCCAGTGCTGACGAGGTTACAGGCAAAACCGGCCGTGCATTCGTTGAAGTCGACGATGATTTTATCGAGGTCGTCGAGGGCTTCGATTTGAGCGCGCGAGGCATCATCGAATGCCATCGGGCAGTAGGCGATAGTGTGCTCGTCGATAACGGAAAGCGCGAGGTCTAGATCATACCAGAAGCTGTCGGCGTGATTAGTGTATGGATTGATGTGCTCTGTGCCGTCT
Organism: uncultured Candidatus Saccharibacteria bacterium; assembly: GCA_947307225.1. Classification (GTDB taxonomy): domain Bacteria; phylum Patescibacteriota; class Saccharimonadia; order Saccharimonadales; family Saccharimonadaceae; genus UBA2834. The sequence continues at coordinate 272,804 of CAMZIL010000001.1, forward strand.
GGATTAAGCTGAGGCTTGGCGTGGAGCTGGATGAGCGTGAGGCCGAGAGTTTTTGCTGCGAATGCTTGGGCAGCTGGATCGGAGCGATAGCCGGAGCCAGCAAATAGGTAATTGCCGCAGCGGAGAGAATCGCCCTGCCCTGAGAAAATGTGGCCGTCTGGCACCTCAACGCATTTGTAGCCGAGCGCAGTCAACTGGGCTTTGGCATATGGCTCCTCGCCTTTGCGCGCCTCTGGGAGGCGTGACATCACGGCGACGCCGTCCTTTACGAGTGCCCAGTTGGCGGTATAGACGCCATCTTGGCAGGATTCTGGCGCGGCAACTTTGACGATTTCGATGCCGGCTTGTCTAAAGCAATCAACAATAGCGGCGTGTTCGGAACATGCCTTTTTGACGTCGATTTTATCTTTGTTGTAGTATGGGTTGATTTCGTAGTCGTCTGCAAAAAATTCTGCACCCGAGACTAGGAGTTTTTGATTAATCATTTAGCTGTATTAGTTTCTTTTGGTTCGTAATTTGCAATGCCGTCGACGATGGCGTCGGAATTGAAGCCAAGGGCGAATGCGACAGTAGCGGCAGCGGCCATGTAGAGGTAAGCGTTCTGATCAGTGACATAGGTGGCAACCTCGAAGCGCTCGCTGTTGTATAGAAGGGTTGCCTCTGTGCCCTGCTTGTAGATCTTGCCTGGAGTGACTTTCAAATCGGCAGAACGGTCGCGGCCATAGGAATAGGTGGCAGTCTTGCTAGGATATTCAACGAAGACGTTGTAGTTTGCGTCGTCGCGGTTTAGAATGCTGAAATCTGGCTTGGTATTAAACAAAATAGCCTTTGCATCGCTGGACTCGGCGCCTGCGACGTCGGATTCACTGATGTCATCGGTAATAACGGCTGCATGAATTGGCATGCCATAGAAAAGATGATTGGCTAGCGCATGGCTGTCGGCGGAAACGACGGCATAGTCGGTGCCGGTTTTCCAGATTTTGAACAGCTGTTTATAGAGGTCGGAAGTCGATTTTGGATCGACAATAAGTCCGACGCGCGCATCGCGCTGCTTGATAATTTCTTGCACAAAGTGCGCAGTTACATCCCGCCCATTAGTGCCAGTAATAGCAATAATCTTTAAATCTTTTGCAGGGTTGCTGTAGTAAGTTTTAAAGAATTTTGCCTTGGCTTTTTGAAGTTTTGGTTTGAGTCCGGATTTCTTCTGCTTGTCTGCCATAAAAATAGTATATCATCTCTTGAAAAAATGTGCTATAATGGCATGTATCGCGTATTGCTTTTGCATGCGTTGATGAACTTTTAATCTTTGAACGGTGGAAGTATACGTCCTCTGGGCGTTTTGTTATACAAAATACTCACTGGCGTATATTCATCCACAATTTAGATCTCGTTTAGATATGTGCCCGTAGCTCAGCTGGATAGAGCGTTAGCTTGCGGAGCTAAAGGTCGTACGTTCGAATCGTATCGGGCATACCATGATTTTGAGATTTAAAGCAAAAGGCGCCTCTTATTGGGGCGCTTTTTGTGTTTTTATGTTAAGATAAGACGTGGAAGCGTGGCCGAGTGGTTGAAGGCGCACGACTCGAAATCGTGTGGGCAGCAATGTCTCGGAGGTTCGAATCCTCTCGCTTCCGCCATGAGCTTCGCTCATGAACAGACCTACGGTCTGTTTTTTCTTGCGAAAAAACGGAAGCTCTAATTTCGCTTCGCGAAAGGCGCTTCCGCCATGAGCAAAATAACGACCGAAAGGTCGTATTTTTGTGTCCGATTGACTAGAGATGGGTTTTGTGGTATAATTATATATGTAGTTATTCCGTATTCGAAACTCTATCGGGAGGTGAACCATGAAATACTACGCAGCTGCAAAAATTGATAGTCAGGGTCGGGTGTATCTGAAGGATTTTATAGAACCTGGTGCTAAAGTCGTCATTTACGTCGACGATTCTGACATAAGTGTGATTCATATTGAGCCTTATCTCGATTTGGATCATAAGGACATTCCGAAATGTGGCATTCATCGTGTCAGCACGGACAAGCCGCGCGTTTGCGTTCCGAAAGCTATGCTTGGGGACGCGAAGAGATGCTTGATTACTGATGATGGCAAGAACGGTGTATTGCTAAAGCTGGTCTTTTAACCAGCTGGGCTCGTATGAGCCCTTTTTTTATGCTTTGCTCTTTTGGTAAAATAGATTGAAAAGGAGGATTATGGCAAGTATTTTTTCGAGGATTATTGCAGGCGAGATTCCGTCCTACAAGATTTATGAAGACGAAAAAACATACGCATTTCTAGATATCAACCCAGAGAGCAAGGGGCATACTTTGGTTGTTCCAAAGGCAGAAGTCGACAAGATTTATGAGCTCTCCGATGAAGATTACCATGCTTTGTGGGCGAGTGTGAAAAAGGTTGCTGCTCATATGGAAGAGGTTTCCGGGCGTCGTACGCTGATGAAAGTGATCGGCACTGACGTGCCACATGCGCACGTTCATTTGATGCCAATGGATGAAACTTGGGAATATGGACGCACGCTTAGCTTGACTGAAGACGAGTTCAAAGAGATTCAGTCGAAGCTACAGATGAACTAGTGATATACTAGGACAAAAGAGAGGTAAAATGGCGGAAACGGCAAAAATAAAAGAGATTATTCCGGTCGAGTCTGATTACGAGATGTTGACCAGCCCGGATTACGAGCAAACAAAACAGTTACAGCAGTATAAAGCCGACGCGGAGCGTAATTTGATGGCGATGTCGCGTACGGCGCGTGGTGTGATCGACACTTCTGCAAGTGCTGAGAAGGCGCAGTCGATGACTGGCGTGACTGGCGAAGTGGCCGCAGATCTTGCAAAGCAGAATTTTGATACAGCAATTGAGATTGCGTTTGAAAATCGCGATCATCAGTTTGAGTCTCCGACAGAGTTGCGTGCATTCGTGGAGGCTTTAGCTGAGCAAGTAAACTCTGGTATCGTGAAAGATGGCAATTTGATCCGTTCGTCAGACTCTCAAAAATATCCGTATGTGCGTATTGCTAATCTCGAGAACGAGATGGATAAGTTTTACAACGGGCTTTATGAACGTTTGAATGATCCTGACCATGATCCAGTCGAAGCGGCGGCATATGCCGAGTTCGGCATCGATTTCGCTGGCCATTTCTTCGCAGACGGCTGTGGCAAGACCGCAAAAGTTGTTTCCAGCTATGTTTTGATGCGTTCCGGTCATGAATTGCCAGAGTATAAGGGCGGCCGCGAGGCTTATTACGCCAATCAGCTAAAACAGATTGCTGGTGAGGATGAGCAGGCTGATGCAGAAGGATATCAGAAGTTTTTGAATTACTATAGAGGTTTGTTTGAGGATTAAAGATGGAAGATTTAGCAAGAAAATATCACGCAGAACAATTTCGTAACAATAACAAGGTGCCATATTTTGAGCACTGTGTCGGTGTCGCAGCAATTTTGACGGCAGTTTTAGCCCAGACCAAGGAAGCGTATGAAGAAGAAGTACGCGATATGGTCGCTGCGGCTTATGGCCATGACCTTATTGAGGATACAGATGTTTCTGATACGGAAATTGCGGCAGCAAGCAATATGCATGTTTTGCAGCTAATCCGCGAATTATCCAACCCTGTCGACGATGCACATACAGATGAGTACATGCGCCAGTTGAGCGTGGCTTCCGAAGAGGCGCGCATCGTGAAGTATTGTGACTTGCTCGAGAATACGACGAGTGTTTGCTATGGTTTGCATGATCTTGGTTTAGATTGGGCGCATAACTTCTATCTCCCGATTTTGACTCGTTCGACAACGGTGCTTGCGGCGACGAATTTTGAAAAATTCGCACAATCAGCGGAAAAACTTCGGGTTATGCTAGATGTTTCGACGAAACTGCTGTACGCGAAAATTGAAATGATGGAGAAAAAGTAATGAGCGAGTTGGCAGCTGCGGCATCCTTCGATAATGAGGCAAATAAAGAAGCTGCAAAAATTACGCACCTTGGCGGTTGGCAAGGGATGGATAATCCTGCTTTTAAGAGCGACGACGTTGATCGCGAGAAGCTGATCGATACGAGTGGGGGTTGGGATTCGTTGGCGGCACCTGAGGAAATAAATCTTGTTTACGCCTTGGACGAGACTGGCAACTTCATGAACAATGAGGCCAGGCTGAATGTGTATGAGAAACATCGTTATGCGATCGAAAAGGATTCGTCGATGAAAACTTTCTGGTTATTCCCGGCCGATGGTTATGAATTTCCAGATGTCAGTAGCGAAGATTTCGAAGATGCGATTGATAATCCTGGAAACTGGCAGCCTGAGCGCGCGGCAATCCATAGAGAAATTATTCAAAATGAGGTTCAGGACGCACTTAAGTTGAGCCGCAGTTTGCGTAAAGCCGAGGAAGAGAGGGGCGTCGGCCCGACAATTTATGCAATGCGCGGTTTGTCGGCGGCAGGAAAAACCCAGGCAATCAAGAAGATTGATGGCGTAGTGATTGAGGATGGCACGACGGTTGGTGCCCTTTCGCCAGATACGGCGAAGAGGGATTTGTTTGCTGTAAGTGGCGGCGTGACGGATCAGATTCATAAGGAAAGCGGTAGTATTAGGCGCCGTGTTGAAAGAACCGTCAAAGCTATGGCGCTAGATATAGGGGTTTCTGATATTCGCGATAGCGTGATGAAAGATGTGGCTGATATTGAGCTAACCATTCGCGATGCCGAGGAAACGAAGCGCAGACTCGAAATGATCGATATTGATGTCCCGCTAGAGGTGTCGGCGACTCGTTTGTTGCTCCGTCCAAAGGGCGGCGCTGATCCAAACCCGAATCCAGGTTATCTCTCGAAAGCGTTTGGTGGTATTCGTGGAAACCGTGCCAAGGCTATTGAGCAGCTGAAGACGGCTTATACTGAGGGGAGAGTCAGTGATGTGAGCTATACGCTGTTCTGCTATGATAGCGAGAGTGAACCGAAGGTAATTCAGAGAGAGGCCTATAAACTTTGGGTCGATCCAGAAACGCATGAGCTACGCGAAGAGGTGTTGGACCAAAAACTCTTTGATGAGGCGACGGAGAGCCCAGAGAATGCCCCGGCCGTCTTGAAAGGGACTGTGATTACGCCGGAATATTTGGATGATTATTGCCGTAAATACTTTAACGGCGATGAGAATAGCGCTAAGTATGAGCAGGAATTGCGTGAAGGAATTGCGCCTTATCTTGCCCTTGAGGAGCCAATGACGCTTTGGGAAGCGTTGCAGGCTAAGAACGAATAGGAGTTGATATGGATGAGGTAAATGGTAAAGAAAAATTCGACTTTATGAAGTTTGCGAGGATTTATCCAAATAGCAACGGTAGCGCACGTTTGTCTGAGTGCCCAACGGAAGAGGATCGCATTCGTTACGAGAAAATGTATTACGACGAAGATTCTGTTTTGACGGTTGAGGAATTCGCAGAATTGCTTGATCGCGAAGACGAGACTGCCTAGCGCCCCCTGTCAGTATTGACAATTTTAAGCATATGTGCTATAATGTAATTGTCCTATCTCTTTTGGGAGGTTTGGATGAATTTTTGACCTGTTCGGTTAGATTGGAGGTGGTCGTATGGCAATAGGAGGGCCTAAAGCGAGCACACGAAAAGAACCTTTTGACTGGGAGTTGTTCGCAAGAATATATCCCAACAGCAACGGTAGCGCACGTTTGTGCAAATGTCCTATGGAGGAGGATAAAATACGCTACCAAAAGATGTACGAATCGGAAGATTCCGTATCGACGGTTGAGGAATTTGCAGAATTGCTTGATCGCGAAGATGAGACCGCCTAGTCTCAAATGCTATACCGGAGGTTTATATGACAATATTCATAATTAGTTGACGCTCTTTTCTCGGTAAAAAGGCTGGAGCCATTGTGGTTCCGGCCTTTTATTTTTTTGTATCAAAAAGAGCAGGTCTCCCTGCTCTTTTTGCTAGACTAGCTTGAATTCGGCTTTCATGTCTTCGAGAAGCTGCTCTTTTGTGGCGAGCTGCGACTTGGTCTCGTCGACTAACTCTTTTGGTGCCTTTTCTACGTAATTTGGATTGCGTAGGCGAGCCTCAAGCGTGTTAATCTCCTGGCCGAGCTTTAGGATACGATCCTCGAGGTTGGCTTTGTACTTCGCATGAAGATCAGCTGGAATATCAAGGTAGATATTCGGGTGACCTTCGATTGCGAGGTGAAGACCTCTAGCGTTTTCTGGCTGAATCTGTGGAACGCCTGGAGCCTTGGTGTAGTGCTGGAGAAGAAGCTGGTTTTCATAGACGAGCTGGTCGTCGTAGAAAGCGATTGGATAGCTGCCAGCGCCTGGGAGGCTCTGGAAGTGGCTTCTGACGTTAGACACGATAAGTATAAGCTCTTCGAACTTGGAGGCCCTTGCAGGGCTAAATTTGAGCTCAGAAGGCCATTTTTGTGTGGCACACATGCCGTCCGTCCAGTCAAGCGTCTGCCAAATGGTTTCCGTGACGAATGGCGCAAATGGATGAAGCATGATTAAGACCTGCTCAAGAGTCTTCTTTAGGAGTGGGATATTCTTCCAAAGTTTTTCACCTTCGAGGAACCAGTCCGCGTATTTGTTCCAGATGAAATCGTAGATAGCATCACCCGCCTCGGCAAAGCGGTACTTGTCGAGAAGCTTCTGAATCTCTTTGTTGGTCTTGTTGAGTTCGCGGCAGATCCAATCCTCGCCGTTGCTGAGGCATTCTGCTTCCCCGCCCTTCTTTTCGGCGTTGTCTACCATGTCCTGAATGAGACGTGAAATATTCCAAAGTTTGTTGCAGAGGTTGCGGCTTGCGACAACCTTTGAGCTGCTGAAGGCCTGGTTGACGCCGGCGCTGCGGCTAGCGATAAGACCAAGGCGCAATGCGTCTGAGCCATATTTGGCGACGATATCGATTGGGTTGATGACGTTGCCCTTGGACTTTGACATCTTTTGGCCTTTTTCGTCCAACACCATGCCGTGCATATAGACATCTTTGAATGGAACTTCACCGGTGTTATAGAGGCCAAGCATGATCATGCGGCCGACCCACTGGAAGAGGAGGTCTGCGCCGGTTTCCATGACGCTGGTTGGATAGTGCTGCTTGCGATCGCTGGTGGTGATGTATGGCCACTGACCAGAGCTGAACCAAGTATCGAAGGTATCTTCATCGCGGCGATAGACTTTGCCGCCCTTCTCTATTTCGGTCTGATCGACACGTTTGTCGAAAATCCAATCAGTTGGATCGTTGACGTTTACAAAGGCCGGAATTGGGATACCCCATGGGATCTGGCGTGAAATGTTCCAGTCCTTGAGGTTCTTTAGGTAGTTAATGAGAACGCGCTTTTTGTTGTCTGGATGGAATTTAATCTTGTTCTTCTCGAGAGCCTCGATAGCAGCCTTTGCGAGAGGTTTAACGTCGACGAACCACTGCTCCTTTAGGAGAGGCTCGATAACGGTATCGCACTTGTAGCAGTGGCCAACAGAGTGTTTGATGCTCTCTTCGCCGCGGAGTAGACCCTGATCTTCGAGATCGGAGAGAACCTTTTGACGGGCTTCGGTAGTAGAGAGGCCTTCGTAGTTAGCACCTGCAGCGGCGGTCATCTTGCCATCGAAACCGATGACGGTAACCATCTCGAGGTTGTGGCGCTGGCCTACCTCATAGTCGTTCTGATCGTGAGCTGGGGTGATTTTAACGACGCCGGTACCGTATTCTGGGTCAGCGTGCTCGTCTGCGATAATTTCGATTTCGCGGTCGGTGAGTGGTAGCTTGACTTTCTGGCCGATTATGTTCTTGTAGCGGTTATCCTTGGGGTTAACGGCTACGGCAGTATCGCCCATTAGGGTTTCTGGACGAGTGGTAGAAACGATGACTTCCTCGATGCCGTCTTTTGCTTTTACTAGTGGATAAGCGATGCGCCAGAGTTTACCCTTCTCGTCTTTATGGGTAACCTCGATATCTGCGAAAGCGGTCTGGTGTTTGGTACAGAAGTTTACGAGTTTTTCGCCACGATAGATCAGACCCTGTTTCCAGAGTTTTTCGAAGGTGTTGTAGACGGTATCGACGACTTTTTTGTCGAGCGTGAAGGTGAGGCTGTCCCAATCGCATGATGCGCCGAGTGCGCGGAGCTGAAGCTCCATGTTGCCGCGCTGTTCGTGGACAAAGTCCCAAACCTGGTTGTAGAGTTCATCGCGGCCGTAATCGAAGCGTGTTTTGCCCTCTGCTTCTAGCTTGCGTTCGTAGACGACCCAGGTTTCGAAGCCTGCGTGGTCGGCGCCTGGAATATACCAGGTGTTGTCGCCCTTGAGGCGGTGGTAACGGGTTAGGATATCTTCGAGAGCGATGGTCAGGCCATGGCCAATGTGTAGATTACCGTTTGCATTTGGCGGTGGCATGACAATCGTGTAATTCTCAGCGTTTTTGTCTTCGCGAGGTTTAAAGGCACCGGCCTTTTCCCAGAGTTGGTAGATTTCTGGTTCGTATTGATCCGGTTCATAAGCTTTGCTAAATTTCATGCGTTTTATTATAACATGTTTTGTTGCGGTTTTACAGGGGCGAATTCCGGTGTGAGATGTGGGCATATTAGGACACATTTTTGCATTAGTGTTTTCGGGCGAACTTGCTATGTATTTGGAAGTTTGTGCTGAGTTCCCTGCCCTCTAACAGAGATGGATTTTTAGCATAAAAAGAATTTCACATGAAAAAGTACGCAAAATATGCATAATCACTTTCACGTGAAATTTGACAAACCTTGCAAAATGTAGCTTAATGCGTCCCCGCTGCGCCTGCATTTTGCGTCTCACCTACCAAACGATCGATTTCGTTTGATGTTTTTATTATAACGTAAGCGGGATGCTAGCACAAGCGGTTTCTAGTATAAGGATAAGCAGGATATTGAGATTAACGGGTTTTGTGTAAAAAGCTAGTGTAAATGTTAAAATGTAGGCATGGCATTTATAAGGAAGTTTCCTACTACGAGTGGCGCTACTGGCGTTCAGGTTTGCTGGAAGCAGAACGGGGAAGTCGTAAAAACGGTTCATGTTGGCTCGGCGAACTCTGATGTGGCGCTTGAAAAGCTCCTCAAAAAGGCGCAGAAAATTATGGACGAGGGGAAGCGGCCGCTGTTTGATTTAACTGAGTTTGATCGTAAAAAATAACGCCCTTAATGGCGCTATTTTCTTGTGATTTTTCGTTTTAGCTTGTTTATTGGGCGGAGAAGGGAATAAAGCGCGTATTTTTTGCGGTTTAGGAGGATGTCATAGGTACCGGCGTAGTCGATTTGATAGCCGCCAAAGGATTTTTTGAATTTCGAAAAGCCGAACCACGGATCTTTCGGGTCATTAGAGGTGGTAATGCCCCAAAAATCGAAAATTTTCTTGCCGGCGGCCTTGGCGTCGAAAATCATTTGCGTCAGGAGGATCGCGCCGCCTTCTTTTTTGCGAAATTCGTAATCGGCGCCGGCGTAGGCGTAATAGCAGGTCTCGTCGCCGGTGTACATAATTGTCGCGGCGATTGGGATTTTTTTGCCGTTTTCGTCCGTGAAATCCGCGATATAAAGGGTTGCGAAGTCAAATTTAAGCTGATTTTCGAGATATTTCCGTTCATTTGTCTGAAAATTATCTTTTTCGGCGACGCTTTCGTAAAATTTGAAAAAAATCTCCATGTCGGCCGGTTTTTTGCTAGTGCGCACGGAAATGCCTTTTAGGGCACGGTTTTTATAGGCGCGAGCCTTGTTTTTGCCGATACTTTCAAAAATTTGGTCTTCCGTCTGGTTTAAATCCATCGCCCAGGTGTGTTCTGGATCAAAATGCGTCGTTTTTTTCGCGCCAATTTTGCGCATTTCGGCCTCAGAGAAGGGAATCGTCGGCTCAATTCGCGCAAAAATGCAATTTTTGGCATTTCCGAGCTTTTTTATGGCGGCGATTGCCGGTTTTAGGGCTTTTTTATCTTTTAAAGTCGGACCATAGGGTAAAAATAGGTAGTTTCCGAGGGAAGTTGGCTTTAAAATTGCCATAAATTCATAATTTTTGCCTTTTTCGCGGAAAATTTCGAAGCCTTCGGCTCTCTGGAACTCTTCCCATGCTTTAGATTGGAGAAAATGTGGCTTCATGATGGCTATTTTTATGCGTCTGGTGATATATTTTATTTTTCCACAGGCTTTTGCACAGGGGATTTTTTATCGGCGAGAATGTCGATGATCTTCTTTGTTTCGATGACAGGAAGGTCGGTCGGTAGGCAGAGAATACGCTTGCAGGTCTCTTCGGCGAGCGGAGTCTTTTTTGGATCGTAGCGATAGATTCTTAGGGAGTTTGGACCAGGGTAGAGCAGCGGGTAGTACCAGCGTCGGATGAAGTAGCCTTGCGAGCTGAGCAAGTCGTAAGCCTCGTTTGCTTTTTCTGCCGTCTCGAAGAGAATAGGGAAGGCGAGAAGTGGCTCGCGTAGTTTAGTGACGCGACTAAAATGCTTTGATTTTAGCTTCGACTGATAGAGATTAACGTTGGCTGAGCGGCGGATGAAGTTTTGCTTTACCGTTTCGAGCTGGCTAAGGATGCGCTCATTGATAAACTTGTTAGTCGTGCGCGGTTCGTCTTGTTGTCCGTCTTGCTCGAACGGATAGATTGGCGGCTCGAGAATGCCGGCTTTGATTTCGAAATTGCGGAAATTGCGGCGCAAGTTACCGTGTAAGCGTTGAATGATTGCGTTGTTGACGCGGTAAGTGCGGACGCGGAGTGCCATGTGGCGATCAGGCTGTTTTAATCTGTTAAATTTCTCGATAATGCGTTCGTATAGATCTGGTTGAGACTCTTTGAGTTTCGGATTAATATAGACGGCGCCGCCGAACTTGGTGCCAGTGAGAATTTTTTCGACGCCGAAAGAGTGGATGGAAATATCTGCAAGAACTTCGTCCTCTTTGCCGCGCGCAAGGCGAGTGACGCAGTGGGCAGCATCCTCGATGAGGAGGATTTTGTGCTTGTCTGCGAATTTGCGAATTGCGGATTTATCGCCAATCATGCCGAGCGTGTGCTGCATAACGATGGCATGAGTTTTCGGTTTTACGAGTTTGTCGTTTGGTTTGCCGGTACTAAGAATTTCCGGAGTAATGTCATTGTAAACAGGGGTGAGACCGGCGACAAGAATTGGGTTTACGGCTGTAATGCAGGTGTATGGCGTGGTGATAATTTCGCCATCGCCGAAGCAGTCGCGGATAGCTTCAAAAACGAGTGCCATGCCAAAACGAGCCTTGAGGCATAGATGCCAATCCTCAGTTTTTGTACCTGATAGATGCGCCAATTTTTGGCGGATTTTTAACACAGACTCCTCGTAATCCATGAGTAGATTATAGCAGTTAGAGTATAATAGAACTATGAATTTTGTGGAGCTAAGCGACGACGAGTTTCGAAAATTTGAGCGTAAACAGCCTTGCGGCAACTTTTTCCAGTCGGCTGAACGCGCGGAATTGCGTCGCAAAATGGGCTGGCATGTCTACTTGTTGGGCGTGAAAGAAGACGCAAAAGTCGTGGCCGGATGTTTGTTGATGGAACGCGGCGGGGAAGCGCTGGTGCAGCTCGGGCCGATTTTGGATTATTCGAACACCAAATTAGTTGAATTCTGGATAAAATCTGTAGTCGATTTTGCAAAATCGCATAATTTTATATCACTAGAAGTATTTCCGGCGGCATTGCTATCTGTTCGCGATCCAAAAGGTGAGATTTTGAAGGATTTGGAAGATAAAAAGGTCGAAAAAGCCTTCGAAAAGGCCGGTTTTAGCTATCTTGGCCGTACTGTTGAGCTCGAAAACAAGGCAAATCGCTGGATGGCGGTGAAAAATTTGCGCGGGTTTAAAAATATGGACGAGATTCGCGCGAGCTATAAGAAGAACGTTCGTAATAAGCTACGTAAAATTAGCCCAGAGCTCGAGGTTTATGAGCTGAAAGACAAGTCTGAGATTCCGCTTTTAGCCGAGGCTGTTGATCAGAGTAACCACAAGAATGGCGTTGTGAGCCGCTATCTCTCTTACTACGAGTGGATGTGGGATGCTTGGGGTGATCAGACTCGCTTTATCGTGGCACGTCGCAAAGAGGACAAGGCGGTTGTGGCTGGTCGCATTTTGATTTATCATCCGAACGAAGTTGTGAGCTTTATTTCCGGTACGACGCAGCGCTATAAAAAGCTGAATGGTATGACGTTCTTGCAGGATTGGCTGCTAGAGGATTGCTTGGAGCGCGGCGTGAAGCGTGCGAATTTCTACGGCATTGACGGCATTTTTACGGAAGATAACAAGCTGCTCGAGTTTAAGAGTGGTTTTGGCGTTGATATCGAGGAATATGTTGGCGGTTTTCGCTTGATTTTGAAGCCTGGCAAGTATCGCCTGAACAATGCAAAGAAGGCGGGTATGAACTTGCTCCGCAGCGCGCGCAATGCTGTGCGAGACGGCGCAAAAAAGCTGCGTAATCGCAAGACGAAAGTCGTTCGCAAAGTAGAAGCTAACGAATAACCGAACGGGGGGAGATATCGAGCGTGTAAGGATCGCTCGATTTTTCTCCGGCCTGGATAGAGTAGTAGGCGGCAGAAGCGACCATGGCGCCATTGTCGGTGCTGTACTTGAACTCTGGTACGTAGACTTGGTGAGTGCTGTCGAAGGCTTTGTGCAGTTCAGAGCGGAGCAATTCGTTGGCGGAAACGCCGCCTGCGAGAAGGATAGATTTTACCTCTGGGTGGATTTCGGCGGCTTTTTTGAGTTTTTTCACGATGATGTTGACGGCGGTTAGCTGGAAGCTTGCGGCGAAATCTGCAATTTGCTGGTCGGTCAGGTGGTCTTTGAGTTCGTGCGACGGAGTAGTAATAGGTAGACCGAGCTCGTTTTGGACGGCGCGGAGCACGGCGGTTTTGATGCCGCTAAACGAGAAATCTAGGCCATCGACTTTCGGAATTGGCAGCTGGTATTTGTGAGGGTCACCGCTTGCGGCTTTTTTGGCGATATTTGGGCCGCCAGGGTAGGGAAGTCCGAGAATTTTGGCGACCTTGTCGAAACATTCGCCGATAGCATCGTCGCGTGTGGTGCCGATGATCTCGAAGTGATCGTGGCGCTCCATGTAGATAATCTGAGTGTGTCCGCCGCTAATAACGGCAGCGAGGAGTGGAAACTCTGGTTGATAGCCACTAAGCCAGTTGGCATAGATATGAGACTTTAGGTGGTGAACAGGATAAAACGGTTTGTTGTGCGTGATGGCGAGCGTGCGGGCGGCAAGAGTGCCGACGAGAAGACTGCCGACGAGGCCTGGAGTATGAGTAACGGCGATGGCGTCGAGGTCGTCGACGGTTAGGTTGGCGTCTTTTAGGGCTTTTCGGATAACTGGATTGACTGCCTCGATATGACTGCGGGCGGCGATTTCCGGGATGACGCCACCGTATTCGGCGTGGATGTCGATTTGGGACACAACAACATTAGACAGGACCTTTTGTCCGTCTTCGATAACGGCTGCGGCGGTCTCGTCGCATGAAGATTCAATACCGAGGATTTTCATCTTACAAATTATACCTCAAATTGACTTTATGGGGCAAGTGTGGCATAATAGCAACATTGTACTGGTAGGCACTATTTCCAGACAAAATCTTATTTTCACGGAGGTGCTTATATGGTAAGCATCATTATTGAGGGTAAATATCGTCGGATTGTTGGTAAGAATATTACTCGAGACGAATCGTTCGCTGGAATTGGAGAGTGGTCGGGTTATTCGGCGCTCTTGATTGATTGCGATGGTGGTAACCACATAGTGCTAACTGGAAACCCGTCAATTGAAACGCACACTATTATCGACAGTGCGCTTCACAATGATTTGGATGACGATGAGTGTGAGGCCGTATGCTTGCATTATGGCTTGATGTGCCGCGGAAAGAAACGGGATCTTTCTAAGACAACAATCGCACTCAATAAGATTTATGGTTGTTTCCACGATAAGGTTTACCACGACGGAGAAGTGAACAAGCTAATCAATTCTGCCATCGAGAAACTGACAAAAGACGAAAATATCCAAGAATTAATCAAAGAACGAACCAGTAGTATGCATGGTTCGAGTGCAGCTCCTTGATGGAGCTGCTTTTTTATTGCAAATAGGGATAGCGCTTGTGGTATAATTTAACATAAGGATAATAATATTTTGTGAGGTCAAAATGCAAAATCTGGATGATTTTATGGAATCTCTTTTGCAAGAGAAGGATATCAAGGTTGAGGGTGAGGTCCGTGATCAGCTAAAGGCTGATATGGTGCAGCGTTTGATGACGCAAATTGATCGCGCGACGCTGAATCGCTTGACTGAAGAGCAGGCAATCGAGCTCTCCGACAAGCTAGACGATCCAAACTTTGGCGACGAGCAGGCAGCCGAATTCATCAAGAACTGCGGCATCGATACGCAAGAAGTAGCGCTCGAAACGATGCTTCAATTCCGCGCATTGTATCTTGGTGGTGGTACTGGCGACGTCGTACCTAATGAAACCGAAGCAGTAGCAGCGGAGTAAAACGATGGATAAACCTAAGCAAAATATGGAGAACGGAGGAGCTGGGAACGGCTCTGATGAGCTCAATGAATGGGAGATCATGGCCCAGGAGGCTGCAAAAGAAGCAGCCGAGCAAGCTGGCGTTGACCCAAATAATGTATCCGAGGACGACATTGCCTATCAAAAGAAAATGATGGAAATGGCTCGTCGTTCAACTGATTTTGACCCACTATCAGACGAAGAAATGTCTGCAAATGAAACAAACACTGGTGTTAACAAAGATGGTGAAGAGTATGAGCGTATGCCATGGAATAGATGGGATATGTATGGCCGCGTTGGCAAAGATAGCAAGCGTGAACATTACGACGCTCGCATGGCTTGGAGCAAGCACGTAGAGGAAGTTGCCGCTACGATTCCACGCCGCGAGACGATTCGCACGACTTCTATGGAAGGCAGCGATTATGTCGGTGAGCACACTGTCCCAGAAAGCGATAAAGAATATCGCCTACGCGTGATGAACGCGGTTTATGCCGAGATTGCAAAAGAGCAGGCCGAGGATCCATCTCGCAAGTTAAGCCAGATTGAGATCGAAAGCTTGCAGACTTATTACCCACGCGAAGAGGGCGAGAGTACAAAGGATTGGGCTCAGAGAATTACCGACGAAACTGGTGTCCGTTTTGGTGCAACAAAGACCGTTGAGGTCAAGAATGGTGGTGAACCTGAACCGATCGAAGAGCCTGAAGAAACTGAACCAATAACCGAGCCGGAACCTGAACCGATCGAAGAGCCAGAAGAGGAGCCAGAACAGCCAGAGGCTGAAGAGACTATGACTGACCAGGAGAGCTGGGATGCTCGTATGGCCGATGCAAAGAGTAAGTTCGAAAAGATGCACTTTGTCGACGGTACGGAAGAGAGCGACGAGGACTATGAGCGTCGTATGGCGACCCTCGTTCTCAGTAATGTTTCTACCGAGATGGCAAATGATTTGAGTCGTCAGTTGACGGATGTTGAGCTCACAAATCTTGCCGACATGTATCCTCGTGGCGAAAAAGAGACCGCAATTCAGTGGGCGGCGCGCATCAAGGATGAAACGAATATTTCTGTTGATCCTAGAAGATTGGGCGACCTTACTTATGACCCGAGCAAATATGAGAATCCTGCCGAAGAGCCATTGACGCCAGATGTCGAGAGGTTCAACACGCCAGAAGAGCAAGAGGCTAGAGAGAAGCATGAGCGCGCCGAAAAGCTACGTAAGCTGTTTAAGAGTGACGCTTTGAAGTATCTATGCGAAATGTATAATGTTTCGCCAGATGATATCGATGGCTTTGATGATGATGAAATTATCGCGATGTATCGTGCCTTTGGTCAGAAACTTGAAGATTTCGCAAAGAACGAACTCGGTATGACCGACGAAGATTTGCAGAGAATCGCTCAGGACGGCAGCGCGATGGATCTTATCTTGAAGTACAACGAGTACCTCAAGAAGAAGCTTCATGGCGAAGATGAGCCAAGCACCGAAGACGGTGAGCAAAATGAGGCGATGGAGGCAGAAAAAGCTGCTTTGATCGAACAAATTGACTGGCTAGATTTGCGCGACTTCCTCAAAGAAGAAGGTCTCAGGATTTCCGATATTGAGAACATGAGCATCGAAGAGCTCAAAGACCTCAAGGAGCGCCTACGTAAACGTATGGTCGAGAGCCTCGATATTGAAGATATGATGGATGTCCTAAAGGCCGATGGCTTCCGCATTAAGGATCTCGAAGAGGCAAATTTCGAACGCTTAGTAGATATTCGCGAAGCTTATCGTATGCGCTTCATTTCGGATTGTGATACTGAAGCAAATGCAGATAAGTTGAAAGAGTGGGATATCAAGGTTATCGATCTTCAACAGATGACGCTTGAGGAATTGATTGATCTCAAGAAGAGATTGGCCGCCGAAAATGGTCAAGGTGCAGTCACTGAAGAAGAACCGGTGCCAGAAGAGAGGGATCCGCTCGTGGCCGTAATGATTGATCGCGAACGCGATGCGAAGATTGCAGCGCGCGCCCTAGCGGAGGAAATGTTCCAGAATAAGCTTAACGGCGAAGGTAAGAAGATTGGCCGCATGGGTAGATGGTGGCGCCAGATGGTCTTTGGCCAGATGCTCAAAGATGCGACGATGCTCAAGTATGAGCGTGAGGCGTTGGCTGCAATCAAAGAAGGCAAGGCCGATGTTCGTGGCGTAAATGTCGATCAGTTCTGGGATAAGAATGGTGATGGCGCGAGCGGCAAGGTTGTCGAGCGCTTGACGATGGCTTACGTGAATGGCATCGAGGATTCGTTGCTCCACGGCGCAGCTGGTAACGAGATGACGACCTATGGCGTCGAGCTCGATGAAAACGGCAATAAAGTTGTATTTAAATATAGCGAAGGCGGTAATAGAAAGGAAGCTGTCGACGCAGATAGCGTTGAGGCTAAATCTACTATTGCGATTCGCGAAGCAGTCGCGGCATTTGCAAGCGGTACGATGAACGAGGACGACTTCCGTGAGGCGGTCAAACGCGAAAAGGCCAACATGGCCAAGGAAGGTCTCGATGATAGCTTGATGGCCGATACCTTGCTCGAGGTAGCACAGGCTGCAAAGGAACGCTTCAATCACGAAGAGAGTATCGAAAACGTGATGGAAGGTTTCCGCTTCATCAATGCCGACTATCAGGCACAGGTTCGCACTGAAGTTCACCGTTCAAAGATTGATGAGATTTCAGAGAAAATTTCTGGCAAGCTTGGCTTTGCTCAGCCAGAGGTCATCGCAGCGGCAGCTGGTATCGCGCTCTTCTTCACGCAGCGTGGTGCAAGTACGGTCGCTCGCTCGTTTGCTCCGCTCGCAGGTGGCGCACTTGTCTCTGGTACCTTCGCAGCATTCAAGGAACATAACCGCGTAGCAGTCGATCGCGCAGAGCTTGCACGTCGTATCGCCCGTGGCGAGGAAATTGGCAAGACGAAGTATGACCAGCAGATGGAGCAGACGAACTACAAGAACTACACTGCTACTGAATTGACGAATGGTCTCCGCGAGGCAATCGCATCTGGTGATGCTGATCAGATCCAGCAGAGATTGGCAGCAATTGAGGTCTTGTCGCAGATTGGTGACTCCGAGAAGATCGACCTTATCACCTTCTCCGGCGGCGACAGCACGACAATTGAAGATGAACGCTTGGCGCTCGACGTCCAAATCGCACAGGCTAAGGTTGAGCTCAGGAACCGTGGCATTGAAAATAATAGCCAGACTTATGTCGATGCAGCCAACAGGGCATCCGAGTTTATCCGTAGCGATATGGAGGCGAAGGACGCAGCATTCAAGAAACTTCAGCGTAAGCGGGTGGCAGCACAGTTTGCCAAGACCGCAGTAGTTGGTGTCGCGACGGCAGTAGTTGGTCAGGAAGTCGCGGCGGCATTTAACCCGAGCTCCTACGGTATCTTCGATAAGATCAATGATAGCCTCGATATTCGCTTCGCACCACTTGGCATCGGCGTCAACAATGTCGATGCGCATAGAACCTTGCTTGCAGGCGCCTTGGGTATCACTCAGACTGAGATTCAGATTACTCATGATGTCGTTAGGGCAGCAGAAGCAAGCGGCGCACATCTCACTCAGCAAGAGATCGATCAGCTTCGCAAAGAAGGTTATACGGTCAATGGCCGCAACGTTACGACCTATACGACTTCGTCGCATACCGAGCAGATGACTGGTTCCGAGTTCATGCGCGAAAATGGTGTTCACGTTTCCCGCGAATGGGGCAGCAACGGTACTTCGGTCTCCGAAGGCAACGAGCTTGGTCTCTGGCGCGCAAACGATGGCCATCTATACACGCATATGCACGGCAACTCCTTCTCTTACGATGGTACGACTTACAACTTCGATGATGTGGCTCAGACTGGCAACGTTAGCTTGCTTGTCACGCTCTCGCGCGATGCTCAGAGTACGCCAATCAGCGTCCCAGGTGTGCTTGGTCCTGATGGCCAGCTTTCATTCGTATCTAGTGATCCAGCAATCAACGATATTCTCTCGTCTGGTCGCTATGCCTTCACCGAGGTTGCATACGATACTGGCGCAGTTGCATCGAATGGTGCGCACGAAATGTTTGTCTTCGCAACGCATGTTGGTTCGAACAATGTTTCCGAGACCTTCGAAAAGGTCGTCACCGAGACGATTCCTCATGTCGATACGGTCTACGATGTTATCGGCTTCGAGACTAATGCAGAGAAGATTATTGAACACGCTAACTTGATTGATGGCGGTATCCCACTTCCATTCGTTACCCGTAAGAATCTTACTCGCGGCGAAAAGGGTCAGGGCCATGGTCCTCGCGGTCCAGAAACCTTCAACCCAGGAAATGGCGGCAGTGGTCACACTGGCGATAACACGC
Organism: uncultured Candidatus Saccharibacteria bacterium; assembly: GCA_947307225.1. GTDB lineage: Bacteria > Patescibacteriota > Saccharimonadia > Saccharimonadales > Saccharimonadaceae > UBA2834. The sequence continues at coordinate 291,691 of CAMZIL010000001.1, forward strand.
CTCCGGCACCTACTCCAAATGGCGGTACCGGCTCGACTGGCACGAATCGTCAGCCAAATCCACCAGCACCTGGTCCAAATGGCCCATCCGGCCCAGCTCCGAATAATGGTGAACAAACACCGAATAACAATGAACAGACTCCGAGCGGCGAGCAGACTCCTAGCCAGCCTACTAGCGAGACGGAGCCACAACAGCCATCGAGGCCAGAAGCACAATCGGTTGCAAATGGTGAACCAATTACCTTGAGCTCTGATCAGCTAAGGCAGATGTTGACGAATGAAACTTACCCAGATGAAATGGTGGCTCGCGCAGAGTATGCTATCCAGCTATGGAACCAGTACACTACTGAGCAGCGTCGTGCGATTTTGGCCGGTGACTACAGCTCATTCGATAGTCCAGATTTAATCAAGTCCGATTATGACTTCCTCATTTCAAAGAATATAATCAGGCCTGATGTTGCGCCGGATATCTCTAGACTTCAATCGGTCGTCGATCTTGGCGGCGTTTGGGGCAAGCAGGCAACGCGCGCAGAGTTCACCGATGATGAAATCGACGCAATTGAGCTTGGTGACGCCAATAGAAAGCAGATTAAGGATGCAATCGCAGTTTGGAACGCAGCTTCTGAGCAAGATCGCATTGCCTTCTTGAAGGGTGATGGCAGAATTGGTACGCCAGTAAATGATGCGGGTATTGCATTGATGCATCTTGGCCATCCATATATTGGCTTCGCTGAGGATGTTGCTAACTTGAAGCAAGAAGCATCTGAGGGTGCAGTCAGAATTAGGCAAGAGAGAGAACGCCGTGAGGCTGAAGAAAGAGAACAGCGTATCCAGCAGGATATGGCCGAGGCAAGCAACTTCCAGACCATCACGAACCCAGTCTTCGCACCATTTATCAAGGTGACGAACGATAGGATTGATGCGATGAATGGCCGCAACATGGGTGACGCAGAACATGAGGTCATTCGTGAGGCGATTAGTACCTGGAATCGCGAGTCTAGAAGCAACCGTCGCATGATGGCAGTCGGTAACTATGACGTCTTGAGGCAACGCTTGCTAAGAGAGAAGAGCGCCAATGAGGTCGAGGCATACATTGCTAAGATGAAAGATAGCATGAAGACCTTGGAGCAGTACGGCATTGTATCCTTCCCGAAGGTAGCCAGTGACGGCGAGCGCGCAGAAGCAGCCTAATAGAAAGCTCAAATAAAAATATCCCCGAACGGGGATATTTTTGTGGTTGCCGTAATTAACGGTAGAACTTTAGGCTCGTGATTGGATCTTTGTGGGCGGCCTTTGCAGCAGGGTAGACGCCGAAGATGACGCCGACGCTGAAGCTGACGAGGCCGGTAATGCCAAGAATTTGCCAGGAGATATGTGGTGCGAATGGCGTGACGAGCGAGATTAGGAAGGCGAAGATGTAGCCTAGAACGAAGCCCATGAGGCCGCCAATGACGCTGAGAATGATGGATTCGAAGAGGAACTGCAATAGGACGTGGCCTGAGCTAGCGCCGACTGCCTTGCGGATACCGATCTCGCGTGTGCGCTCGGAGACGGAGACTAGCATGATGTTCATGATGCCAACGCCGCCGACGATGAGCGAGATGCTAGCAACGATGGTGAGCATGTTGGAAATGATCGAGAGAAGGGAACCGGCTGGATGGAGATTGTCGGTGCCGGAGATGATCTTGTAGTTCTTGTCGCCCTTCTTGGCCTTTGAAAGCTTATCGTTGATTTCGCTCATGACATTGGAAACCTGATCGGTGGTTTCGGTGCGAATGTCGATCTGCTGAATCTGGATGGACGATTCGAAGGTGCTGGCGTATTTAATGTTGATAAGAATAGAGTTATCGAAATCGACACCGTTGAAGTTGATCGGGTCATTCATCTCGTCTAGAACGCCGACGACCATGAATTGCTGACCATTGTAGTTGAAGGTGCGGGTGGTTGCCTCGGTGGTACCAAAGACCTGTTCGGCCATCTTGTAACCGAGCACCGCGACGTTTTCGCGGAGGCTATAATCGAGGAACTGACCGCTCTTTAAACGGAGGCTAAGAATGTCCTTGAGATCGTCGTTAGTAGCAACAACGGTCGTAGACTGGTAGGCTTTGTCTGCAATGGTGATTGCGGCGGTGCTGATTGCAATTGGAGCAACAGATTTGACGCCATTGACTTCCTTGATCGCCTCGACATCTTCGAGAGTGAGATTCGATTTGGAATACTGGCTGGTATTGGTTAGCTCGTCGATGATGCTATCTGCGACGTCCTTGCCTGAAGATGGGCGGACGAGGATGAGGTTTGCATTATCTTTGTCGCTGCTAGCGCTGATGAGCTGGTTGATGCCGCCGGTAAGGGAAAGAATGAGGACGATGCTGGCGACGCCAATAGCAATACCGAGAGCAGAGAGGAAAGTGCGGCCACGATTTTGGCGAAGGCTATCGATGGCGAGGTGGAAGTGAGTATTAATTAGTAGTCTCATTTTTTGCTCTCCTTTTTAGCCTTTTTTCTTGGTTTGAGGCTGCGTTTGCGAGTTTTTGGCTCTTCCTCTTTGGTTTCTTTGGACTTTTTGGTCTCTTTTGAAGCCTTTTCTTCGGTCTTTTTCTTTTCGGCACTGACTTTGTCGCCAGATACGACGACTTCACTCTCCGAGTCGACTTCCATCTTGATTGGGTTGCGGGTCGAGAGGACCTTTACGGAAACTTTTTCACCCTTGCCGCCACGTGGAAGGTCGGAATCGTCGACGGTCTTGATATCGGTGTCAATTTCACCGTCGAGCATGTTGATAACGCGGGTGGCGTAAGTAGTTAGGGCAGGGTTGTGCGTGACCATGATGATGGTGTTGCCAAGGGAATGGATCTCCTGAAGCTCTTCCATGATGATGTGGCTGTTGCGGCTATCGAGGTTGCCGGTTGGCTCATCCGCGAGGATGATGCTTGGGCTAGCGATGAGACTGCGCGCAATGGCGACGCGCTGCTGCTGACCACCAGAGAGCTGGTAAGGCATGTAGTATTCGCGTTCGCGAAGATGGAAATGCTCAAGAATGCTGTCGGCCATATTTAGACGGCGAGTCTTGTGATAGCCGGAGTAAATTAGCGGCAAAGAAACGTTTTCGAGAATAGAAAGGGTAGGGACGAGGTTGAAATTCTGGAAGATGAAACCGATCTCTTTGGCGCGGAAACGTGCCTTTTTGCGTGCGGAGACGCGAGCGACGTTTTTGCCGGCGAGGTAATACTCGCCAGAGCTGGCCTGGTCGAGGAGACCGATAATGTTTAGTAGAGTGGTTTTGCCACAGCCCGATGGCCCCATGATCATAATGAACTCGCCGCGCTTTACGGTGAGGTCAAAATTGCGTAAGGCATACGACTCGGCGTCACCAAAGCCGTAGCGTTTCGAGACGGCTTTGAGCTCGATAATTGTGTCGTTTTCTTGGTTTGCCATTTTACCCTAAAAAAATAATTACGTTTGATGTTGCGTTTGCCCTAATTATACGCTGTTTTCTGGGTAAAAGTAAAATGCTAATGCAAAAAAATGCTGGCATTTCAGCCAGCTCAAGTTTGCCTCAATTTATTGACGTCTTCGGCGAGCTTTTTAACTATGTCAAAGACTGAAGAGGCGCCCTCTTTTGTTAAACGGTTGTGCAGCACTTCGTGCAGATTGCAGGTGCATTCGAGACTGACGCATTTACCGCCGACGGCAACACCGTCACTGTTTTTTAGGGGACAATGCGCGATGACCGTGTCGCCGCTTTCGAGGTGCTTGATCAGCTCCTGGCGGCGTTCTGTTTCGCTATCCGTTGAGATGATAATAGTCGAGTCTGACTCAGGGCCAAACCAACGGATGGGGGATTGCAGTTGTGTTGACGGCTTTGCGTCAACGAGAACGAGGATTACTTTCGCCATAGTTGTTACCTCTTTTCTGTCGTATTTTTGAAAGTAGCCTATCTGTCTATTATATCACACTTTTCCCAAAAAGTCAATGGAGTCTAGCTTTGGGCGGCGAAATGTGGTAGTATGTAGGGAGCTGGAGAGGTGTCCGAGTGGTTGAAGGAGCACGCTTGGAAAGCGTGTAGGGTCGCAAGGCTCTCGCAGGTTCGAATCCTGTTCTCTCCGCCATTTTTTGTGAAAAGTTAAAAGAGCGGCCTAGGGTCGCTCTTTTTGCAAGATAGTAAGTTGTTCGTGATAGTCGGCAATAGCAAGGAAGCTCACGATAAGAAATACTACTAGAGTAAGCAGGGCAATTGCTTGGTAGCAGTAAAGCGTCGTGAGGCAAACGCCGGCGAACAGCACGCAGCCGATCTTGCCAAGCAGGTTTGGCTTGATAAGCGTGCCGTGCTTGTAGGCCGTGACGCTGATACCCGCAATCCAGAGCTCCACGATACTCGCGGTAATGATGATGTGCGGGTGCGCTTTGAGAGCTACAGCCAGTGCGACTAAAAACATGCTCAGTTTATCTATTATCGAGTCTAGCATTCGGCGTGATTTTGTTTCAGGTTTGCCAGATTTTCGATAGACTGCTCCGTCTGCGATATCAAACAGTATTATGAGGACAATTAGCGATACGACTGCGATGCTATGTCCTTTCTGAATGATAAGTGCGGCGGCGATAAAAGCCATGACAAATCTTGCTATTGTCATGCTAATACTGATAATTCGAAGAGCGCTCAAGATACACTCCCCCTTCCGTACTGAGTTGACCTTATAGTATCGTTAAATATGGTAAAATAAAAGCATAAGTTTTAAGGGTGAGAATATGAATCCGCAAGAGCAGTATCCTAATGGTTTTGGCACGGAGCCAACTGCAGCTCCAACAGGGCCAAATATTATGCAGGCGGTTGAAACTGCAAGTCCAGATCAACTTGATATTGAAACAACGACAAAAGGCGACGTCCAGATGAATATCGTGAATGCCGTAAACGCAAACGGCATCGTGAGCGGTCGCAAAGTAGTCGACTTTATTTGGCAGAGAATTGGTGTTTGCGCCATGATTATCGCTGCTGGTTGTTTGTTGGCAGTGGTTGCGACTGTTATTATCGCGAACAGCTACAATGTGAATGCAATTCAGCAAGAAGCCTGGAAGAATGAGGCAAATAATAAGCTGTCTGCGATTTATGAGGCTTTGCATGTCGAGAACCAGGCGGGTGCGATGTCGGTGCTCGCGCAGGACAATTTGTTGACCGGTTCGGATATTGAACAAATTAGTGGTTTGCTGAAGAAAAAATATGGTGAGACTGCCAAAATCGATACGACGGACGCTTCGCTGAACCTTGTGAAAGTAAATAACATATATAAAGTGGCCAGCTTCAAGATTGCGGTTGGGGCCGAGTCGAAGCGCGCGCTGCTTTATGCAAAACTCTCTGATAATAAGTGGACGATGGCCGCGTTTAATGCCGACGACGAGAAGAAACCTTGCAAAGATTCTTCGGAGGAAGAGCTCGCTGCGTTAAAGGGCATTGTGAAGTGCCCAGAGCAGCAAGAGGACGACGAAGAAGAATCTGAATAAGTCAAGTGATGATTTTTTGAGATTTTGTGCGACAATAAAAGAGTTGTGTAGAGTGTTCCAAAATGAAACGTTTATTTATTGTATACAATCCGCGTAGTTCGCATTATAAGTCGGTTAAGAAAGATATTATTGATCGCTTGCAGGGTCTGAAGGGGGTAATGGTCGGCAAGTTTGAAGTAGCTGCAACGAATGTTGATGAAAATGCTCAGCGCCTGGCGAAGGTTTTGGCGACGGGCGATTTGGTGATTGCCGCTGGTGGCGATGGCACGGCGAATATTGCGATTAACGGCATTATGCTTTCGCGTGCGCAGAATGTGAAGTTTGGCGTAGTTGGTTACGGCAACTTTAACGATGTGGCGCGCACTTTCGGTAATTTGAAGTTGGACGACATTTTGAAGGGGCACGTAAAACGGGTTTATCCGTTGGAGTGCAAGATTAACGGAAAACATTGGCGCTTTGGCATGTGCTACTTTACGCTCGGTATGTTCGCAGAGGCGTGCGCAGTTTTTGATGCGCCGCGTACGCGCAAGACTTTGCGTAAGGGCGGTCGCAAGACGATTTATAGCTTGATGACGCTTGCGAAGTGGTGGCTAAAGAACCGCCGCCGCAAGTTCTTACCGGAGAGCTTTCATCTTGGTGATTCATCCGAGGAGTTCATGGAGTGCAAAAAAGTGTCCGATTATATGGCCGTGAATGGTCGTTCGGTCGCGAAGATTATGAAGGGCTCGGATTGGTATCTGCGTGATGGTGCATTCCTTAGTATGACCGGCTGTATGACGAAGTTCCGCAAGCTGATGCCGATGATGACGAAGTCGATGTTCAAGAGGATTCCTGGCTCGGAGAGCGATTATGATTGTTTGGTTTTCCCAGAGCCGACAAAAGTAATGATTCAGGCCGAGGGTGAATATAAGATGATCTCGGGCGTCAGGACGGTTGAGATTACGAAGGTCGGCAAGCCTTTGTTGGTAGTTGCAAAATGAGCGAAGTAGTTGGACGAGCAGAGTATAAGATTGCGGATGCGGCGAAGGCGCTCAAAGTAGATTTTCGTGGCAAAGTTGTTCTCGATATCGGTTCGTCGACGGGCGGCTTTACGGAATTTGCGTTGCGCCAAGGTGCGACGAAAGTGATTGCCGTAGAGAAGGGCACGGGCCAGATGAAGGCACCGCTACGCTTTGCACCAGAGGTGGAGCTACATGAAAAGACTGATATTTTTGAGTTTACGCTTGATGAGCCGGTAGATTTAATTCTGGCAGACGTGAGCTTCGTGAGCCTGCGTGAGGTTTTGGACTATGCGCGCGAGATGCTTGCTGCGCCCGGTACGGAGTTTTTTGTAATGCTGAAACCGCAGTTTGAAGCGCGCCCGTTCCAGCTTAAGAATGGCGTTATCAAGAATAGCAAGATGCGTCGCGAGATTATTGCCGACTTTGAGACTTGGCTAAAAATGAATGGTTTTGTGATTGCGGGGAAGCGCGACAACGAAGTCGCGGGTCGTTTCGGTAATGTAGAGCGGTTCTATTATTTGAAATTAGCTAGATAGTTTTTTGCAAAGAAAAGCAGAAGCGGTTATACTTATAACAGGTATGAAGTTTTTTCGTACACGTTTGGTGAGAGGTAATAAAAGAGCAATCAGTATTTTAGCGATTGCTTGTGTTGCCTTTTTTGGCGCCACGATTGTTATTAATACTCTGCGCGGTAACGCCGAAGAAATCGACGACGGCATCCGCGTACAAGAAAACTCTGAGCTCAAATATTATTTGCAAGTAAAATATGATGGCGTTGACCGTCAGGGTGTTGAGTCTAGCGATTCGACGACGGCTGAGGTGCGCAGCGATATTATTAATGTTTCGGATAAGATCCCGGATGGTTTGACGTTCTTGGGCTTTGTTGAATCTGAAACCGGAGCATTTGGCGCAGTCGAGCGCAGCAACGGTACGACTCCTTGTGCAGGTAAAGTTGTTGACGATACTGGCGATACGACCGGTTGGAACACGGCGAATACGGAATATGTTTATCATGGTTTGCACTATGATCTCGCATCGCGTACGGTAAACTTCAAGGTGAAGAATTTGAAGGCTGGTTGCCAATTGCAGGTCGGCATCATTACGCGCACGCCATATCTACGCGAAGGCGAAAAGCGTCGCGATTTCTACAACTACGCAAGTGTGCTCGAGGGTAACCTTGGCAATAATTCGAATACGGTTCATACCTTCATTGGTCGTATGGATGTGCCGACTTACAAGGTAAAGTATGAATATACCGGCGATGTGCCAGCAGGTGCGCCGGCTGTTCCGACGGAAACTTTCTATCCGGCTGGTTCGGAGGTTGGTGTTGCAGCCAATGTTAACTTGAATGGCTATGACTTTAGTGGTTGGAGTACCAATGATGTTTCGATCACTAATGATAGCTTCACGATGCCAGAGCAAGAAGTGACACTCACTGGTGCATTCGTGGCGAAAGAGAAGTATACGGTTAGCTACACGATTAATGGTGCGGCGCCGACGTCTTACCACGCTCCAAATACTAAGAGTTATGGCGAGGGCGATAGCGTAACTGCTGATGATTTGGTAGCTGGCGCAGTTATTGGCGGCTATACCTTCAGCGGTTGGAGTACCAATGATGTTACGGTCACGGACGGTGACTTTGAGATGCCGGCGCATAACGTTGCATTTACCGGTAGTTTCGAGAAAATTAGTTATACGGTTCAGTATAAATTTATCGGTTCGGTATTGCCGCCAAATGCCGCTAGTATGTTGCCAGCAACGCAGGAATATCACGTAGGTGATGAGGTTACGGTTGCTGCAAAGCCATCGGCAACCGGTTATCAATTCTCCGGTTGGTATAGCGATGACAGCTTTACGATGGAGGCTAAGGACGTTGTGATTGAAGGTGAGTGGAGCAGAGTGACTTCGCTCTTTAGACCAAAGATCACGCAGGTAATTACGAATCCGAAGAGTGCCTTCTTGGAAGGCGATACGGTAAAGTTTGAGATCACTGTAACGAATACGGCCAGCTTTGAGATAAAAAATGTGAACGTTGCAATTCAGACGGATGGCGCAACCTTGGCGGCGGATGATGGTTACACGATTCGTCCGGGCAAGATCGCAGAGATCGCTAGCCTCGCCGCTGGCGCTTCGGCAAAAATTTATGTCGAATATCCAATTACGGCTGACGAAGATATTGAGCTTGAAGAGATTGCGCGTTTGATGGGCGCGACGGCTGACGGCTACAATGAAATGGATACGTCCGATGAAGCTATGGCTAGCTATATCGTAAAGACCGCATTTACGGTAAAGCAGAAAGGCCAGGGCGGCGGCGGTGATACGCCAAAGACCGAAGATGATGTGATGCGGTATGTAATTATTGGTGCGATTTCCGCGGTGGTATTGTTGATATTGGCCGGCGTCTACATAATATTCAAGAAGAAAAACAAAAATCATTAACAAAAGAACCGCTCCTACTTCGTAAAGAGGGGCGGTTTTTTGTTGATTAGTCTACTGGTATGAATCGCGGATTTTGATACGTCACGAAGCAATAAGGCAATCCTTTGTAGGTGATAGTGGGTGTTCTCGTAATTTCTTTCCAGCCCTCTGCGGCGAGATTCGGAAAAAAGGTATTACAATTTGGCACTTCTACATCTACGTGAGTGATAAACGCATAACAGCATTCTTTGTACAGCTGCCGAAAAGCGTTGGCGCCACCGATTAGGTAAAGGTTGCGTTTAGGGTAAATTCTCTTTAGGCGCTCAATGTCGTACATGACAGTTGCGTTCTCGTCCATATTCTGGATCAAGGGGCGAAGAGCTACCGGATCGCATGCCTCTAGCGGTCTGCTATCACATTCGTGAAGAGCGCCGAAGGATTCTAGGCTGATAATGACTGTATTGTCGTTTGTTATCTGCCGGAAGTATTCCTTGTCGACATCTATATTGCAGAGAGGTTCGCCATTCTCGCCGATCGCCATTTTTGCTCCAGCGACGGTCGCAACTATGAACAACATGTGGTTCACCTCCTTCTTCGTGGTACGTGCAAAAGCGAAAAGTAGACTTACAAATATCATAGTCAAAAAAGACTACTTTTCTAGTGTATATTTAGCGGAAAAGGAGAGCAAGCATAAACAGTTTATGTTATAATTATTGTAGAGTGTGAAATAAAAACAAAAATACTGCGAAGTTTGGGATTATAAGTGATGCTTTTTTGCAGTAAAGGCAAAAGATCTATAACGAATCGATTTAGGCTGTTTTTGGCGGCTGGTTTTTTGGTTTTTGGTGTAGTCGGTATTGCGAGCGTGCTTGCGGCTTCTCGTGCTAGCCAAGCGGAGCAGATAGCCGACGGAATCCGGGTCGAAGAGAATTCGGACCTCGATTATTACTTGCATATTGGCTATGACGGTATTGACCGCAATGGTACTCATTCCGATAGTGAAACGCGCGTAGAAGTACGCAGTAGTGTTATGAAGGTGATCGATAAAATCCCAGATGGTTTGATGTTCCAGGGTTTCGTGGAGACTGATAATGGCATTATTGCGGCTTATCCGAATGGCTGTTCCGGTTTGGTAATTGATGATACTGGCGATACGACTGGTTGGAACGCGGACGAGACCGAATATGTTTGGCATGGTCTCCATTATGATAAGGCGTCTGAAACAGTTTCTTTGAGAGTAAAGAATGTGATGGCGGGGTGCCAGATTACGGTTGGCATTCGCACAAAGACGCCGACTCTTCGCGATGGCGAGAAGCGCCGCGATTTCTATAACTATGCGACGCAGATTAGCGACAACGCCAGCGTGAATTCGAATTTGACGCATCACTGGATTGGTAAAGACGACGAGTCTACAAAATATACTGTTCGCTATAGCTTCACCGGCGACGTACCGAGTAGTGCGAAGCTTCCGGCAGAGCAGCAGTATAGCGCTGGCTCAACGGTTAACGTGGCGATGGATCCAGTTGTCCGTGGCTATGACTTTTCGGGCTGGACAACATCTGACGCTACAATCGATGGCAATAAGTTTACGATGCCTGCGGGTGACGTTACTTTAGTAGGTACATTTACGCAAAAAGCAAAATACACGGTCAAGTATCAGATTGAAGGCGATGCACCAGAGGACTATTTGCCGCCAGTAGAGCATAGCTATGGTGCAGGTGAATTCGTAGAGCTCGATACGACGGCAGCTGGCTGGACGTTTAGAGGCTATAAGTTCCTAGGGTGGACTTTTGACCGGATGGTAGTTGAGAACGGTGGTTTTACGATGCCGGAAGCAAATGTGACGATTCATGGTAGCTTTGAAAAGATCAGCTACAAGGTGAAGTATGAGTTTGTTGGCGACGTAAAACCGAGTAACTGGGAGAGTCTGATCCCAGCTGAACAATCGTATTATCCAGGCGATACGGTTCAACTCGCAGCCGCACCAAGCGCAAACGGCTACCAGTTTATGGGCTGGATGCATGACGATAACTTTACGATGGCGGAAAATGATGTGACGATCCAGGGCAAGTGGATGTCGGTCGGTGAGGGTGTTTTCCAACCGGAAATTACGCAGGAGATTACGAATCCAAAGGATAAGTTCTATGCCGATGACGAAGTGAAGTTCAAGATCACGGTAAAGAATACGGCAAACTATACGCTTAAAGATATAAATATATATGCCGATCAGAAGGGCACGACATTCGAGGAGCCGGGTGATGGTGCAAGCTTGCGCTCAGCACATTTGGCGCAGATTGATAGTTTGGCGCCTGGCGAATCGCGCGTACTAAATGCTAGCTATGATGTTCATGAAGATTACGAAACGACAATTGAAAATCCAGTCGAGCTCTTAAGCGCGACGGCAGATAATCATGTGATGAATAGTAGTGCGGCGGCAAGAGCGACGTATCGTACGGTAACTGAGTTTGACACGGGGGTGAAGGGTGATACGCCGGATCCGACTCCGGATACCCCAGATACTCCAGATACGCCAAAAACGTACGACGACATTGTTTGCTATCTTGCCATTTTCTTAGGCTCCGGATTGGGCTTGGGGATTGCTGTTGCAATTGTCAAAGCGCACAGAAAGGAGGTGGGCGATGAATAATAAAAAGAAGACGATCGGAATCCTAGCTGGCGTTCTCGTCCTGAGTGCTGTGATTTTCTTGCCGATTTTTGCTGCGTTTGCTGCAGATGTGCCGGTGCGCAACATTGGCTTTAGCTCTACTGAGACTAACTATGAAAACGGAGACCCGGGTGCTTGGCATATTGAAAAAGAAGCATACTGGACAAAGAAGGGCATCGCCAAAATGAACATTGAGCTTACCGGCAATACGCCTGCTCGTTCGGATAAGCATTACGACTTGGTGCTTTTGATCGATGAATCCGGCTCGATGTTTGATGGAGAACTCGATGAAGCAAAGGCCGATATGATTACGTTTGCTAACGGTCTTTTGTCTGACGGCCAAAGTAGAATCGCTTTAGTCGGTTTCTCTACGACTAGTCATATTGTCACGGATTTTACGACTGATAGTAGCCGTATCGCTGGCGGTATAAATAGTCTCAATGCCAATGGCCAGACAGACTATTACTATGGTTACCAGAGAGTGAACCAATTGCTCGAAAACTATGAGCCGGTTGAGGGGAATGAATTGTGTGTGATGCTTGTTTCGGATGGTTACCCGAACAATCACCACCCAGAAGAAATAGCGGAATATAAGTTATTAAAAGAGAATTATCCAGATTCGCTCGTCTATGGCATTCGCTATGGCAATGGTGGCGGCTATATGAATGCCGTTACTGATAAAATGGAAAACAGCGACAAAGCGACTTTCTTGGATACGATGGTTAGTCTGACCAAGATCTACGAGTCGTTTAATCCGATGATTATTACGGATTATATCAATGATAAGTATTTCGAACTTACGGGCAAGTATTCTGGTGATGGTTTGTGGAATGTTACTTCGGCAGACGATGGCACGCCAATGGTAATTTGGGATCTTTCGAAGTCTTACTTTAATGGTACTGCGCCAAGGAATCTATCGATAGAGCTTAAATTGAAGGACGAATACTTAAACGACGAGGATGGCCTTTTCCCAACTAGCAAGAAGACGCGTGGCGTCAGTAGCGTTAAAAATATGGGCAGCGTAATTAATGAAGATACAACTACGTCGCTCTCGCCAATTTTGAAGCTAAAGTATTGGGTGCACTACGAAGCGAATGCTCCGTCGGGCTGTACGATTGAAGGCACGCTCCCGCAATCGAAAGAAGAGGTTGTGTTTAGCACGGTGAGAATAGCTAGCAATCAGCTTTCTTGCGGCGACTGGTCTTTCAAGGGCTGGCAGATAAGGACTTCGACGGCAGAGCGCATCAATAAAGATTACTTTATTATGGGCAACGAAGATATCTATATCGAAGGTACGTGGGGCAGGCCGGCAATTACGAAGTCGACAGAAGGTACGCCATGGCAGGAGAGCTACGCGTTGCTTGATACTGGTCCTAATGTCAACAGAAAACTAAGAGCCTTGGCTACAGATAACGTTTTGGCGGTCAAGAAAGCTGACGAATTGCTCGAGGATAGGATCACCAGTACGAATAATAAGATTTCCGCAGCTTCATCACCGGTGAATATTTATGCCTGGTTTAATACAAGCGATAAGACGATTTACATCTATTCTGACGCAGAAACAATTAAGGGTAATTCAGACTCGTCTGGTATGTTTAATGGTCTAGATGCTAGGAGACTGAGAACCGTTGTAGATTTCTCTGGTTTAGCGGATTGGGACATGACCGGTGTTCGGAGCTTGGACGCTTTCATGGCCTATATCACGGGCGCGGCTAACATTGATGCGCTAGCAAGTTGGGATGTTTCTCACGTGACGGATATTGACAGCTTCTTCTCGCACACTGGTATTAGCGATTTCTCGGCTATTGCGGACTGGGACGTCTCGAACGTAGAAACCGCGAGGAATCTGTTTGGCGAAAACACTGCTATGGTTAATGTTGATGCTTTGGCTGGATGGAGATTTGACAACTTGAAAGACGTCACGGGCATGTTCTATAAGATGACCAATTTGGTTAGCATATCTGGAGTCAGGAACTGGAATCCGGGTAAGCTAGAAAATATGTCCCAGTTTATTACTTGGAGTAAGAAAGTAGCCTCTCTTGATGGGCTCCAAGATTGGGATGTATCTCACGTGACGACGATATATAACGCTTTCCAGTTGATGGATAGTCTTGTTGATATTAGCGCACTTGAAAAGTGGGATACGTCCAATATGACAAGTATGTACGGTCTATTCTATAGCGATTCGAAGCTAGCTGATTTCTCGGCACTGCGTCGTAGGACTATTACGAGAGAAGACGGGACGTCGTACGTTACCTGGGACGTTTCCAATGCTACGAGCTTTGAATCATTCTTCATGGGGACGAAGTTCTCAGATTCGGCAATTTTGTCCGATTGGGACGTATCGTCTGCGAAGAGTATGTATCGCATGTTCTATAGCTCTACGCTGATTAATACGGATGGTCTTGCTGACTGGGATGTCTCGCATGTTACTAATATGACGCAAATGTTTAGTGGCGTAAACGGATTGACCTCCCTTGCTGGTTTGTCGAAGTGGAATATGTCGAATGTTCAAACGATGTCTGGCATGTTCTCCGGTGGCTTTGTAACCGGGAAAATAGTTGACTTGACCGGCCTCGAGTACAAGCTCGTCGAAGAGGAGGGCAAGGAACCATATTATGCTTGGGACTTGTCGAATGTAACCGCGATTGATAATTTGTTCTATTCTCAAGAAAGCCTCCAGAATGTCGATGCGATGTTGGATTGGAAGATACCAAAAGTCAGGTCTATGGAGGCCATGTTCAGTGAGTGCACGAGTTTGACGGATCTTTCTGGATTAAGAAAGCTTGATGTTGGGCAGGTCACTTCCATGAAAACGTTGTTCGCGAAGACCACCGCACTCAGAGACTTAACTCCACTACAGAATTGGGATACAAAGAACGTTAATGATATGACGAGTCTATTTAGTAGTTCTGGTGTCTTGGATTTGACTCCAATTCGCGGATGGAATGTTGGAAAGCTGACGAATATTTATAATGCCTTCTCTTATACGTCTCTTGCCACTCTTGACGGTTTGCAGGATTGGAAGCCGTGTGCTGTGACGAACTTGAAGGAAACGTTTAGAGGCACGAAGCAATTAACCAGCATAAGTCAGTTGGCCGGTTGGGCAAAGAAGGCTGATGATAGTGTGTGCATCAAACCGGTTAATATGATTGGTACATTCTATGACTCTGGGATCGTGTCGACGCATGGTCTTGAGGACTGGGATATACGCAGTGTAACAGACTTTGTTCAGACATTCCAGAACGCAAAGAGTCTCACCGATTTGACGGGTCTTAGCGGGACGTACTGGAATCAGCCAAAGACTGCCGTGGCGAGCTACCAGGGAATGTTTGTTGGCGCAACTGCTCTAGTAAGCTTAAATGGTATAGGTGGCTGGCCGATGAATAATACGAAGAATGTAAGGGAGATGTTTAACGGCGCAACGAACTTGGAGGATATCGATGCTCTAGGCACCTGGCAACCTACGGTGATTGCCGATATGGTCCGCATGTTCAGGAATGATGCCAAGCTGACAACTGAGGACCTGGCAGTGCTCGAAAACTGGAATGCGACTTTAACGACGACGCCAATGATTACGGGAGCGTTTGACGGTATCCCGGCCGATGTCGTGCGCCCAACGATTGGCCCGGCTAACGGCGGTTAATCAGATTGATTGTCTTTCGTGATAAAATAAAGACATGGCAAAAGAGGAGATTCAGCTAAAACCGAGTGATTTTGTGCACTTGCATAATCACACGCACTATTCGTTGCTTGACGGTTTGACGAAAGTCGATGAGCTGGTCAACCTCGTAAAAGATACGGGCATGGAAGCTGTGGCGGTTACTGACCATGGCACGATGTCCGGTTTGATTGACTTATACAAGACGGCAAATGACGCTGGCATAAAGCCGATTTTGGGCTTGGAGGCCTATGTTGCGGCGCGCAGACTAGAAGATCGCGACCCGGCTTACGATAAGGAACGTTTCCATATTACGCTTTTGGCGCAGACGAATAAGGGCTTCGAGAACCTTTGCCGCATGATGACTATTGCCGAGACGGAAGGCAAATACTACAAGCCGCGTATCGACCATCGCTTGATGGAAGAGTATAACGAGGGCATTATTTGTCTTTCCGGTTGTGCCGGTTCAGAGATTTCGATGGCAATTCGCAACGACGATTTGGATCGTGCAAAAGAATTGATCAAGTGGTACGCAAAGACATTTGAGGGGCGTTTTTATCTGGAGATGCAGGATCACGGTCATCCGGATTCGCCTACGCACTGGAGTGAGCAGAACAAGATCAATGAGACTTTTATGAAGCTCTCAAAAGAGATGAATTTGCCGCTCGTGGTGACTTGTGACGCGCACTATATCAAGCACGAGGACCAGGACGCGCATGAAGTCTTGCTTTGTATTGGTACCGGTTCGCGTATTCAAGACGAAAAACGTATGTCGTTAAAGGAGTTTCAGCTTCACGTCATTACGCCAGATGAGCTCATCCCGCGCTGGCAGAAGACTTGTCCGGAGGCTATTCTAAACACGAAGAAGATTGCCGATAGCTGTAATGTGACGATTGATCTTGGCCGCATTTTGATTCCGAAGTTTCCAATTGATACTGGGGAAACAGAGAAGGAATATCTGGATAAATTGGTGTTCCGCGGCCTTGCTGAACGCTACGGCTACATGACGAAAGAAGAGGCAGAGAAGGCAACAATCCCAGAGATCCGAAAAGTGCTATCGGATGAGATCCTGGAACGCATTGATTACGAGCTCGAGACAGTCGACAAGATGGGCTACAACGGCTACTTCTTGATCGTCCAGGACTTCATTAACTGGGGCAAGAATCAGGGTATTATTTACGGCCCAGGACGTGGTTCGGCGGCAGGTTCGCTCCTCGCATATGCGATTCACATTACTGACCTTGATCCACTGAAGTACCATTTGCTCTTTGAGCGCTTCTTGAACCCGGACCGTATCTCCATGCCGGATATCGATACTGATATTCAGGATAACCGCCGCGATGAGGTGATTGAATACTGTACGGAGAAGTACGGTAAGGGCCGCGTGAGTAACATTGTAACCTTCGGTAAGATGATGGCGAAGAACGCCGTGCGCGATGTGGCGCGCGTATTGGATGTGCCATACGCAGAGGCGGATAGAATTGCGAAGCTCGTGCCGGATCCAGTGATGGGCCATCACGTAAAGCTAAAAGATGCGATTGTTAACGAGCCTGATCTGAAGAAGGAATATGAGACAAATCCGACTGTAAAAGAGGTGATTGACCTCGCAATGCGCCTAGAGGGCACGATTCGCAGCCATGGTGTGCACGCTTGTGGCGTGGTGATTGCGCCAGATGATTTGGTGAAGTTTATGCCGCTTGAAGTTTCGGCCAAGGGCCCACTTGCGACGCAGTATCCTGGTCCTCAGGTCGAGGAGCTTGGCCTTCTAAAGATGGACTTTTTGGGTCTATCCAACCTTTCGGTGATTCAGCAGACTTTGCGTATTATCAAGAAGGTTCATGGCAAAGTAATCGATATGAACAAGTTGCCGCTTGATGACGATAATGTGTATGCATTGTTCCGCCGCGGCGATACGACGGGCGTATTCCAGTTTGAATCTGCGGGCATGAAGCGCTATCTCCGTGAGCTTCAGCCGACGGCATTTGACGATCTTATCGCTATGAACGCACTTTATCGTCCGGGTCCGATGCAGTTCATTGAGAGCTTTATTAAGCGTAAACACGGGGAAGAGCCGATTACTTATCTGCATCCGGGTCTCGAGAACTCGCTCAAGAATACCTATGGTATTTTGATTTATCAGGAGCAGTTCATGCAGGCGTCCAAGGAATGGTGTGGCTTTACTGGTGGTCAGGCAGATACTTTGCGCAAGGCCGTGGGTAAGAAGAAAGTCGACCTCATGAATAAGATGAAACCGCTCTTTATTGAAGGCGCGGTGAAGGTCGGTGGGGCAACAGAGGAGATTGCGGAGACCTTCTGGAGTCAGTTGCTCGACTTCGCTAACTACTGTTTCAACAAGAGTCACGCTGCATGTTATGCATTGGTTGCCTATTGGACAGCTTATCTAAAGACTTATTATCCAGACGCCTTTATGGCGGCATTGATGACGGCAGATATGCGCTGGACCGATCGTCTCGCAATTGAGATGACCGAGTGCAAGCGTATGGGCATTCCAGTGCTTGGCCCAGATATCAATGAGTCTTATGCGGACTTTGCAACGGTCGGTAAGGAGAACAAGATTCGCTTTGGCCTCGCCGCAATTAAGGGTATGGGCCGTGCACTCGCCGAGGAAGTGATCGATGAGCGCGACAAGAATGGCCCATTCAAGTCGGTCTGCGATTTTGCAAAACGTGTAAATACGACGAAATTCAACAAGAAATCTTGGGAATCGGCGATTAAAACCGGTGTGTTTGATAGCTTTGGCGACCGTTCAGATTTGTTGTTCAACCTAGATAAGATTCAGGCCTATGGTGCGAAACTACAAAAAGATGCAGCGTCTGGCCAGACGGATTTGTTTGGCGCAATGGGCGCGGCGGCTGAAATCCCAGAGGTAGAAATTGTGCCGGCGCCGACAAAGTATACCGATAAAGAGCAGTTGATGTGGGAGCGCGACTTGATGGGCCTCTATATCTCTGCGCATCCGCTTGATAAATACGATACATATTTCCAAGAGCAGACAATGCCTACGAACGAGATTAAGCCTACGCTTGACGGGGCAGCAGTGATTGTTGGCGGTTTGATTACTAATGTACGTACGCTGATTACGAAATCTGGCTCAAAGATGGCCTTTGTAAAGATTGAGGACAAGCTTGGCGAAGTTGAAGTGACGGTATTCCCGAGGACTTTCGAAGAGGTTGGCGCAAAGCTTATTGTCGATACAGTCGTGAAGGTGTCCGGTAAGGTTAATGCGCGCGATCGCGACGGCGTATTGACGGACGAAGCAAAGATTAATGCTGAAGAAATTACCGTAATTACAGATGAAGAACTTGAAAACTATGAGTCAACGGGTGCAACGCTAAAGGCGCCAACGAAGGGCGTTGCGCCAGCGAAGCCACGTGGCAAGGTGGCGGCAACATCGGTTGGAGGCGGTCCTCGTCGTTCGTCAGAAAAGCCTACGACGCAGTACAAGACCTCTGCAAGTGCTGATGCTAATGCGCAACCAGTGAAGCCAAAGAAGCTGTTTATTCGCGTCGAGGATTCGTCTAATACGAAAGCATTGATGGATCTAAAGAAGATTTGCGGTACTTATCCGGGTCTATCCGAAGTAATTTTGGTGATCGGACCGGATAAAAAAGCAATGCGGATGCCGTTTAGGGTAGAGTTAGAGGATGTCTTAGTCTCTGGGCTCAAAGAAATATTCGGCGACGAATCGGTAGTAGCGAAATAAAAATCGCCCTTTCGGGCGGTTTTTATTTGTTCACTGGGTTGTTATAGAGGTTTTCGTGGATACTTGGGTGGCCGATCTTGTTTGCGGCCTTCACTACCTCGGTAATATCGTCAGTAATCTTGTAGATTTTGCGGTCATTTGCCTTGATGAGGTGCTCTTTTTGCATGCGTGACTCGAAGAACTTGTCGAGTGGTTTCCAGTAATTCTTGCCGATGAGGAACATTGGCATTTTTGGCATTTTACCTTCTTGCATGAGGATGAGAATTTCGGAGAATTCATCGAGTGTACCAAAGCCACCAGGGAAGAAGACGTAGACTTTGCTCGAGATGGTCAGCATGACCTTGCGCGCAAAGAAATAGTGAAATTCGATGGTGTCGGTAACGTATGGATTGATATGTTGCTCGTGCGGGAGCTGGATGTTTAGGCCGATACTGCGACCGCCAGCCTCGTAGGCGCCCTTGTTTGCGGCTTGCATAATGCTTGGGCCGCCACCAGAAATCACGGCATGGCCGTTCTGGGCGAGCAGGAAGCCGAGTTTTTCAGCCATCTTGCACCACTTACTGTTTTCTGGCAAACGAGCAGAACCAAAGATGGAAACGCCCTGCGCGAAGGTACGAACCTTTGCGAGACCTTGCTCGAGGTCTTTGGCGTAGCGCAGAGAGCGCTCGACGTCTTCTGGGTCGAGTTTTTCGTTGGCGATGCTATCTAGCCAGTTAGTTATTGCTTCGTCCATTAACGAATCTCCTGTATTGGCATATTGTGTAGCTTTGAGGTTTTAGTTAGGATGCCATCTTTACTGCCGACGTGCTGAACGACGGAAGTCGAGTTGGCACTGGCGAAGATGAGGGAATCGCGGAAGCTTTTGCCGTCGGCGTAAGCAGCGAGGAAACCAGAGCCGAAAGCGTCGCCGGCACCGGTGGCGTCTTTGATTTTGACGTCTTCGTAGAGGCCGACGCGGTAGACTTCCTTGTGGTCCGTAGCGATGGCGCCTTGGTTACCGTCGGTGATAATGACATTCGGGACGTAGTTTTTGAGCTTTGCAAGTAACTCTGTAAGGATATTGCCGCTGACGATTTTTTGCGCCTCACATTTATTGACGAGGAGAACATCGACGTCAGAGAGAAGGCCGAGAAGCTTGCGAGAATGTTCGAGCTCGAGATTGCCAGGGTTGAACATAATCTTCGCGCCGAGCGATTTTGCTTTCGTAAAGAATTGGTCGAGCATATCCATGTCGCCGCGGAAGGTGGTGACGTAGGCCCAATCAGGGTAAATTGTGTCGAGATCGTCTGGATTTAACGCGTCAAAATGCGCGCTAGCGCCACGGCAGGTAAGGATAGTGCGTTCGCCGCTAGGGGCGAGCAAAACAACCGAGTAGCCGGTTTGAAGGCGGTTTAGATAAGTAATATAGCTGGTATCGATGCCTTCGTCGTCGAGGAAATTGATGATAGCTTGGCCAGCTGGATCGTTTGCGATGCAGCCCATAAAGATGGACTCATGGCCATGGCGGGCAAAAGTGGTAGCAGCATTAGTGGCGCCGCCACCGGTACCGAATTTAATCTTGTCGATATCTACCTTTGTGCCGAGTTCAATTTGATTGAAAAAGCCACGTTTATTCGTGCCAAAGTCATCATGGTCAATGAGATAAACGTCTTGTAGAGCAGCGCCGATACTGACGATGCGAGCCATTAGATTGGATCCTCTTTTTCGGTTTCGGCCATCAGATCGTTGTAGGCTTTCTGCGGATCGGCGGCTTTCGCGATTGCGCTGCCGACGTTTAGCACTGTGACGTCGCCGTGGACGATGGTGCGGAGCGTGTCCATATTGATGCCGCCGTCCCAACCGATCTCGATACCGTTATGGATTTCTTTGATGATAGGGACTTTTTCGAGCAGAAGGAAATCAGCCTCGCCGCCGTATTCGCCCATGTTGCCAGAGAAGATCATGGCATGATCTGCAGCCTCGAGCACGGCCTTAATTGAAGGAGGGTAGACGCTTTTGACGATAGCGACACCGACTTTCATGCCGTTTTGCTTGAGGGTTTCGAAGATTGGCAAGAGATCATCCTTTGCCTCGGCGTGGAAAATGACGAGGTTTGGATGTAGCTTGATGAGGTTTTCGACATGAGCGGCAGGATTGGCCGTCATCATATGGATATCAACCTGCCAACCCTTTGGCCACCAACAAGCGGTCTCGCTAATAGTGGTATTAGGGGAGAGCGTGCCATCAGAAATATCGATATGTGCACGTTTAGTGAATGGATGATACTTTTGGATAATTTCTTTGTACTCAGTCGGGTTACTCGTGAGTATTGTTGGAGCAACAATGGATATAGCCATATTATTCCTCGTCTAATTTTCGGCAACGCCGTTGATATTTTTCGTCTGGAAGGGCTTTGCCGTCCAGAAAACTGTCTAGAATCTCGGAGAAGTAGTCGCGAATGTTGTCTGCGGAGACGCAGAGGACGTTCGCATTGTTGTGGCCGCGCGCCTCGAAGGCGTCGCTGGCGGTGTTGCAAAGAGCGGCGCGGATGCCTTTGTAGCGATTTGCCTGCATACACATGCCTTGGCCGGAACCGCAGAGAAGAACGCCGTAAGCTTCTTCGTCTGGGTTGCGGAGGATGGCCTCTGCGACCTTCTTTGCATAATCGTTATAGTCATCCTCGGCGTCGTATTCGGTGGCGCCAAAATCCGTGTATGGGATTTGTTGGCTAGCGAGCCAGTTGATGACGTCGTTTTTCAGTTGAAAACCGCGATGATCGGCGCCGAGGTAGATATGCATACTAGTTTTGACCCATCTTGCCGAAGTCGACACTAAGTTCTACGAGGCGATTGCTGTAGCCCCATTCGTTGTCGTACCATGCGACGACCTTGATGAGGTTACCATCAACGACGTCGGTAAGCTTTAGGTCAACGATACAGGAGTGAGCGTTGCCACGGTAATCGATAGAAACGAGTTCTTCGTCGGTAGCAGCGAGAATACCCTGATAGTAATCCTGACCAGCAGCGCGGCGGAAGATATCGTTGATTTCCTCTACGCTAGTTGGGCGCTTGGAGATGGCGGTGATATCCGAAAGGGAAACGACTGGGGTCGGGACGCGTACGGAAAGACCGTTGAATTTGCCCTGAAGGCTTGGAATACATTTTGCGGCAGCTTTGCTGGCGCCGGTGGTCGTAGGAACGATGTTTTCGGCAGCAGCGCGAGCTTCGCGGATATCCTTGGCTGGAGCATCCTGAAGCTTTTGGCTAGCGGTGTAGCTGTGAACGGTGGTCATCATGGCCTTTTCGATACCGAGGTTATCCTCGAGGACCTTCATGACTGGTGCGATACAGTTGGTAGTACAAGAAGCGTTAGAAATGATTTGATCGTCAGCAGTGATATCGTCTTCGTTGACGCCGAGAACGATGGTCTTTGCGCCTTCGCCCTTAGCTGGAGCAGAGATGACAACTTTCTTTGCGCCGGCATCGATATGTGCGCGAGCCTTGGCAGGATCAGTGAAGAGACCAGTGGATTCGATAACGACATCGATACCCATTTCGCCCCATGGGAGGTTGGATGGCTCTTTTTCTGCGAGAACGCGGACCTTTTTGCCATCGACGATGATATTTTCGTCGTCAAACTCAACATTGTGGCCATAGGTGCCATAGTTGGAGTCGTACTTTAATAGATGTGCAAGGGTCTTAGCGTCAGTAAGGTCGTTGATAGCTACAATCTCTGCATCGCTACGTTCAAATGCGATTTTGAAAGCGTTGCGGCCGATGCGCCCAAACCCGTTGATTGCAATTTTGACCATTTGGTTTTTTCTCCTATATAGATCTAGATTTTACTTATGCTTATTATATCATATCCGTTGTTGTATAATAGGGGAAACGAAAGGAGTTTTTTAATGGCAGATTTTAATCAGGTTTTGAATCCGGGTGAGTACAAAGAAGGCACGATTAACGTCGTTATCGAAATCCCAACCGGCAGCAACCACAAGATTGAGTGGGATCGCAAGCGTGCATGTTTTATGCTCGATCGTATTGAGCCAATCGCATTTGCAAAGCCTTGCAATTACGGTTTCATTCCACAGACGATTGATGAGGATGGCGATGAGCTCGACGTTCTCGTTGTAACCGATCAGCCACTTACGACTGGTATTTACCTCAAGGCTCGCGTTCTCGGCGTGATGAAGTTCGAGGATGACGGCGAGGTTGATGACAAGATTATTGCCGTCGTTGATGATGACCGTAACAATGGTGACGCTTATAAGACGCTCGAAGATTTGCCAAAGCGCTGGTTCGAGCAGGTCGAATTCCACTTCAACCACTACAAGGATCTCAAGAAACCTGGCACGACTCACGTAAAAGGTTTCTTTGGCCTCGAGGATGCACAGAAGGTCATCGAGGACGCAATCGCTCGCTGGCAGAAGCAAAACTAATAAGATCTCTTAAAAAGAATCCGCGTCTAAGCGGATTCTTTTTTGTGCATAAATGCGCCGTGCTGCTCCGGTTAGGCCTTGCATTATTTAACGACGACGCATGCGGAGGACCGCATAGAGAGCATAGCTTATAGAGGGCTGGTCTAGAAGCATGAGCACGAAATTATCCCTGTTGCTCGGATTGTCTAGATGCTATAATTAAATTGTCTTAAATCAATTTAATAATTTGCACTTAGGCTACAATTCTGCACTCGCGGAAGCGTTTTTGAAACAACCCGTAAATCCGGGGAGGATCATCGCTCCGGTTAGGCTGTTTCAGTCTAAGTGCAGAAATTGATTTAAGACATCATGCGGTGTATTGTCCCCGGATTCATGATGTAACCGGTATTATATTTAGAACAAGACATCGCAAGGTGTCTTATTTTCTTTTTTAGGATTGTGGCGCTAGGGGTTAGGAGGCGCCATAGCCGATAATAAAAGCCTTTCAAGGGCAAAAGTTGCAAAACAAGATGAATACTATACTCGCATAGAGGACATCGAAAACGAGTTGCGCCACTATAAGCACCACTTTAAGGATAAGGTTGTATTTTGCAATTGCGATGACCCATTTGAGAGTAATTTTTTCAAATATTTTGCAATCAACTTCAATCATTTAGGGCTCAAAAAATTAATATGTACATGTTACGCTGGTTCGCCAGTTAGTTACACGGAGTTCAATGACTTACCATTGTTTCATAAAAATGAAAAATTGCCCTACAAAATCGAAATTACAGAAGTACCTGATTTGAATGGTGACGGAGCGACAGACTTATCGGATATTGAGCTTCTTTTAAAGAGTGATAATAACAATCTCACTATATTGGATGGTGACGGCGATTTTAGAAGCGAAGAATCGGTAGCGTTTTTAAAAGAATCTGACATAGTAGTTACGAATCCGCCATTTAGTCTCTTTAGGGAATATATTGTTCAATTAATTGAAAATAATAAGAAGTTTTTAATAATTGGGAATCCGAATGCACTTCACTATAAAGAAGTATTTCCTTTAGTTAAAGATAACAAGATATGGGTCGGTCACAAATCAATGAGTTCGGACATGCTTTTTAACGTGAGTGAAGAATTCGGTAATTGGCTAGTTGCGAATAAAAAACAAGGGAGCGGTTATCGTATTATTGACGGCGAAATAAAAGGTCGCGCACAAGCTATATGGTATACAAATTTAGACATAGAAAAACGTCATGAGAATCTGATATTGTATAAAAATTATAATCCAATTGAATATCCTAAATTTGACAATTTTGACGCTATTAACGTAAATAAGGTGAGCGATATACCGCGTGATTATGATGGGTATATAGGAGTGCCAGATAGTTTTATGGACTCATATAATCCGAATCAATTTGAAATACTAGGACGAAGCGGGGACACTGATTGGGTATTTAACGAATGCACGTTCTTCACTCCGCCGCCAGAAGATCGAATAGCCTTTTATAAAAAGTATAACCGAACATGGCGATTGCAGAACGTATATCTGCTCGACGAAAACCAATTGCCGGTAATAGTTTACTCACGTTTATTTATAAAAAGGAGAACCCATGAAAATTGAGCTTCATCAAATTAAAATTAAAGATGTCTTTGATGGCTATCGTGACAGCGATGAAGAGGGCGTGGTTGGCTATGGCGGTAAATTAGATATTCGTCCAAAATATCAGCGCGAATTTGTCTATAAAGATGCTCAGAGAAATGCGGTGATTGATACGATTCGCAAAGAATTTCCGTTAAATGTGATGTATTGGTCGCACAAGGATGATGGTACTTATGAAATCCTTGACGGTCAACAGAGAACTGTTTCATTCTGCCGTTATATGCAGGGTGATTTCTCCATAGATAATAAGTATTTTCATAGTTTAACTGCCGATGAACGTGAGCAAATTGAAAATTACGATCTCTATATCTATATTTGCGACGGTACGGAGAGTGAGAAGCTGGAATGGTTTAAGACCATTAATATTGCAGGCGAGAAGTTGACTGACCAGGAACTTCGTAATGCGGTTTACGCTGGTTCGTGGACAACTGATGCGAAACGCCACTTTAGTAAAACTGGTTGTGCGGCATATGGCCTAGCAGAGAAGTATATGAATGGCACGCCAATCCGCCAGGATTATCTTGAATCGGCTTTGAAATGGATTTCTGGTGGCGAGATTGACGAGTATATGTCAAAGCACCAGCATGACGAGAATGCATCTGAGTTGTGGCAATATTTCCAGACCGTGATTGCCTGGGTACAAATGTTGTTCCCAAATTACAGGAAGGAAATGAAGGGGTTGGAATGGGGCGAATTCTATAACAGATACCACAACAATTCTTATGATGCGCAGAAGATGGAGCAAGAAATTGTTCGATTAATGCAGGACGAAGACGTGACGGCGAAGAAGGGAATTTATCAATATCTTCTTTGCGGCGATGAGCGCTATTTGAGTATTCGCGCATTTACGGACAACATGAAGCGCGAGGCTTATGAACGACAGAATGGTATCTGCGCGAATTGTGGTGAGCATTTCGAAATTGGCGAAATGGAAGCGGATCATATTACGCCTTGGAGTCAGGGCGGCAAGACGCTTGCTGAGAACTGCCAGATGCTTTGCCGCGATTGTAATCGCAGGAAGAGCGATAAATAAGGAGGATATATATGGCATTTTCTGATTTAAAAACTATGGAAAAGGAAGCAGCTTTAACAAAGCTTGCGCTAAAGACGCTACAGGAACTTGGCGGACAGGCAAATCGCCAAGATATTCGTGAGAAGATTCTTGATTCAGATGAGGAAATTGCTGAATACGAGAAAATATCCAAGGTGAGCAAAAGGACGGGTGCAGTTTGGAAGCCGTTTAACTGGAATTTTAATTTTGCATTCAAAAATTTGCAGATTGCTGGCTTTGTCGAATATTCGAGAGGTAGTCAAATTGTGACGTTGACCGAGAAGGGTATCAACGCGGACATCAAAAACCTTGATGTTGAACGAGATATTTTCCCGCTTTGTAATGAATTTTGGGAGAAGCAAAAAGCCGAAGGGAAGAGCCGCAAAAAGAACGACGAGGAAGATGAGGGCGAAGCCGAGGGCGTTAGCGAATATGACGAGGAGTTTAAAGATAAACTCCTTGGCGCGATTGCCAAAATGTCTCCAGCGAAATTCGAAATGTTCTCGCGCGCGCTTCTAAATAAGATGGGTATTGAGTTCACGGAAATAGGTACTCAGCTAAGTAATGATGGTGGCATTGACGGCTATGGCTATTGTCGAACTGATGATTTTCGCACTTCGCGCGTCGTGATTCAGTGCAAACGTTGGCAGGGCAGCATCGGTGCGCCGGAAATTAATGGTTTTCTCGGTGCGATGAATCGTTTCCAGGCTGATTACGGCGTATTTATCACGAATTCGCGCTTTACGCCAGCTGCGCGTGAGGCAGCCCGAGCTGGTACGCCGATTACTCTTATTGATGGCGACGACCTCGTTCGGTTAGTGAAGAAATATGAGCTTTATGTCTATCCAGTTCAAACCTACGAACTCGATAGTTTTTATGACATCGAGTAAACAATTGTAGCGCTAGTGAAGCCATAACCGCAAAACGATATAAATCTGATATACTAGAGTCATAGAAACTTTAAGGAGGAAATCCCAGAATGGCATTTCTAAAAGCTTTCGGTGGTGCCCTCGGTGGTGCATTTGCCAACCAGTGGTTGGAATATATGGCTCCGCCAAGCACAATGACCGATCATACCTTGATCGCAAAGGCTGTCGCAGTTAAGAAAGACGGTAGCGAGAACAACGATGGGGAAGAGAACGCGAACGTTATTTCCAACGGTTCCAAGTTCATGGTCCCAGAAGGTACCTGTCTTATCACTGTTGAAAACGGTGCTATCGTTAGCGTCGTTGCTGAACCAGGTGGCTATACTTATACTTCCGAGAACATTCCAGAAGCAAAGTCTATGTTCGCTGGTGATGGCTTCTTCGCAAGCACCTTTGGCCAGAGCTTCAAGCAGTTCAAGTTTGGTGGCCAGCCAGGTAACCAACAGCAGGCTTACTATGTAAACCTCAAGGATATCATGGGCTTGCCATATGGCACGCAGAACCCAATCCGCTACACGGATGGTAAGTTCGGCGGCGCTATGCTTGCAGTCACGAGCAACGGTACCTACACCATCAAGGTCGTAGACCCAGTTCTCATGTTCAAGAACCTTATCCCAACTGATATTACTTCCGGCCAGGGCCGTGGTCAGTTTGATCTCGGCGAAGGTGACGGTGGCGTCGAAGAAAGCCTCTTCTCTGGCTTCATCGGCTCTCTCGCAACTGCACTTTCTGCATTCACCAAGGGCGGTAAGTCTATCGACGACATTCAGGGCGGTACGGTTGAGTTCGCAAAGGCAGTCAACGAAGCTGTTGAACAGAATTACCAGTGGGGTACCAAGTATGGTCTCGCTATCGTAAACGTTCAGCCACGTGGCCTCGACTGGGACGAACCATCTGTCGAGAAGGTCGACAAGTTTACTACTGGCTATATGATGCAGGGCAATATTGGCAATGCATACGCTCAGACTCAGGTTGCCGAAGGCTTCAACGCTGCTGGTAACAATGCTGGCACAAACGGCATCATGGGCATGGGCTTTGGCATGGGCGCTATGGGTGCAGCTGGCATGAACGTCATGAATAATGGCGGTGGCGATAATCCAATCGCACAGCAGATGCAGCAGAACAATGCTCCACAGCAGCCTGCAGCTCCAGAAACACCAGCAACTCCAGCGGAGTAGTCTAGGTGGTCGAAGCATCGACTAATAACGGTCTGAATCGCTGCCCCCATTGTGGGGGTAGCGATATCGCGACCGATGAAAAAGAAGGAAAACTGAAGTGTAACTACTGCAAGACGGTTTTTGATGCAATCAGCGACAATGCTGCTGGTGGCATGGAAAACTTGCATGGTGATACCGTTAACCAGGGTGCATCAGATATTGTCCCTGGTGATGATATTGTTCAGACCTTCAAATGTCCTTCTTGTGGCGCAGAAGTAGTCATCAATACTGATGAGGCTACGAGCGCATCATGTCACTGGTGCCGTCATATCTTTTCTGTTAACGAAAAGATCAGCAATGGCGCAGTGCCAGATTTAGTTTTGCCGTTCAAGATTACGAAAGAAGAGGCGATTGCCAAGGTCCGCGAGTCGGTTGATTTGAACTCGCCAACTTTACTAACGGAATTCCGTC
The DNA here is from genome assembly GCA_947307225.1 of uncultured Candidatus Saccharibacteria bacterium. Lineage (GTDB taxonomy): Bacteria > Patescibacteriota > Saccharimonadia > Saccharimonadales > Saccharimonadaceae > UBA2834. The sequence continues at coordinate 320,319 of CAMZIL010000001.1, forward strand.
AGAACTTCAAGCCAGAAGAAGTGCGTGGCGTTTATTTCCCATACATGATCATTGATCTTAATTCACACTGGACTTCGCACGGTGAAGCGCAAAAGACAACCAGTACGGCACCTCATCCGCCATTCGAATATGAGGAATATAATATCTCGCGTGAGTTTGACTTACTAGTTGATGATTTGACGGTCGAATCATCTGCCGGTCGGTTGAACCAGGATACCTATGTAAACTCGAACAATATTATTAATGCAATTTTGCCGTTCGATACCGAGAATGCGGTTGCGTGGAATGCAAATTATTTGCGCGGTTTTGCGTCGGAGCGTCGTAGTGTCGACACGAATAGCTTGAAGGAAGTAGTTGCCTTGCAGGCGGGCGATATGGCTCGTCGCAAAATCAAGGAGGATGCTCCGCAGTATGATCGTGGTATCCACTGGGAGAAGGAGCATCTAAAGGTCAATGGTTCCAAGTGGAAGGCGGCATATTTGCCAGTTTGGCTTTATAGCTACAAACCAGAGAAAGAATCTCGCATTTATTACATCGCGATTAACGCGCGTACTGGCGAGACAGTTGGCTGCGTGCCGACTGCTCGCGGCTCTTCTGGTCAAAACATCGAGGCTCGCCATCACCATGAGAATGAAACGCGCTTTGAGATAAAAAATCTCGTCGCGAGGGATGACTTCTCGAAGAAGGGCAAATCGTACAAGAATGAAATTGATTTCCGTAATGACACGCGCGTGATTGGCTCATTGTCGCATGGGCGCAATGAGATGATTCGGGCGGAGCAGGGACGTTTTGCGCTTGGCCAGAATTACACGAAACAGAGACCAAAGAAGTCATTCATCAGCAGCTTTATTGAGATTATTATTTGGATAGCTATCATTATGATCTTCATTGCGGCGATAATGTCGCCGTCTAGTGGACATCATAGTGGCTCGAGCGGCGGTAGCAGTTACGATTCGAGCTATGATTCTGGCAGTAGTTACGATTCGGGTGGTAGTTATGATTCCGGCGGATCGTCAGATTCAAGCGATGGTTTTAGTTATGACTGGTAAATAAAGAGAGGGCAAAAAATGGCAGAGATGAAGAAAAGTGAGAAAAATGGCGTTAATCGTTGTCCGCATTGTGGCGCTACCGACGTCAAACTAAACGTAAAAACTGGAAAACTGAAGTGTAATTTTTGCCGCTCCGAGTTTTCGCACAAGGCCGCAAATGCGCGCGGCGGTGTCGAGAATTTGAAGGGAGATAACATCGGTGAAGGTGCGGTTAATATTATTCCGGATGAGAAGATTATTGTCACTTTGAAGTGTCCAGCTTGTGGTGCTGAGGTCGTGATTAACACCGATGAGGCCGTGAGCGCACGCTGTCACTGGTGTCGTCATACTTTGTCTTTGAATGAAAAGATGAAAAATGGTGCAGTGCCGGATCTCGTTTTGCCGTTCAAAACTGAAAAGACTAAGGCAGAAGAAAATATCCGTGCCTTCGTGAAGAAGCGCCAGTTCTTTGCGCATCCAAAATTCCGCAAGGAGTTTGCGCCAGAAAACGTTATGGGCGTTTATCTGCCATATATGATTGTTGACGTAAATGCGAGCGTTAATATGGAGGGCGAGGCGGAGCATTTGATTCGCTCCTACACCTCTGGCGGGAAGAGCAAAACTCGTTACTATGATGCAGAGGCCTTCAAAGTTACGCGTAAGTTCGATCTTTTGGTCGATGATTTGACGATTGAATCGTCGAGCAAGCGCTTGCAGCAGGATGTACACGTAAATACGAATAACGTTATTAATGCAATTATGCCATTCGATACTGAGAACTGTATCGATTGGAATCCAAATTATTTGCACGGCTTTGCTAGCGAACGTCGCGATACGAATGTCGGTGACTTGCGTAATCAGCTAAGCCTTCAGGTTGGTGATATTGCACGCTATAAAGTTAAAGAGTCGATGACTTACTACAACCGTGGCGCAAAATGGGATAAGGAAGACGTTCAGACAAAGGGCACGTTATGGAAGGCTGCATATTTGCCAGTTTGGCTTTATAGCTATTTGCAGGACGACGGCAACAAGAAAATGCTTCACTATGTCGCCGTAAACGCGCGCTCTGGCGAGACGATGGGCTCGGTTCCAATTAATAAAACGCGCCTTATAATCGTTTCGGCAATTATTGAGATTATCGGTATTATTATTGGTTGGTACTGGATTAAATTCTGGCTCTTTGGTGACATTGATTTGGATGCCGACGACGATAACCCATTCTGGGTTGGTTTGGCCGGCTTTACGCCTGGTTTTATCTTCTATTGGATTCAATGCGCACGTTATCGCAACATGAATGCGCGCCACAAACATGAGGCTGAAACGCCGGCTGAGATCAAAAATCTCGAGAAAACTGACGTTTCGATTGGCCGTAGAAATCATTTGCGCAATTCGCGCATCGCTGGCGAGAATGACTCTATCGTAAAGGGTGTCGTCGCGAAAGCAGGTGAGCGCATGATGGGCGAAAAGATGGCAAACTGGCTAGGCATTGGCCGTATGGCTGGCACAAAGGCAAATCAGACCGCCGTTGGACAGGACATGGAGGCTAAGGGGCTCCAGCAGAAGAGGGTCGCAAAGACGATCGTTACAGTTATCGTCGTTATGATGTTGATTTCTTCCATGGTCGTGATGTTCGGCGTTTTGAGTATGTTTGCCAAGAATAGGTCCGGTAAGGGCGGCGATTCGACCTTGAATAGAGATTTTAAAGATACGTCATCTGCAGTAAAGAAGTGGGCAAGAAAAGAAGATGCAACTTTCAAGACTACTGTGTCCGAGATTGCGATTTACAATACTAGCGCAGACGACGGCTATAGCCGCTATCAATTGAGGCCGACGAATTATCATAATGCATTTGAGGTATCAATCAGGGAGAGAAGTGACGAGAAACTGTCGAACAAACATTTCGTGACGGATTCGGCAAATTATTTGGCCTCTCTCATTGAAAGTCGCGACATTGATCGTCAGATGATTGAAAACTTCAAGAACGGCAGTCAGAGTTTGACGGTTGGTCTATATGCAAAAACTTCCAGCAATAGCGATAGAACGATTCTTTGTGATTTGCGCGAGGAAGACAGTGATAGCAGCCGTCGCAACAAGTATGAAGTCACTTTGAGATGTATTAATGTTGACAAGGTTATTCTCGAGGACGCGGGCATATCGCAATAACAGTGGTAAAATAGTTGTATGAAACTATATAATACACTGTCGCATGGAATAGAAGATTTTACCCCGGCAAATCCGGATGAGGTAAAAATTTATACTTGTGGTCCAACGGTGTATTCTTTTGCGCATATTGGCAACTTCACGGCCTATGTCTACTGGGATCTTTTGATTCGCGTTTTGCGTCTGAACGGCTGGAAAGAGAAGCGCGTCTTGAATATTACCGATGTTGGTCATCTAACTTCTGACGCTGATGATGGCGAAGATAAGATGGAAAAAGGCGCTCGCCGCGAGGGCAAGACAGTCTGGGAAGTTGCTCAGATGTATATGGACGATTATCTTGCAAACTTTCGCAAGCTAGGCTTGATTGAGCCGTATGCGATTTGTCGTGCGACGGATTTTATCGAAGAAGACAAAAAATTGGTTGAAGCTTTGGATGCCGCTGGCTATCTGTATGACACTACGGACGGCTTGTATTTCGATACATCAAAGTTTCCAAAGTATGCGGATTTTGCACGCCTAGATCTCGAGAATTTGCTCGCTGGCGCACGTGTTGAGTTTTCGGACGAGAAACGTAACCCGTCTGACTTTGCGGTCTGGAAATGGATTCGTGGGGGCGAAGATCATGCGATGAAATGGGAATTCCGTGGTCGCATGGGATACCCCGGCTGGCATCTCGAATGTTCGACGATTATTCACGAAAAGCTCGGTGAGCCAATCGATATTCACTGTGGCGGCATCGATCATATTCCGGTACATCATACGAACGAGATTGCGCAGTCTGAGGGTGCATTTGGCAAGCAGATGTCGCGTTTCTGGCTACACAACAATCACATTACAACCGAGGGGCAGAAGATCTCGAAATCGCTTGGAAACGTGTATTATTTGAGCGATTTGGCTGAGCGCGGCTATACGCCGATTGATTTCAAGATGTGGCTTTACCAGGGCCATTATCAGGCGGAAAGAGACTTTTCGTTTGAGCAGCTCGCTGCGGCGCATTCGCGCTTGATGAATTATCGTAATTTCGCAGTTCTGCGCTGGCAGGGCGTTTCGAAGTCTGATTTTGCAGAGGCGCGAGCAGAGATTCTAGAGAATTTGAATTCGAATTTGAATTCGGCTGGTGCATTTGCTGTATTAGACGGCGTCGCAAAGAGCGGCTTGGCGCCTTCTGATGATTTCTTGAAGTTTATCGATGATGCATTTGGCTTGCAGATTGCTGAGTCTACGCCAGATATTTCTGAAGAGCTCAAAACAAAGATTGCCGATCGTGTAGCAGCAAAAGCTAACAAGGATTATGCCACAGCAGACAAGCTCCGCGACGAGATTGCGGAGCAGGGTATTGAATTACTTGATGGCGCCGATGGCGTTAAGTGGCAGTATAAGGGTTAGTTGTTAGCCTTATCGGCGATGAGTTTTTTGTCTTCAGTTTTCTTTTCTTCTTTGTGCGGCTCGTCTGACTTTTCTTCTTCTGGGGCTAGGCTCTTGCCGTATTCCTCGATGAGAATCTTGATACAACCGGCGATTGGGATTGAGATGATAGCGCCGATGATGCCAAACATGTAAACGCCAATCGTGACGGCGCCGAGTACGGCGAGTGCAGGAAGTTGAAGGCCTTTGCCTTGGACCTTTGGCGAAATGACATTAGCTTCGATTTGGAGATAGACGATTGTGTAGATGAGGAAGGCTAGGCCAGCACCCCAAACGTTGAAGGCGAGCAATAGCGCGACGAGACAGCCGCCAATGAATGAGCCAAACATTGGAATAAGGCTAAAGACGCCCGTGATGAGGCCAAATGGCAATGCGAGGCCTGCGTCGAGGTGGAAGATGAGGCAAATGATCAACGTAACGATTGCGGTGCAACATGCGTTAATTAGGGCTACTGTGAGGGCGTTGGAGACGTATTTGCTGACGACGTTTGCCATGCGATCAACGACATGTTGCGCGCGCGTGGATTGTGGGTCGCCTTTGAAGTTTTTCCAGAATTGATCGAGGAGAGTAGGACCTTCCGTGAGCATAAAGAGCGCAAGAACAAGAACGAGGATAGTCGCCGCGACGAAACCGCCGACTGCGCCGATGCTAGTGATAAAGTTTGCGCCAAAATCATTCACGATGGTGGTGGAGAATTTCTGGACGTTTGAGACGATTTCGCCCTGGAGATTATCTACGCCGATATTGTGGCCAAAATCGTTGAGCCAACCAAAGTTATGCGAAACGGTTTCGATGGTTTCTGGAAGATTGCGGGCAAAATTGACGGTTTCATTAATGATAGTCGGGACGACAATAGCGATAAAAGCGCCGATACAGCCGACGACGATAATGTAAGCGATGGCAATTGGAAGTTTGATGCCATTACCAGGGATGAGTTTTGCTAATTTGCGGACGAGTGGGTTAATGGCAAGAGCCAAGAAGAGGGCAGCGCCGATAATGAAAAGACCATTTGCGGCCTTGAATAGGAGAAAACCGACAGCGGCAAAGCCGAGGATGACTAGCCAGAAGCGGATAAAAGTTTTTGTATCAACGGTGACCTTGTACGCTTTACTCATGATAATATTTTAGCATGAAATCGCTCATGTATTCTTCGAAGGTGTCGTCGAAAATACTCTGGCGAATGCGGTCGCAAATGCGGACCACAAAGCGTTCATTGTGAATGCTGGCGAGAGTTTTGCCAGTAATTTCATCAACTTTATAGAGGTGGTGCAGATATGCAGCGTTGTAATTTTTACAACAATAGCAATCACAGTCTGGATCGATTGGGGCGAATTGCGTACGGTATTTTGCGTTCTTGATATTAATGCGGCCGTACGGGGTGTATAGGGCGCCATTGCGCGCTTGGCGAGTCGGTGCGACACAGTCGAAAGTATCGCAGCCATACATTGCGCCGACGAATAGATCGCGCGGTTCGCTGCCCATGCCGAGGAGATGCTTTGGTTTATCTTGTGGCAGGATTTCGTTGGTGAGTTTGATCATGTTGGCAGTTTCTGGCGTCTCGGTGGTGTAGAGGGAACCGATACCATAACCATCGACTGGCTGGGTGCTCATAAACTCTGCTGATTCGCGGCGGAGGTCGTCGAAAAGTCCGCCCTGAACTACGGCGTAGAGATACTGTTCTGGTTTGCCGTTGGCTTTTGCGAGCCCAGCGAGGCGATTGTGCTCGGCGATATTGCGTGGAAGCCAATCGTGGGTACGGCGCATGGCCTTTTCGACCTCTTTTTTATCTTTGCTATCGATAGCCTGGTCGAACGCCATATGAATATCTGCGCCAATTTGCCACTGGGCCTGCATGGAAATTTCGGCATTCATGCGAATCTTGTCGCCATTTATATGCGATTTGAAAGTGACGCCATCATGATCGATTTTGGCATCTTTTAGAGAAAGCATCTGGAAACCACCAGAGTCGGTAAAGCTAGGACCATGCCAGCTAGTAAACTCGGCGAGGCCGCCGGCTTGCTCGATGAGCTCTGGGCCAGGAGCGAGAATAAGATGATAAGTGTTCGCAAGAATGGCCTGAGAGCCCAATTCGCGCATCTGGGCGTGAGTGATGGCTTTAACGCTAGCGCGGGTGGCGGCGCCAACAAAAGCAGGCGTCTTGATGTCGCCATGTGGGGTATGAATGACGCCGGCGCGCATGAGGCCGACTTGTTTTTCGATATCGAACTTCAACATTAGATATATTTTATCAAACAGAGTATTAATAGATAAACATCGAATCGCCGTAGCTAAGGAGTTTATAGCCGGATTCTACGGCATGCTCGTAGGCCGGTTTTAAGTGGTCCCAGCCAGCGAATGCGGCAGTGAGCATAAGAACGGTGCTTTTTGGCGCGTGGAAGTTTGTAACTAATGCGTCGATGACTTTGAACTCGAAGCCCGGGTAGATGAAAATGTTGTCTTCGCCTTCAGTTTTGCCGGTGCGTGCCCAGAATTCAAGGGTACGCGTAACGGTGGTGCCGACGGCAATTACGCGGTGGCCAGCAGCTTTAGTCGCTTCGATGGCTTTGACGGTGTCCTCTGGGATTTGGAACCATTCAGAATGCATTTTGTGCTCTTCGACATTGTCGGTGCGGATTGGAAGGAAAGTGCCGAGGCCAACGTGGAGGGTGAGATATTTAATCTGGGCTCCTTTGTTCTCGAGCTTTTTAATAAGTTCTTTTGTCATGTTGAGGCTGGCGGTTGGCGCAGCGGCAGAGCCGAGATCCTTTGCCCAAACGGTCTGATAACGCTCAATGTCTTCCTTTTCGGCATCGCGATGCATATATGGAGGAAGGGGAACATTGCCGTAATCCTGCGCAATTTCCTCGAGCGGACGAGCGGCAACTGCGGTGGCAGTACCGTTGCCGAGGATTTCCTTGATCGTAATAATGTCGGCGGTTTGTTCGCCGGTTTCGACGTTTTTGACGATGAGCTCTTCACCTTCGTGTAGCTTGCCGCGATACATGACATGGTCAACTTCGCCATTGTGACGCTCGAGAACGACGAGCTCGCGCGGGTGGCCATCGGACTTACGTTCGGTGAAGACGCGAGAACGCATAACTTTTGTATCATTCAAAACAATAAGATCGCCTGGTTGCAAAAAATCTGCCAAATCAGCGTAGTGGCTATCGGTAATTTCGCCAGTTTTGCGGCTTAGAGCGAGCAGACGAGTAGTGCCACGAATCTTTGGTGGATGTTGAGCAATAACCTCTTCAGGGAGGTTGTAATTATAATCTGAAACTAACACGGGTGATATTATATAATTTTTTTGTTCAATTTGACAGCTTAAGCGAGTTTCTTGGCGTTGCAGGCAAGCCAGCAAGCTCTGGCGCCGCCTTGCTGCTCGATATCAATATCGGTAAAACCACATTCGCGAACGCAAGCCTCAAGCTCGTCTTTGTCCCAATAACTGAAGTAACGTTCGGCGCCAATTTGGTCGTCGTATTGCCATTCTTCGGCGTGCCCCTCTTTATGTTTAACACTAAACGAGCAAATTCCGCCTGGGTTCAGAGCAGAGAACATTTTTGCAATGGCGGCTTTGGCCTCGTCTTTTTTGAAGTGAACGAGAACGGCGCTGCAGCGAATAAAGTCGTAAGAATCTGGAAATTCGTCGGTGATGAGATTGAATTTAATCGGTGAGAGGCCTTCTTTTTGGAGGTTTTTGATAAAGAAATCTGCAACATCGCTTGCGGTGATATTTGTAAAGCCGAGCGACTGGAAGGTTTTGATTTCCTGGCCGCTGGCGGAGCCGACCTCAAATATTTTGGCATCTTTTGGGAGGGAAGCGGTGGCGTTCGCGAGATACTCGCGGCGACGGCGGACGTCTTCTTGATAACGTGGATTAGTTTCTAGGTCGCGTTTATTACGGTTGAGGTAGTTTTGGCCGAATTGTTCGTAGACCTCAATAGTTTTGTCATTCTCGATGCTCATAATGATATAATAACAGATATGAGTTTAAAGATCGGAATTGTTGGTTTAGCGAATGTTGGTAAAAGCACACTTTTTAATGCGTTAACGAACGCTGGCGCTTTGGCTGCAAATTATCCTTTTGCGACGATTGAGCCAAATACTGGTATTGTTGGTGTTCCAGATGAGCGTTTGGATGTGCTTGCCAAGATGTATGAGTCGGATAAAAAAGTTCCGGCAACGGTTGAATTTGTTGATATTGCAGGGTTAATTGCAGGCGCATCGAAAGGTGAGGGCCTTGGTAACAAGTTTCTTGCAAATATTCGTGAATGCGCAGTGATTTGCCATGTGGTGCGTGCTTTTGCCGATGCGAATGTGACGCACGTTGCGGGTGGTCCAGATCCGAAACGCGATATCGAGACTGTAGAGACCGAGCTTGCTTTAGCCGATATCGAGACACTCGAAAAGACTTTGCCAAAGATTCAGAAAGAAGCACGTGGTGGCGATAGAGATGCAGCGAAGCGTGCCGAACAGGCGAGTGCAGCGCTCGAAGCTCTAAAGAGCGGGCAGACGCATATTATGCCGGTTGATGGCCTAGATTTGCTTTCCGGCAAACCGGTCTTCTTTATGTTCAATATGGACGAAAATGAATTGACGGACGATGCGAAGCGCAAGGAATTGGCGGATTTAGTCGCGCCGCAGAAATGCGTGTTCGTGAATGCAAAGCTCGAATCCGAGATGGCCGATATGAGCAAGGAAGACAAACAAGAATTCCTCGATAGCTATGGCATTACTGAGGATGGTTTGACGCAGCTCGTTCATGTTGCATATGATACTTTGGGCTTGCAGAGTTATTTGACGGCGGGGAAGAAAGAAACCCGTGCCTGGACGATTCCAAAGGGCGCGACGGCGCCAGAGGCAGCAGGCGTTATTCATACAGACTTCCAGCGTGGCTTCATCGCAGCCTCTATCTGTAGTTATGATGATTTGGTTCGACTTGGTTCGGAAAAGGCCGTAAAAGAAGCCGGCTTAATGCGCACAGAGGGCAAAGATTACGTGATGCGCGACGGCGATGTCGTCGAATTTAAATTTAATGTATAAAAATATTTGTTTTTCTTATGACGCTTATGCTATAATTTTGGTATGAGTCTAGGTTATGGGGTGGGCGACTTCTTCGCCTTGGATATAGGATCAGATGCACTTAGAATGATCGAGCTGTCTGGCAACGCTCAGCACGGCTGGGTTTTGCAGCGTTTCGCATATGTGCCTGTGAGCCGCCAGATTCTGCAGGATAGTAGCGACGCTGGTAAACGCCGTCTCGGTGAAACCATCGTTCAGGCCGCAGAACAGGCGGGTATCAAAACTAAAAATATTGCTTTGGGTCTTCCTTCCAGCAAGACCTTTACGACTATTATCGAAGTAGCTACTCAAGATAAGAAGTCAATCGAAAAAATTGTTAAATACCACATCGATCAGTATATTCCGATGCCGGTCGAGGATGCGAAGGTCGACTTCGTAGTCTTGGGCCCAAGCCCTAACGACCCGGCGATTACTGAAGTTTTGTTGTCGTGTACTTCTATTAAGTACGCAGAAGAGCGCATGGAAGGCGTTGAAAGCTTTGGGTTCAACTTGATTGCCCAAGAGCCAGAGCCGATTGCAATGTCGCGCTCATTGACCCCTCCTGGATTAACTGATGCTCGTTTGATCATTGACTTCGGTGAAGATTCCACCGATCTCTCGATGGTCTACGGTGCACCACGTCTTGTTCGTATGCTTCCTGGCGGTTTGTCCGTCCTCGTTCGTACGGTTGCTAACTCTCTCAACGTAAAAGAGAGCCAAGCACGTCAGTTTATTTTGAAATTCGGTCTTGCGCAGGACAAGCTCGATGGCCAGGTCTTCAAGGCGCTTGATAGCACACTTGAAAACTTTGCTTCTGAGCTCACGAAGTCTGTACGCTTCTTCCAGACGAAGTATCCAAATGTCAATGTTGGCGGTATTGTTCTTTCTGGCTTTGCCGGCATTATTCCATTCATGGCAGAGTATATTGAAGCGAAGACTGGCATTCAGACGATTCAGGGCAATCCATGGCAGATGGTAAAAGTAACGCCACAGCAGCAACAGGCTTTGTCGCAAGTCGCGGCAGAGTTCGCAGTCGCAATTGGCTTGGCAGAAAGGTCAAATTCGAGGTAGTTTATGTACGAAATTAGCTTAGTACCAGATGTAAAATCCGAATTGATCAAGAAGCTCAAGCTTCGCAACTTTGTATTCTTGGTTTGTTTGATTGTTGCCGCATCCTGTGGTGGCGTATTCCTAATCCTCTTTGGTATCACCGGTGGCCAGGGTTTAACGCTCAAGGCCCAGGATAAGGAAATGGCTTGTCGCTCCGATGGAATTCTCAAGGACAAGAATGATAGATGCGATTCCAGCTATGGCACCGCTATCATGAAGTTCGAAAACGAGAAAGAACTTTTGACGATCCAGGATCAGATGAAGAACCTTTCCTATTTGAATGGTAGCAAGATTAAGATCTCTCGCGTCTTTAATATCATGGACACGATTCTTCCACGTATGGACCGCGGTGATGATAATACGATTCAGATCAACAAATTGACGACTGATATTAGCAATAATACTTTGTTCTTTGAAGCAATGGGCTATTCCTCTAATAATATTGGCTATCGCGCGCTTGAGGCATTCAAGAAGAATGCAGCCCGTGCTTACTATGATTACGGTAGCTATATGCGCCAGGATTATGAAACCGGCGATTTCGTAGCAATCCCAAGCTTCTGTATTACTGAGGAGAGAGATAAGGCGGGTATTCTTTATGGTATTTACCACAAGGGTATGCCTGGCTGTGAAGCTCCAATGGTGGAGAAGGAAGAGGATGAGACTGTCGATTCCGAAGAGGAAGACGAGGATGTCGCTGAGGACGAAGAAGAAACTGAGGCCGGCGAAACAAAGAAGAATGAAATCCAGGATATCCGTATTCGCCGCACCTACAACGATTCTTCCGATCGCGATGACTATAAGAACGGCAACGACCGCTACGCAGCTGAAGGTGCAGAGAAAATCAAGGGCTACTATTTTGAGAGTAAGTGCTTGCAGTATGATGAAAAAGGCAAGTTTGACGAGCCTTCCACGCTCAGCACATGCCCACTCTTGACGGAGGATCCATCAATCTCTAACTCTTCGTATGGCCGTGATAACGATGAGCGTATGGTGCTCACGTTCTCGGCAAGCCTTAACATTTCGAAAGACGTTTTCCTATCATCGAATAAACACATGGTTGTTGTTGGCCCAACACGCCAGAACGTGACGGATAGCTACATCCAGATCAGAGGCATGTTTGCTCAAGCAGCGCATGATACGGAGGAGAAATAATGGCTGGTAAAACTGATGCCGCAAAAGGTAAGGGTAAAGGCGTAGCTTTTGCCAAGTGGGCAAAGATCGATAGCGCTCAGCGCAATATGTTCTTGGCTGTTTGTGGCGCTTCCATTGTACTCGGTATCACGGTTGTTGGTATTGTATATTTTGCAAAGGTAATTGCCTTTAACGGAAAATTGATTGGCGAAAAAGATCAGGTTATTAAAGATTACAAGTCTATTCAGACTAGCCTAGAGAACATCTCTAATAGCGTTAGGGAGCTCGCGACGAACGAAAGCCTTGAGGCAGTTGGTCGTACTCGTGCAACCGATTGTCTTTCTCGTACCAATGAGAACATCCTAGGTGATGATGCGATTCAGGATGTGGAGCTCGCTCGCGTCTGTACGGCTCTTCGTGTTATTCCAGACGCAATTCCATCATCTGAAAACCTTGAGGCTACGATGTCTAGCGTTAACCAGCTTCTTCTTTGGAGCGACCCTTCTCTTAGGATTGAGGGTATCGTTATCCAGGAGCTTGAAACTGACGAAACTATTAGCGTCGAACACGAAGATGGCACTACGACCCCTACGACTTTGAAGCCAATTGGCGCTTCGGTCTCTCTTGATGACTCAGTGCCAAAGGTCCAGAAGGCGATGGATACCATTGAGAATTCCATTCGTAACTTCGACATTATGTCGGCAACGATTGAGTATTCTGGCGAGGACTTCGTCTATTCCGATACGGTTAAGCTTTCGGCCATTTACCGCAGCTACTACTCGTCATCGATTAATATCGAGAAGAAGTCGAAGAAGGTTTGTGCCGACGATACTAGCGAGAAATGTACAGGAAGGAGGAGTCGCTAATGAAGAATACTGATATTGCAATGGTTATTCTCATTGCTGCTATTTCTGTCGTTGCTTCCTACCTAATCGGCAACGCGATTCTCGGTGATCCAAATAATCGCGTAGAGAATATTTCCTACATGGACCCAATTAGTAGCGATATTGAGCAGCCAGATCTCGAAACGTTCAACCCATACACTCTTAACCCAACAGTTGAGATTTATGTTGGTAACTGTGGCCCAATGGAAAAATGGAACGCCGATAAGCGTGTTTGTGAGCCAAAAGACACTGAGGAAAAAGATTCTGATGAATCTTCGAATGAGGATTCGTCAACGACTGGAGATGAGTAATGCTGCTCTCGAGAGAGCAACAGGATAATATCGTAAAACTCCTTCTTGAGGATGGTCTTGTTGATGGCGCAATCGTCAAAAAGACTTATGCCGAGGTAGAGAAGAGCGGTCAGCCAATTTTGGCTGCACTAAAGTCGAAGAACCATGTAACCGATGATGCGGTACAGCATGCAACGGCAATCGTTACTAAGACGCCATATATTGATCTCCGCAACATCAAGTTTGATAAAGAGAAACTACTCAAGATTCCGCAGGAAGTTGCTGAGCGACAAAAAGTAGTCCCGCTTGGGCTTCAAGCTGGACAGCTTGTTGTGGCTGTTTTGGACCCTACGAACATCCAGCGCATGGATTATATCTCTACGCTCGTAAAGATGCCTGTGCGTCCAATGATGACGTCTGAAGCAGGTATTCAGAATGCAATGATGCAGTACGTTGCTGACCTTAAGGATGTCGATAAGGTCGCAAAGCGTGAAGAGCAAGAGAAGAAGATCAGTAGTGAAGCCCAGACGATTACGCAGGATTCGCCAATTTCGAAGGCTTTGACCTCGATTCTCGATTATGCCGCAAAGTCCAAGGCTTCGGATATTCACATTGAGCCGCTAGAGAAGTCTCTAGTTATTCGTTGCCGTATCGATGGCGTGCTTCGCAAGACGATGGAATTACCAAAGTCGATTGAGCCGGCATTGATTTCGCGCATCAAGATTATGGCGAAACTAAAGATCGATGAACACCGTATTCCGCAGGATGGTCAGTTCGCCGTGATTGTTAATGATAATGAGATTGACCTTCGTATTGCGACTTCGCCAGTTGTTTGGGGCGAGCAGGTCGTTATCCGTCTTTTGGATAAGTCTGGTACCTCTATGGAAGTCGAGTCGATGGGTATGGTCGGTAAGGCCTTGGCGGATGTTACGGAAGGTATTTCGCGTCCAAATGGCATGATTTTGACGTCTGGTCCTACCGGTTCCGGTAAGTCCACGACGCTTTACGCTTTGATTAAGAAGATTAAGGACGAAACGATTAACATTGTCACGCTCGAGGATCCGGTCGAGTACAAGATGGATGGCGTGAATCAGATTCAGATTAATACTGATGCCGGTTTGACCTTTGCGTCCGGTCTTCGTTCTATCTTGCGTCAGGACCCTGACGTAGTGATGGTCGGTGAGATTCGCGACTCTGAAACGGCAAACCTTGCGGTGCAGGCAGCACTTACGGGTCACTTGGTGTTCTCGACATTACACACCAACTCTGCGGCAGGTATTTTGCCTCGTCTTCTCGATATGGGCATTGAGCCATTCTTGATTGCTTCGACTTTGAATACAGTTATTGGTCAGCGTCTTGCGCGCCGCGTTGCTGAACGTCGCGAGAGCTATCAGTCGTCTGATTTAGAGACGGCTTCAATCAAACAGATCGTAGGGAACTTGTTGCCACAATCCGCTTCTGAAGTTGCCGCAAAATCTGAACAGCTTGGTTACGGTACTTTGCCGATTGCGACGAGTCCAAACTTCACCTTGGTGAAGGGCCTCGATACCGATGATGCGCCTGGCGGCTACCAAGGCCGCGTGGGTCTCTACGAGACGATTTCCGTTGATGAGGATATTCAGAAATTGATTGTTGCGCACGCGACCTCTGGTGACATTATGCGCGTTGCAAAGATGAAGGGTACGATTACGATGCGCCAAGACGGCACACTAAAAGCCCTCACCGGTCTTACGACGATGGATGAAGTCAATCGCGTTGCAAGCGATTTGGCTTAATATTTGTATTATTTATCGAGTTGTTCGTCAATTGCGTCTCGGAGGGCCGTTAGCAGGCCATTGAGAGAGTCAAATGAGATTTCTTCGCCATTGACATAGATGGACGGAGTGCCGGCGATTTTTTGGTAGTTTCTGCCAAGCATGGTGTCGAATTCGATTTTCTTAGAAAGCTTTGAGTTGTCGAGGTTATCTTTGAATTTATCGACGTCGCCATCTGGCGCAACTTCTTCGAAGATCTCGGCAAACTTTTTGTTTAGTTTGCTCTTGCTAGAGATATCCATCCAGGAGTAGCGCTGAGCAAAGAGTTCCTCGGCCATATCCCAGAAATAGCCTTGAAGACCAGCGCTTTCGGCGGCCATAGAAGCGGCCTTTGCGTTCACGTGATAGCTGAGAGGGAAGTTACGATAAACGAATGCTACATCTTTTTTGTATTCTTTGTAGATTTGTGACATGTAAGGCATGACGGAGGCGCAGCCAGGGCACTGGAAGTCGGCGTATTCGACGACAACGACCCTGGAGTCTTTATTGCCACGAACATGATCGCCAATACCGCCGTTGTCGGAATTGCCACCGATGATGGTATTTACGCGTTTTTTGTAGTTGATATTGTCGCCATCTTTGTCTTTTTCGTCTTCAATGACGCTAATATCTTCGTCGGATTTGGATTTTTTGGTAACGTCGTCTTTCGCGCCAGCGAAAATACAGACAAGAACGACAGTGACAGCAATGATAATTGCAACGGAAATAATAAGGATAATAATGGCTACCTTGTTGCTGGATGGTTTATTGACCTCAGCGACAGGAGCGGTTTGTTCTCGGTTCATAATTGACATGTCGTTCATGGTTATATTATAGAACAGAATAGTTTATCAGAGGTATTTTTTCTTTTATTATGCTTATGTTATAATAGTTGCAATACATAGGTTCCACGGGTCAAAAAGAGGGCGTATGAAAAGAGAAAAACAAAAATCAAAGAAAGTTTGGTGTGCTTTCTGGGTAACGCTTTTTGCTGTTTGTGGTTTTTGTTTAATTACAAACCAGAAACAGGCTATTGCCGATGAGCGCAATTATAAAGAAGTTGGAAGTGAAAAGAAGCTATAC
Organism: uncultured Candidatus Saccharibacteria bacterium; assembly: GCA_947307225.1. GTDB lineage: Bacteria > Patescibacteriota > Saccharimonadia > Saccharimonadales > Saccharimonadaceae > UBA2834. The sequence continues at coordinate 336,287 of CAMZIL010000001.1, forward strand.
GACACAATGGCCGGTCTCTCGAAGGGCAAGTTCCCCTCAGAGAATAGTAATATAAATAGTCTGCACGGTGTTTATACGTTAGATGAGCATTCTGACGAGCAGTATCCAGTTCATTTTTATAGTGGTAGCAGGATCGGCCTATATAACCATGTTCGTTTTGCGGGTTTTTGCTGGATGGCCGTGAGGACTACTACAAATGGTGGCGTGAAGCTTATTTATAATGGGACTCCATTCAGTGACGGGAGGTGTCCTGACGGCACGCGGCAAGACCAAAGTAGGATTGGTGTTAGCGCTTGGAACAGTGATTATTTGGGAATAGAAAAGGCCGGCTACATGTACGGCGATGGCGATGATACTCCGGTTGAGAGTATACGTGACCACCTGTATTTTACTCGCAACAGAGAAGTATATGGTCATGACGTAGAGTGGGATGGGACGCAGTATACTTTGGTTGATACGATTACGGTGGGTTATATTAATTCTACCTCTAACAATTTATCTTCCGAACTTCAGCCATTTGCGACACACCACTACACTTGCGGTTCGACGAGCACGACTTGCACGCAAGTGTATTATCTCTATAACCCTGACGGTAGTGCCAAGGTGCTCTCTAATGGCCAAAAATATGACGTAATTCAAGAGAAAATGTTTAGCGGGTATAACCATAGCTCTCTTGTTAAAACGATGGTGGATAATTGGTACGCGGCAAATATGCGCGGTTATACGTCGCAGCTCGAGGATGCGGTTTATTGTAGCGATAGAACGCTCAAGACTGGCCCTTTTGTCTCGAATGATGAATCGATTGTGGGTAGTGGGCTGTTTGCTTCTTTTTGGAGAAACAGCAATGGTGTCTATAGCGTTGATTGCTCGAATGCACGGGATGCTTTCACGGTGAGCGGCGTTAATGGCAACGGAAAGCTTACGTATCCGGTCGGCCTGTTAACGATGGACGAAGCGCGCTTGGCTGGGACTAGCATTGCTTATGGATATCTATCGATGTCGACTCAGTCGTCTTCTAGCTCCACTACTCATTCATGGTCGATGTCGCCATATACGGTTATAAATAGCTCTAGCAGAGGCACGTTATATATGATTGCCAGGAACGGCATGGGGGGCGATTTCAAGGCGGCTACATATACGGAAACGGGCTCCGTCAGGCCGGTCGTCACGGTAAACAAGGATGCATTGGTCTATTGCGGTAGCGGCACCACGACGGAACCATATGCTTTGGCCGACGAATACTGTGACCATATTTACGTTGAAGATGGCGATATGTATAAAGCGTTGCGTGATTGCGATTTGGAAAAATGTCCTGAGTTGAAAAAAGACGCGTTCTTTGACGATGAAGAACAAATGATCCGATTGCCGGCGATTTCGCATGTTTATGATTTGAATCTCGACAATAGCAATCTAAAGGATGTTAGCGATTTGGTGGTATTCGAGAAACTAAAAAATCTGAGTTTAAGAAATAATCATATTGAAGACATTTCGCCGTTGGTGTCATTTACAAATCTCGAGAGTACAATACAATTAGCGGGAAATAATATTTGGGATACGGATCCGATTAGCGATATTTGCGCGGCGCGTGTGGACCATTTCTATGATTGGTGGTGGGATATGGAGTTTACGCCAGAGCCATGCGCGGATGGTAGCTATGATGGTGCACTTAACTTAGCATTTGATTGGATAACGAGCCAAAAACTTGAGGATTATTATGAGGAAGAGACATATGAGCTGCCAAGTACTATGCTAGTGGCGCGGTATTTGACCGAGATGGTCTTTGACTATCAGCCAGTAGAGGATGAAAATGCTTGTAATCCAGAGATTGAGTGGTGCTACGAGCCATATTATCGTTACGATTATGACGATGAAATAACGCCTGCGGTTGATATAGCGCAGTATTTCGACGATAGTATAAAGCCGAAGGATTTGTTATACATCAAGAATGCTACGCTTGAGACTGGTGATGAATTTGATACCTTGCATATGTCAGATTTGTCGAAGGAGGTTGTATTGTCCTATCGGATTAGCTGGAAGAAGTTGTTTGGCAGTAATTGGGACACAATGGATGCCAATATGAAAGCGGACATAATATCTCGTACCGGCGGAAATGGGGAATATTGGGAGATTGCTACTATTATGCTGCATCCAACACATGAGCCGGTGCCGGAATCACCACAAACGATGGATAACATTATTACTGGCGTTATCGGTTTGGCTACGACTCTATTCGGCGGTTTCGTAGTATTTAGATCTGTCGCGAAGAGAAGATAGCAAAAAATGGAATAAAAAATAGCCCCTACGGGGGTTGTTTTTTCTGGTGCGGGTTGAGAGAGTCGAACTCTCATGTTGAGTTTGGAAAACTCACATAATAACCGTTATATGAAACTCGCAAATTGCTAATACGTATGGGGTGGGTAAAAGGGTTCGAACCTTCGACCTTCGGTGCCACAAACCGACGCTCTAACCAGCTGAGCTATACCCACCAAGGGATACGTACCATGGAATTATATCAGATTTTCGCTTAATGCGCAAAGACTAATAGATAGGCGAGGTAGCCTAGACCGCCGCCGGCAAGGATAACGCCGAGAACGATGAGAGTCCAAAGCCAACCGGATTGTTTCTTTGGATCCTGAGTAACAATATGTTTTTTAGCGTTTTCAGTTGCGCGCGCAGGGTTTTTCTGGCTGTAAATATTGTGCGTGCTACGAAGAGCAGAAGTGCTGGTCTCTGGAATGCGCTTGCCAAGTGGGCGCTTTTCAACCTTTGCATTAGTCATGAAAGGAGAGCGACCGCCGAGGGAATAATTATTTGCATTTGGTGCTTCGCGCTTCTTTAGAATCGGTTCTGGTTTTGGTTCTTCCTTTGGCTCAGCTTTTTCAACTGGCTTTGGAGCCGGTTTTGCGACAGGCTTTGCGGCGGGGCGCATAACAGGTTTACTGACTGGTCTTGCGGCAGCGATAGTAGGTTTCGCAACAGTTTTCGTGACTGGTTTTACGGCCGGGCGGCTTGCAAGACGCTTGATTGGTGCTGGAGCGGGACGTTTAGCGACAGCTTTCTTAGCTGGGGCAGGGGAAACAGACTTGCGTGGGGCAAAATCCATAACAACACCGCGATGTGCGGGCTTTGCGGCAGCTTTTTGCGGCGCTTTAGGAGTAGCGACCGGTTTTTGAGCCGGTGTTGACTGTGCCTTTGTGGCGTTGCGGGCGCTGATTGCTGCGTTTACTGCTTTGTCTAGTTCGTCGTAGTCAATGTTATCGCTCATTTATTTACACCTTTAGCTATCTCTACGATAGCACAGAATTGGTCAGCAATCAAACTGGCGCTGCCAATTAAGAGGCCATCGATGCCATCGAGCTCGAGATAAGCTGCGGAGGTGTCTTTGTTTACGGAGCCACCATAGAGGACCGAGATGGCCTCTGCGGCGTCTTTACCGTAAAGCTTTGCGATGTACTTGCGAATGATTTTTACTGCCTCGATGATGTCGGTCGGGGTAGCTGGTTTAGCATTTTTATTGCTGCTGATAGCCCAGACTGGTTCGTAGGCAATGATAACTTTGTCGATATCTTCTTTGCTGACTTCGTGTAGGCCGCTAGCGAGCTGGTCGCAGATTGCGGCAGCCGTTTCGCCGTCTTTGCGTTCGAGTGCAGTTTCGCCGATGCAGAGAATAGGGGTAATGTTGCTACGAACGGCGGCGGCAACTTTCTGTGCGATGTCGGCTTCGCTCTCGTTGAAGACGTAGCGGCGTTCGGAATGGCCAACGATGGCGTAATCTACGAAGCCGCGGATCTGGCTGAGAGCGACCTCGCCGGTGTAGGCACCGTATTCGCGCCAGTAAAAGTTCTGCGCGGCGAGCTTGAATTGGCGGCGGTTAACCTGGAGAGAAAGTGGCTGAAGGGAAATGGTGCTTGGCGCCAAAACGATTTGAACTTTGCGTGATGGCTGGATGCGATTGCTGAGCTTGTTTAAGTAGAGGCTAGCTTCACCGGTGGTGAAATTCATCTTCCAGTTAGCGACGATATATTTTTTACGAGAATTATCCATGAGATGCCCTTTCTAGATTTTGTAATTTGGTTGGCCGTATGCGCCCCAAGCAAAGATAAAGAGGAGTTCGTTGATAATAAAGGCGAAGAGCGTCAGGACGCTTGCGAGAGGGAAGGTGAAAATGAGGAGAATCGTAGCGACGGTCCAAGCGAGGAGAGTTAAGACGATCTCGACGGTGAAGATCTGCGCATGGAAGAGATGTGCGAGCTTTGCAATGAAGCTGCGCATGTGGCGGTTGTAGATCTTTGCGATGAGCCAGAGGAGGAAAGCAGCGAATACGATACTACAAGTAGAGATAACGATAATAGTGAAGGCATCTGGTTGCCATCCTGCAGGTTGAACGATCTCGGAAGGCTGCGTAATGACTGGCGCAATGCTGGCCCCCGGATGTGAGAATTGATAAAAGTATAGATAAATACTTATGCCGGTGAGACCGATACCGATCATAAGGCCCACAAAAAGTAGTAGCCTGCCGGCGGCACGCAGAGAGCGCGCGAGCAAATTCCTCTTCTTCATGCTTTTATTTTAGCATAAGCGGAATTATTTGTTGTCGTAAACACCAAGGATACCGCGAAGTGCGTATGCAGTGTCTTCGTGGCTGCGAACAGTGATCGTGTCGATGCCCATTTGGACAACTGGATAATCGTTGCCGCCAGGCTGGGTCATATCGCCGAAGTAGAGAATTTCAGACTTTTTGACGTTGAGCTCTTCTAGAAGATGAGTCATGCCAAAGACTTTGTTCATGCCAGGTACAAAGGCATTGATGCTGGTGGTGCCGCCGATTTCATATTCGTAATCTGGCGCAAGTTCCTTGACGCGTGCAACGATCGCCTCGCGCTTTTTGCAATCTGGATCCCAGGCATATTTGGCCTCGGTGCCGGCCTTCTGGCCGAGGGCAGAGAAGGTGACTTGGCTGAGGCGGTTTTCGATGATTTCGTCACCTGGCTGAAGCTTGTCTGCCTCCCAGTAGCCGAGTTCGATCGCGGCTTTTTCAATGGCGCCGGTAATCTCTGCGACCTGCTTGTCTGTGAGTGGGAAATTGTAGACCTGCTCCCAATCGTTCTTTGCTGCGCTAAAGCGATAATATTGGGTACCCTGAGCGACGAAAAGATGCAAATGCTCGAGCTGCTCTGGGGTGGTGCCAACGTCCTTTAGGCGGTCGACGATTTGAATAAGAAATTGCTCAAATTTTTGGCCACTAATTGGGGCAATTTCATATTTGCCAAGAAGGTCGCGCAAAAGCTCGGCGATTTCGTCCGGAATTGGCGTCTTGGCGATGTTTAATGTCTGATCAATATCAAATGAGAGTACCTTTTTCATATATCTATTATAAGCGGAAAAAGGGCAAAAGAAAACCGCGTCTCCTTTTTAGAAAAGGTGGCGCGGGTTTCGGGGTGGTCATTGAAATGACCAGGTAGGATCAGATGCCATTGAGCAGGTTGGGGTTGCCGAGCATAGATGCGATTTCCGCCTTGTTGTGGGCGAAAAGCTCGTCCTTCGTCATCTCGTGCAGCTTCTTGGCAGGTGCCGGAGGCGGAGTCTGCTGCTGCTGAGTGCCGCCCTGGTTCTGCTGAGTACCATTCTGCTGCTGAGTGCCGCCCTGGTTCTGCTGAGTACCATTCTGCTGCTGAGTGCCG
>CAMZIL010000002.1 GCA_947307225.1 uncultured Candidatus Saccharibacteria bacterium
GGCAAATGTTAGACGTTTTCGTGACGAGTCGGGTGCGGCGGAAGATTATTGTAGTTTTTGCAAAATATCCGGATTTTAAGACGCACGTACGTGGCTTGTCGAAGTTAATCAAAGAAGACCCAGGAAATATTCAGCGTGAATTGCGCAGGATGACGAAGGGCGGCTTCTTGGTTGCAACAAAGAAAGGCAATACCAGCATTTACCAGACGAACAAGCAGTTCCCAATTCTTAAAGAGCTTCAGAGCATCGTGATTAAGAGTCAGCAGGCGGAAGACGCCAAAAAGACCCCAAATAAGATTATTGGATGACGCGGATTTTTAAGCAGTTACTGGCCGACCGTGGGCTAGATGAATCTTTTTTGCACCCTCGTTACGAGAATCTTTTTGATCCGTTTTTGATGCTTGAGGTACGCCAAGCGGTAGAGCGAATTAGGGCAGCGCGTGACAACGGGGAGAAAATCGTTATTTATGGCGATTACGACGCTGATGGCGTGACGGCGAGTACGGTTTGTGAGAATGCGCTTCGAGATTATGGCTGTGAAGAGATAAAGATAATGCTGCCGGATCGGTTTGTCGATGGCTACGGTTTGAATGAGACGGCAATTCCAGAGATAGTAAAGTATGGCGCTGACTTGGTTATTACTGTGGATTGCGGTAGCGGTTCTGGTGAGGTAATCGCTAGACTACGAAAACAGGGGATAGATACGGTCGTTACGGATCACCACGAGATACCAAAAGTGCCGGAAAAGGCAGTAGCGGTCATTAATCCGAAACGCCGCGGTGAGAAATATGGCACGAATATGGCTGGTGTCGGCGTCGCTTTTACTTTGGCGCGGGCGCTAAATATGGATAAGAACGGCGGTGAATGTGATGGCCAGGAAAAGTGGCTGCTAGATATGGTCGCGATTGGCACGATATGCGATTCGATGGTTTTGCGGGACGAGAACCGCATTATGGCATATTACGGCATGGTGGTGCTCGCAAAGACGAGGCGACGTGGCCTGCAAGAGCTGGCAAAAGTGACAAAATGCAAGCTTGACCAGATCTCGACGCATGCAATTGGGTTCCAGCTAGGCCCGAGAATAAATGCGGCGGGCAGGATGAAGAGCGCGGATATCGCATTAGATTTGATGTTGACGGATTCGCGCGCAGAGGCTCTGCGTCTGGCGGGCGAGCTAGATGCGCTGAATAGCGAGCGTCGCGAGGCGCAAGAGAAGGCCGTTAAAGAGGTTGATGGCAGTTTTGGTGACGAGCCTGTGATTGTTGCGCACGGCAAATGGCATGAGGGGATAGTCGGGATTGTCGCTGGGCGGTTGTCGGAGATCTATCGACGACCGGCTTTCGCACTAACGCAGCTCAAGGACGGTACATATAAGGGGTCAGGACGTAGTTTTGGCGATTTCTCGTTGGCGAAAGCTTTGCAGAATTGTCCAGAGGGATTGCTTCTTTCTGGCGGTGGTCATGCGGGGGCTTGTGGTCTGAGCTTTACAAAAGACAAACTGAGTGATTTCAAAAAACAGATTACGGATTATTATCTCTCTTTGGGTTTGAAGGATCAGGAGCGCTATCTACGCGTAAAAAGCGACGTTATCCTAAGCGACTTAAGTGAGCTGACGGTGGAGCTGTATGATGAAATTCAGCAGCTGGAGCCGTTTGGCGTAGGTAACGAGGAGCCGGTGTTTGAGTATACTGGGCGCGTGGCTGGAAAGCGGATACTCAAGGAAAAGCATTTGTCTATCGTGGTTTCTGATGGCGGGAAAGAGATAAAAATGATTAGTTTTTATAGTTCAGAAGAGCAAATGGCGGTCGAAAATGGCGATATGGTGAGGGTTCAGTTTACGCTCTCAAAGAACGAGTGGGGCGGGAATGTGCGCGTCGAGGGCGAGATAATTTCTCTTGAAGTAATCGACAAGATATGATAAAATGGAGCGCAGTATGGCAATCAAAGTAACTAGAAAAGACCAGAACGAAGCTAACGAAAACATTATTCGTCGCTTCAATCGCAAGGTTCTTCAGAGTGGCGTGATGGCTACTGCGAAGGAGAGTCTTCGTTTCTCGAAGCCTATCTCCAAGCGTGAGCGTCGCCAAAAGGCGATTCTTCGCGACAAGCGCAAAGCCGAAAAAGCCGAACGCATGAAGTTAGGCCTTAAATAAAGAATACCCCCTCTAAAGCGGGGTATTTTTGAGGAAAATAAAAAGGAGAAAATCATGATTATCTTATTCGGACCAGCAGGAAGCGGAAAAAGCATCCAGGGGCAGCGTTTGGCTGAAAAATATGGCTGGCGTTGGCTATCGGTTGGTCAGCTCTTGCGCAACCAAAAGAACCCATCGCTAGATGAAACGATGAAAGAGGGTGCGCTCGTTGACGATAATTTTGTTGTTAATATGATGCACGATGCGATTAAGGATGCAGAGTATGCGGGCCAAAATGCGGTTCTCGATGGTTATCCGCGTAATGACTGGCAGGCAGAGTGGATCGTTGAACATGGTGATCTGAAAAACGTAGATGGTGCAATTATTTTGAACGTGCCAAAGGACGAATTGTGGCGCCGTTTGGAAGCACGCGGCCGTGCTGACGATCAGAAGGATGCGATTGAGAAACGTTGGAGCATTTTTGAACAAACAATTTCTGCGATGCGCGAGATCCTCGGTAAAGAAAATTTGAAAATTACAGAGATTGACGGTGTTGGCGAAATTGAACAAATTGCAGAGCGAATCGAGGACGTTCTTCGCGGCTGGGGTGTAATATAAATATATGGATGATAAAAAAGTTTCTGCAATGCGCGCTGGCGGCAAGATTATGGCCCAGCTTTTTGCAGAGTTGAAAGATTATACCCAGGTCGGTATGACCGGCAAGCAGATCGATAAATGGGTCGAGAAGCAGATTTTGAGCGCTGGGGCCGGTGTGGCCTATTATGAACCAGAGGTAGATTTTCCGGGTTCTATCTGTATTTCGGTTAACGATGAGTTGATTCACGGTATTCCGAAAGATATTCCGCTCGAAGAGGGCGATAAGGTGAGTTATGATCTCGTGATCAAGTATCGGGGCTACTATGTCGACTCTGCCTTTACGATGATTCTCGGTAAGCCGACGGCGGCACAAAAGCACCTCTTGAGCTTCACCGAATCTTCGCTTTACGAAGGCATCGAACAGGTACGCGACGGCGCAAAGCTCGGCGATATCGGCGCAGCAGTTCAGAAAGTGCTAGAAAAGGGAAAGCTAGGTGTAATTCGCAACTATGTTGGTCATGGCATCGGCAAATCAATGCATATGCCACCAGAGGTGCCAAACTATGGCAAGAAGGGACAGGGCTTAGTGCTCCATACTGGCGATACGATTTGTATTGAGCCAATGTCTAGTCTTGGTAAGCCGGACACGGTGGTGGTTGAGGATGACGATGGATGGACTGTTTGCCTTCGCGACGGCTCGCTTGGCGCGCATTTCGAACACACTGTTTTAGTGACCGACGACGGATACGAAATTTTGACACAAGCATAAGCTTATATGCTACAATAAACTTATGGAAGAAAAAGCGCGTTTTGCGGTGGGAATTGACGTCGGCACTAATTTTGTGCGGACGGTTTTAGGTACTGTTAAAGGCGAGGAAGTCTCTGTTATCGGATATGGCGAAGTGCCAACCGAGGGGATGCGTCGCGGTGTAGTAAAGGAACTTGTTCCGCCTGCAAAGGCGATAGACGAGTGTCTTGCCAAGGTAGAGGGCATGAGCGGCGTAAAAGTCGATCGTGCGAACGTTGGCATTAACGGTGCTCATATTGGCAGCGTAAAGATTGATGGCATGATTGCTGTCGGTGTTGCCGAGCATGAGATCAACGAAGATGATATTGTCCGTATTGCTGATACGGCGATTGCTGGCAAGGTTCCAGCAAATCGCGAGACTTTAGCGCTTGTCCCGTATGAATATATTCTTGATGGCCAGGGCGGCATTAGAGAGCCGCTTGGTATGCATGGTGCTCGTCTAGAGCTTCGTGCTAATGTTGTTTCTGCATTAACTCCAGATTGTGAAAACCTACGTAAGGTATGCGAGAGCGCAGCAATTGAGCCGCACGGTCCATTTGAGCCAGGCGTAGTTGCCGCAGCCCGCGCCGTTACGAACAGCTCTCAGCGTGAGAATGGTGTCGGTGTCGTCGATATGGGCGGTGCAACGACCAGCCTTGCTATCTTTGATGAAGGCGAGTTGCAGTTTGTCGGCGTTATTCCAATTGGTAGTAATGACGTCACGAAGGATCTTGCTACGGTACTTGCTACGATTCCCGATGTTGCAGAGGAAATCAAGGTACGCTTCGTATCGGCCGTAAAGGGTGAGACTGATAGGGATATCGTTGTAAAACGTGGCCGGGAAGAATTCCGCTTTAAGCGTAAAGATGTTGAAGATGTAGTTGAGGCTCGTCTAGAAGAAATCTTTGAGGGCATCCGCAAGATGCTTACTGCGGCTGGCTATGATCGTCGTCTCCCGGAAGGCTTAGTTCTTTGTGGCGGTGGCGCAAAGCTTCGCAACATCGATATGTTCGCACGCAAACAGGTTGAGCTCGCGGCTCGTATCGCGAAGCCGAGCGGCATTATTGGCGTGAGTGAAGATATTTTGAAACCCGAGTACGCAACTGCAATTGGTCTGATGCTTGGCGATAATGAACGTGCAAGTATTGATAGTTTTGATGGTAATAACAAGGCCAAAAAGAAGCAGAAAAAGCCAAAAGAAGGCAGTCTCTTCTCTAGAATCGCAAAGTTGTTCAAATAATTTGTGCGAAAACTAGACAAATAGAAAATACAGGTGTTATTATCTAAGTAAGTATTTTTGAAACGTGGAGGAGAAAAACATGCCCGAAGTAAAACCGAGCGAGGTGGAGAGTACAGCTAGCATTAAAGTTATTGGCGTTGGTGGCGCTGGCGGCTCTGCCGTAAATCGCATGCGCGAGGCAGGTCTTAATGGCGTCGAGTTCGTTGCGATGAACACCGATGCTCAGGCTTTGCATAATTCTAAAGCAGATATCAAGGTCCACCTTGGCCATGATACGACTAACGGTCTTGGTGCCGGTGCCGATCCTACGGTCGGTGAGCGCGCAGCCGATGAGAGCCGTGAAGAAATTAAGAACGCTTTGGCTGGTGCCGATATGGCATTTGTTACTTTGGGTGCTGGTGGCGGTACCGGTTCTGGTGCTGGCTACATTGTTGCCGAAGAGGCTCGCAAGCTAGATATTCTTACAGTTGGCGTTGTTACGAAGCCATTCTCCTTTGAAGGTCAAAAGCGCAAGGCTAATGCCGATTGGGGTATTGAGCGCCTAGCTCGCAATGTTGACGCTTTGATTACTATTCCAAACGATCGTCTTCTCCAAACTATTGATCAGCGTACTCCTATTCTCGAGGCATTCAAGATTGCCGACGATGTTCTTCGCCAGGGCGTTCAGGGCATTTCCGAGCTTATTACCGAGCATGGTTTGGTCAACTTGGACTTTGCCGATGTTCGCACCATTATGAAGGATGCCGGTTCGGCTCTCATGGGCATTGGTCGTGCATCTGGCGAAAACCGTGCAACGATTGCTGCTCAGCAGGCGATTGAATCTCCACTCATCGAGGTTTCTATCGACGGTGCCCGTGGCGTATTGCTCTCGGTTATCGGTGGCTACGATCTCTCTATGTCTGAAATCAACGAAGCTGCAGAGCTTGTTACGGCAAGCATCAGCCCAGACGCAAACATCATCTGGGGTGCAGCTATCCGCCCAGAGCTCGAAGACGAGGTTATTGTTACGGTTGTCGCAACTGGTTTCGATTCGCAGTATTATAGCGACGATCCACGCGCACAGCAGGACGTTTATGTTAGCGATCTAAACAGCAGCATCTCCGAGCCAATCGCTCCAGCTCAGACTGTAAGCGATCCAGTTCAGACGATGCCAGCAGAGGAACCAAGTGCTCAGCCAATTCAGCCAGAAACTCAGGCCTCGGCAGTTTTCACAAATAATGATAATGTAAATATGTGGGATCAGATTCGCAACGATAGCGATGATGACGACAGCGATATTCCAGCAATTTTGAGGCGCCGCAAAAAGAATAAAGATTAGGAGAGCGAAATGAGCCATCTAAAAATTGGCGAAAGCAAAGTGATCGAGAGTCGTGAATCGCAAGACGGCACGATGATTCGAAGGCGACGTGTGTCGCTAGATGGCAAACATCGTTTTACTACTTACGAGCGCATTGAGCGCCCAGGTATGCTTGTGCGCAAGCGTTCTGGAGCGCGCGAAGCCTTTGACCGCGACAAACTTATGCGCGCAGTGCGTAATTCCGTTGGAAAGTACTTCAATAGTGATCTAGATGTGCAGACTGTGGTCGATTCCGTTGAGGAACGTATCTATGATGTTGGCAAAGATGAAGTCCCGTCGAGCCTGATTGGCGAGACAATTTTGGAGGTTCTGGCAGATACGAACGAAATGGCCTACGTGCGTTTCGCGAGTGTCTTTAAAGAATTCAAATCGTTAGACGATTTGGAGCGCAGTATCAAAGAGCAGCGCGAACGAATGAAAAATAAAGCAGCAAAGAAGGAGTAAATCTATGCGGGTGGTAATTATTTGGCGCGACGATACGGATTATTCGCGTACGGTAACAGAGTGGCTAAGGGATTTTGAGCATCGTACTGGCAAGCAGCCGGAGAGCTATAGCCCAGATAGCCCAGAGGGCGAGAGTATCTGCCGTACTTATGACGTAGTAGAGTATCCGACGATTTTGGCTTTTGATGACGAGGGGAAGCTTCTCCAGGAATGGCGCGGTATGAACCCGAGCTTGCCTCGTATTGATGACGTAAACTATTACATGATGGACCGTTAAGGTAAGGAGAAAAATGCAGGATTTTTTTGCAATTCCAGATGATGACTTGAGGTGGAGTGCGCGTTATCTGCGCAAGGAGCTTCGGCGCCGCGGTTGGACGGAGGGGAAATACCTTCGCAGTAAGGCGATTGGCATTATTTTTGCGAAGCGCCCAGATGGTAAAGAGGTGCGTTTCTGCTCCTGTTTTCCATATGAGACGACCGTGATCGCAAGTAGGATTGCTGATGATAAGATCCTGTCATATGAAGTACTAAAGAGCGCTGGCGTAGACCAGCCAGAGACGGTTTTGCTTTCGGACGATGAAGCCGAAATGCGCCAGCAGATCTCAGAATTCTTGGCAAAGTATCCAAAGATTGTTATTAAGCCAGTAGACGGTGCGCATGGCTGGGGTGTCGTTACTGGCGTTACGGATATTGAAGAGGCAGTTGCAGCAGCAAAGGCTTGCAATGAGCTCGAAGGCCATAATGCTATGATGCAGGAACAATTGCCGGACGGCCAAAAGGAAGTTCGCACAATCTGTATCGATGGCAAGTTTGTGGCGGCATATGAACGCATCCCGGCAGCAGTGACCGGTGACGGCGTGCATAGTGTTATGGAGCTAATCGATATCGAGAACGAAACGATTAGGGAAGCAGCCTATCATGTCGGCTTGCCGCGTATTGATGTCGAAGCGGCTCACCGTTATTTGAAAGAAATCAATTTTGACAATAGTGTTATCCCGGCAGCTGGCGAGAAAGTCCGCGTGATGGGCATTTGTAATGTTGGCATGGGTGGCACTGTAAAGGAAGTTGAGCTGAGCCCGGAGAAAATCGAGCTTTCCGAGCGCATTGCGAAGGTTACGGATTTGCCGGTTTTGGGCGTCGATTTTCTTGGCGACAAAGTCATTGAAATCAATGCAGGACCGGCACTATATTGGCCAACTGGCGACGGCAATGAAGACAAATGTGTCAAAGTCTATGCCGACTATTTGGACAGCCATTAATTTTTGCATGTAAATGATTATGTTTGTTGCACATTGAATAAATGTGATATAATTTTTGCATAAAGCGTTTGAGCAGCTATCAACTGCGAGCTGGTGGAAGAAAGACGTGTCTTAAAACTGCGAGTAGACAGGTCTAGTAGAACCATTCGTGAATCCGCGTGAGAGATGAACTGAGTGCCGAATTATACAATTCGGAAATTGGATGGTACCGCTCCAAGGAGTTCCAATGAAAATTGGAATTTTTTTGTTCAATAAGAAAGGAGAAGTGGGCATGAAATACAAATATGGTGAACGTCGCCGCGCGAGTGAGTATGAAAAAGCGCTCGTTGAATATTGGAAGAAAAACAAGACGTTCGAAAAATCGGTCGACAATCGCGATGCGAAGAACTCGTATGTTTTTTATGACGGCCCTCCATTCATTACCGGCATGCCTCACCACGGCACTTTGTTGTCTTCCGTCGTAAAAGATGCGGTCCCGCGTTATTGGACTATGAATGGCAAACACGTTGAGCGCCGTTGGGGCTGGGACTGCCACGGTTTGCCAGCTGAGAATTTTGTTGAGAAGCAGCTTGGCATTACGGATCGCCGCGATATTGGCACGAAGATTTCTCTTGAAGATTATATTATTAAGGCGCGCGAGTCGATGGTCGCTAACTCCGAGACTTGGCGCGGCACGATCGATCGCATTGGCCGTTGGGTAGATTTTGATAACTGCTATCGCACCATGAACAAGGACTTCATGGAGTCGGTCTGGTGGGCCTTCAAGACGCTCTACGAGAAGGGCAAGATTTATGAAGGCGAAAAGGTTTTGATGTATGATACGAAGTTTGCGACCCCTGTTTCTAAGGCCGAGGTCACGATGGACAACGATGCATATCAGACTGTTACCGACCCAAGTGCGTTCGTAAAGTTTAAACTTGTTGATTCTGATGAATATATCCTTGCCTGGACGACTACGCCTTGGACGCTTCCGGCCAACATGGCGCTCGCCGTGTCCAAGAAGCTCGAATACGGCCTCTATGACGTTGATGGCTGTAAGATGATTATGGCTAAGGTTTTGGCGAAAAAACTCGTTGGCGAGGACGCTAAGGCCCTTAAAACGTATTCTGGCAGCGAGCTGGAGGGTTTGAAGTATGAGCCACTCTTTGCAATGGATGATGAGATTGCTAACGACAAGAACGCCCATAAAGTTTGGACGGCAGATTTCGTCAGCGCTGAGGATGGTACCGGTATTGTCCATATCGCGCCGGCTTATGGTGAAGATGACTTTGCGCTTGGCAAGAAGAACAAGATCCCAACTCGCCACACGATTGATGATAATGGTTACTACTTCCCAGAATGGGCAGAGAAACTGCATGAGATTGGCGTCCGCGACACCGATGAAAACGGTCTTGAGGTCTGGGCGGCAAACAAGTTTATCGCGAAGTGCCTCGAAGAAAAGGGCATTATCTGGAAAATTGAATATATTAAGCACGAATATCCGTTCAATCCACGTAGCAAGCAGCGCATTATGTATCGCGCAATCCCAAGCTGGTTCTTCGACATTGAGGGCAGCAAGCCTTTGATGCTCGAGAAGAACGAGGGCATTAACTGGTTCCCGGAGCACCTAAAGCATGGCCGTTTCGCAAAGAATATTGAGCAGGCTCCGGACTGGAACCTCTCGCGCGATCGTTTCTGGGCAACTGCGATGCCGGTTTGGCGTGGCGATAAGGGCTCGCTCAAGGTAGTCGGCTCTTACGATGAGCTCTATGAACTATCCGGTGTACGTCTCGAGGACTATCATCGTCCATGGATTGATGAGGTAGAGTTCGATATCGATGGCGAACACTTCACGCGCGTCGACAAGGTGCTCGACTGCTGGTTTGAATCTGGCTCGATGCCATTCGCTCAGCTCCATTATCCATTCGAGAATAAGGAAAAGTTTGAAGCTAATTACCCGGCAGACTTTATCGTGGAATACGTTGGCCAGGTGCGCGCATGGTTCTATTATGTTCATGCGGTGAATACGGCGCTCTTTGGCGATAAGGCTTATAAGAATGTGATTACGACCGGTACTTTGGCTGGTAATGATGGCCGTAAGATGAGCAAGTCACTTGGTAACTATACTGATCCGAACGTTTTGATGGATCAATATTCGGCCGACGCGCTTCGCTTCGTGATGCTTTCTAGCCCAGTGCTAGCTGGTGAGGACTTTGCGTTATTAGATAAGGATGTTTCAGACGTCGCACGTAAGCTTACGATGATTTGGAACGTTTACGACTTCTTCACGATGTACGCAGAGGTTGACGGTTGGGATTCGAGAGATAGCTGGAAGCCGGAGGGTAAAGGTTTTGACAGCATTAAAAACCCACTCGATCGCTGGATTATCTCGCGCTTACATCAGGTAAAAGGCGAGATTATTGATGGCATGGAACAATATAATATTCCGAAAGCACTCGCAGGTGTCTTGCCGTTCGTTGACGATCTCTCAAACTGGTTCGTGCGTCGTTCGCGCCGTCGCTTCTGGAAATCGGAAGATGATGGTGACAAGGCAGAGGCATATTGGACGCTATATATGGTCTTGAAAAAGTTTGCGACAGTCGTGGCACCATTTGTGCCGTTCTTAGCGGAGGAACTATGGCAAAAGATGACTGGCGGCGAAGAAGGCGAATCGGTTCATCTTCTTGATTATCCTAGGAATGTTGAAGTTGATCAAAAAGTGCTTGACGATATGGCACGTTGCCGCGCGATCATTACTGAAGGTTTAGCAATGCGCATGGACCGCAACGATGAGTTTGGCCAGATTAAAGTACGCCAGCCACTCGCAAGCCTGAAATATGGTGGCGAGAAACTCGATGAGTTTTATGAGCAGATTATCGCCGAAGAAGTTAACGTTAAGAGTGTCACGCATGGCAAGAAGCTCGAACTCGACAAAAAGCTTACCGATGAGCTACGCGAGGAAGGCTTCGTGCGTGAACTTATCCGTTTCGTTCAGTCCGCTCGTAAAAAAGCTGGCCTGAACGTCGACGACCGTATTAAACTCAGCGTTTCCTGCGAAGTCCCTGCGGCCTACGTAGATACTTTGAAGAATGAAGTGCTCGCGACTGAGCTAACAAATGATAACTATAGCTACGACGAGATTGTTAAGGTCGAAGGCGATAATGTCACGATTAGCCTAGAAAAAGCCTAAAATAGTCTAATTGTGATATATATTTCCACGGTCCGAAAGGGCGGTGGAAATATTTTTTAAAAATTGCAAGGGCAATTTGACCTCTGTTATTTTTGACATTTTTCAAAAATATAGCATAAGCACTATTGACAAAAAAGCATAAGTGTGATAGCATAAGGACAGTTGAGCAAGCAAAGCCAACACAAAAACGAAAATCAAATTCCAACGGGTATCAGGAAGGAGACTAGCCAACAAGAAAGGAAACAAAAATAAATATGGCAAACAAATTCGAATTGGGGAGTAGCGAATGGGCTATCCCAGAAAGCACAAACGAGCATTATACGGACGAAGAGTTCGAACAAGCACAAGAAATGTATAGCGCGAACGCATACGATGAAGGTGTAACCCCGGATCAATACGTTAGCAAAAAAGAGGTTTCGAAGGACGCAGAAAGGATGATATCAGAGTTTAAGAGTAAGAAAATTGGTAAAGGCACGTTCGAAATCCTTAAAAACTTAGCTGCGTAAATAGCTTTGTAGCCATATAGAAATAAAGGAGACTGCCTATAAGATAAAAATTTATTCATAAAAAATAAAATAGGAGTACAGCCAATGTAAAAATTGTACGAGTTTAATAAATAAAGTGAGTTTCAAAAATTAAAAATCGGCGAAAGCCAGAAAAGAGGACTAATCCGTAGAAAGGCGAATCGGTCCTCTTTTTGTTGTTGCGATAAAAAGGGCTTGACATTTGGATAATGCTAGTGCTAAACTGGACCCAAACTAGGTCAAAAATAAAAAATAAAAAAGGAAAAACGAGAATGTCAGAAATACCAAGACTCCCAGGAAGCACTGGCGACCCAGAAGGCGGCCAGAGATGGTCAATGGATCCAAATCCAAGGCGCAATGAAATCATTGTTCCTGAAAACCAACCGCAGCAGCCGGAGAATGTTGAGAATTCCGAGAGCGCGGAAGATAGAGAATCGAAGCGCTTGAACGGCGAAATTGCCAAGAACTATGGTGCTGACATTTTTGCTGCAGCAAGGCGACTCGGTATGCCTGTTGAGCATTCTCGTGATACCTATAAGTGGTCTAATGAAGACAAGCAACGCTTGCTGGACGAACTCGCAAACTCGGCTGCGGCTGCAGAAACTACGACATCTACGACAACTCCAGCGCCTGGCGAAGGTGGCACTCCAGCTCCAGCGCCGGCACCTGGTGAAGGTGGCGATGGCGGCACTGATACTCCAGAAGGTGATGATGGCGATGGCGGCGACGGTGGCGATGGCGGCACCCCAGTCCCAACTCCTGTACCAGCGCCTGGCGAAGGTGGCACCCCAGCTCCAGCACCAGCACCTGGTGAAGGTGGCGATGGCGGCGACGGTGGCAATGGTACCCCAGAGGGGGGGACCGGCGCTGGCAATAATGAGAGCGCCTCGACTAGCGTAGCTGAGAAGGCAGCAAATAAGAAGAGAAACATAGCTATTGGTGCTGGCGTGCTTGCAGTTGTGTCGCTATTGGCTTTGATCGGAATTGGTGCTAACCAAAATGCGAAGAAAGAGACTACGGAAACGACGGCTATAACCGAGGAAGAAAACGATGATGACGGCGAAACCGCAGAAGAAAACGAGTCAATCCACGACATCTCTACCTATAAGGGTATGTTCGCTAACGAGGCTGGCACGACCTATAACGAAAACAAGACTGGCGACCACGCCTTTGGCGAAGGCCTAGAAACCGGTGTATCTGAAGACGAGATGAAGGAAGGCCTTGGCGATCGTATGATTCAGCCAGGTCAGCTCGCTGCAACATACTTCTACATGCAAGAAAAATCTACCGATCCTAACTTCGGTGTCGATGGCGCAAACTTCTCTAACCCAGATGAGCTTCTTGAGGCAATGGAAGAGGATGGTGATCTCCATCAACGCGTTTATGATTACGTCATGGGCGCAATCAAGGGTGGCTCGATGGAAGAAAGTACTGTTAGTGGTATGGTTCATAACTTCTATCTCGATTCGCTATTTGAAACTGGCGATGTCGACACGAGTAATGTTGAGGTTGTTGGTTGCGATACGCAAGAAAATGGCACGAAAGTCTATAAGCTCGAAGTTACTTGGACTGATGCGGACGGCAATATTCATACTGATACATACACCTTCAAGGAAGCTTGTGGTGGTCAGCCAGTAGATGAATTCGACTTTACGCAGACTGTACGCAAGATCCCTGGCGATCCAGAAGGCGGCGACGAGAAGGACGAAGACGCTGAGCGCAGAAATGCAGGCGAAGATGCTGACAAGCGCGGTATCGATAACAATGAAACGCCTCCAACTGCCGATCCTCGCGGAGATGATTCGGACGGTGATGGCGTTGGTGATCTCGATGAGTATAAGCCGGGCGAAGGCAATGATGGATCTACGGGCGGCCAAGATGCTGAAACACCAAGTGAGGATTCGGACGCTGGCTCAATCGGCGATGTGATTGAAAAAGGTGAAGACACGGATCAGAACGGCGAAGAAAACTACGAGAATCCAGAAGAGCATGCGGCCGAAGAAGAGGAACAAAAGAAGGCCGATGACCAGCAAGAGCAGGCTAACGAGCAAGCCGACGACGTTAAGGAAGATATTGATCAGAATGGCGGCAACACCGACGTTAACTTCGATGACGTCATATAGCGGCCGAGCGTAGATAAACATGAGTGAGTAAAAAGGAGAACAAAAATGCTAAAACAAACAAATATCAAATTTAAACGGAGGTTGACGGTAGCTGGCCTAGCGGCAATAGCGATTGCAGCGCTAATACCGTTCTCCTCTAGCTCGGCATGGGGGCCGGAGAATCGTAAGACTTTTACGAATAAAAGTCCTGCAGATTATCCAGTCTTTAACTCGATTACCGACAACGCCGGTGTGGGCGACGAACGCAACTTCGTTCGTATCAAAGAAGTCGGCACGAGTGGAAAATATGTCGACACGGTCAACGTCACGGCTGGCAAGGAGTATGAGGTTTATATCTACTTCCACAACAATGCCAAGACGAGCCTCAACAAGACTGCCGATGGCAAGCTAGGCCCAGGCGTCGCAACTCAGGTGAAAGTATCTACGGGTCTTTCCGCCTGGACTATTAACTCATCCAAGAAGATTAAAGTTAGTGGCGTGATTTCGTCCTCTAATACTAATCCAGCTTCCGTTTGGGATGAGGCGTACCTTACTACTTCCTCTAAAGACGATATTGTTCTTAAGTATGTAACTGCTTCTGCAAAGATTCATAACAGTTTCGAGGCAAACAATTCCGTACTTAGCGATAAGTATCTCTTTAGTAGCGAAGGCACATATATTGGCGTGAATAAACTAAACGGCTATATTCCTGGCTGTGCAGAATACTCCGGCTATATTACATATCGCATTCGTGCTGATGTAGCAAAATCTACGATTAGCAAGACCGTTTCAAAAGATGGCAAGAACTTCTATGAAACTGTCGACGCAAAACCTGGCGACACGCTTACTTACAAGGTTGTCTGGAAGAACACTGGTACGCTCGATCTTACGAACGTAACTTTCCACGATAAGCTTCCAACTGGCGTTACGCTAGTCAACGGCACTACGATGCTTTACAACAACTCCAATCCAAATGGCGTAAAGATGTCAGATTCGATTGGTAAAACTGGTTTCAAGACCGGCCTTTATGGCAAAAATACAACTGCGACGATTACTTATAAAGTAACCGTAAACAAAGACGCTGTAGCAAAGAAAGATTGTAATTCGAAGACTGCATTTACGAATAAAATCTTTGCTGACTACAACGTTGGTTCGACTTCTGGCGTGGGTGAGGTATATGATAGCTCCACCATTTATGTAACCCGCGTTTGTGAGCCTGAAAAGAAAGAGCCATGTAAGCCGGACGATAAGGACTGTATCTGTAAAGAGAATCCAAAGGATCCAATTTGCGAGGAGCCAAAGACTCCATGCAAAGAAGGTGATCCGGAATGTCCTGGTGACACCAAGTGTGATCCAAACGACAAGGAATGTATCTGTACGGAAGATCCGAAGAACCCAATTTGTGAGGAACCTTGCAAAGAAGGTGATCCGGAATGTCCAGGTGACGACGACGAATGTGACGACGACGACGTCGATTGTATCTGTAAAGAAGATCCAACCAATCCAATTTGTAATCCGCCAATTCCAAAGACTGGTCCTGGCGAGATTGCCTTGGCAATTGTTGCAGTAGTCTGTATTGCAACTGGCGGTATCTACTGGTATCGTAGCCAAAAAGACCTTGCGACGATCGAGAAGGGTCTCGACAAGGGTAAAAAATAAGCATATAGAACTCCTTTAAAGTAGCACCGGTCGGGTATCCCGGTGCTACTTCTTTTTATGCTTGAAAGACAAGCGATTTTTTGCTATAATATGCGGAGTAATAAAAGGAATTTTATGAAAAAAGCAGTCGTAAAGATTGGCGGCAAGCAGTACGTTGTCGCTGAAAAAGAGACCCTCCGTGTGGACCTCCTCCCGGAAGGAACTAAAGATCTCGCTCTCGATGCTTTACTCGTAATTGACGGCGACAAGACCACCGTTGGTGAGCCTACCGTCAAAGGAGTTAAGGTTAAGGCGAAGGTCGTAGAAGCAAAGGTAGCTGGCGACAAGGTTCGCGTTATCCGCTATCACTCCAAGAAACGTGTCCATACTGAGACTGGTCACCGCCAGAAGTATTCGGAAATCGAAATCGAAAGTATTGGAAAATAACAAAAAACTCCCAAAAAGGGAGTTTTTTGGTGCTGCTTATGTTATTATATAAGCATAAATAGTAAGGCTTCAGAAGTGAGGCCAGCGGAGGTAAAAATGAGTAAAAAGAGAAGCGCTGCTGCTGCGTTCATCGTTTTGGGCGTAGTTGTCTTGGGACTTGCTGCTGCTGTTTATGCGAAATACGTTTCGACGATTCAGGCTACGGGCGAGATTTCAGTCGCGAAATGGGCATTTACGTCCGACAACACTGACGGTGGAACCGTTGAGTGTGTATTAAGCAAGACATACAACGCAGCTACGCTAGTAGCCGATAAGATTGCGCCTGGTACGTCCGGCAAGTGCCCGATTGTAGTATCGAATGAGAATACTGAAGTTGGCATTCGCTATACGATTACTCCAAGCACTGATAGTGCAAAACCAGTACACCTAAAGTTCTATACGGACGAAGAGCACACAACGGAGTTGACTAGCGGCGACTCTATTACTGACACGTTGAGGCCACAGGAAACCAGCCCCGAAGTGTATGTATATTGGTACTGGCCATATGAGGACGATCCTAGCACGGCCGCATATGATGAGGTCGATACTAATGACGGTGAAACCAAGACCGACATGACGATTACCTTCGATATTACTGGCACTCAGGTCAAGCCAGAATAATAAAAATATACTTTGTGGAGACTTTTAGTCTCCACATGGACAATGAATGAACAAATTGATTGGCCATGCGGAGACTAAAAGAGGAGTAATGAAAGAGCAACAAGACAAAGACAACAAGGGTTTAATTGCGGCCGTAGTCGTATTAGTGATAACGGTCGGTGTTTTGTTGTGGCTCCTCTTCAAGCCGATGTCCAAACCGGATAAAATCGAGACCGGAAATGTCGACGTTTTTGATATTCGGATTGGTTGTATTTGCGAGGGCGAGGACTGCGCTAAAGATAAAGACGGCTTTATACCCGATTTGACGCCTAGCAAGAGAGAACGGGGCGAGTACAGGGAAGGAAAGATTAACGGCGAGACGGACACCGACGTAGATGACGACGGAATTGTTTATGTTGACGATAAGAATGGCTCATATGTCTATCAGAAGAATTTGGCCATTTTTGAAAACGCTGCGTTTGAATATACGGACAAGATTACGCCTGGCGTATCGAATTCTTATCGTTTCAAGGTTCACAATGAGACGAGCGGCTCGATTCGCTATAATATCGTGTTCTCGGAAAAGTCTGAATATGACATCAACATGCTTTACAGACTGAAGCGTGGCGATGATTATGTGGTCGGCAGCGACTCACAGTGGGTGAGAGCGGCTGAGCTGGCGTCAGCAATGAAGAATTTGTCTAGCGATGGCGTCGATAGTTATACGCTGGATTGGCAATGGCCATATGAGAGTGGTAGGGATGCGCTAGATACGGAAATTGGCGAAAAGATGACTTCCAAGTACAGCTTGGGCATAAAAATTAACTTCGAGGAAATATAGCATGGCGATGACGAAGAAGCGCGTCGCAATTTGCAAGTATGCAGCTCTTCTAATTTTTATGTCCTGCGCATTGCTAGTGGGGATAAGTGCAGCGAAAATGGCAAGCACTGAAGCCATCGAGAGAAATGACGAGATTCAAGTGGCAGGTTGGAGCGTGGATGTGAGCACGACTAGCAGTGATAGTATGACGTTGGACGCGGGGGAAGGCGCGCAGACCTATGAGCTGACTGTGGCGAATAACTCCGACGTCGCTAGCGATTACGTGATAAAGGTATCCAATATACCATCTGGGGTGAAAATCGGTTTGGACATTCAGTCTGATAGCGACTTGGTAGTGCCAACTGGCGGCGAAGTAGTATTTACTAACACGAGCGGCAGTTTGGGCTATGCGGCACCAGATAATACGAGGTCGCATGTCCTGACTTTAGTAGCAGAACCAACGGCGAATATTACGCAGAGAGGTGTTAACATGTCGATAGAAGTGCGATTTGCGCAAAAGGATCCAGAGCTATGAGGCGGAAGTTTGCGTATCTATTGCTAGGGCTTGTAGCCACGACGGCGGTTGGCTGCTTGTGCGCTGACGAGGCGAGTGCAAAGTATGCCGAAAGCAAGAGTTTGTCCTTGACGATTAATATCGAGAAGCATTACGAGGTTGAGTTTAGAGCTAACGGCGGTATTGGCTCGATGGCGAACCAACAGTTTACGGCCGGAGTTTCGCAGGCTTTGACGGCTAATGCATTCACGCAAGAGGGGTATCACTTTATCGGATGGAACCGCGTAGCGACTGGCGGCATGGAGGGCGATTTTTATGAAAACCAAGAGATGATCAGTACTGACCTGACGAACATTGGCGGTGGAACCGTGGTTTTGTATGCCCAGTGGGAGAAGAATGCGATGAAGACGGTGTTCGAAATCACGGGCGCGTGCATCTTTCATGGTTATGATATACAGCAGAATACGGGCGATGGTTATATTACGGGTACAGATTGTACGTCTAACGGCACGAATTGGGCTGATGGCTCACATAAATATATCGATTCCGACATCAAACTCTACGATACGACGAATTATGAGAAAGACTATGAGATTGGTTTCATAATTCAGAGTTATGATCAGGCTCATCAATATATTGAGCCGGGCGATTCTGCGAGCCAAGCTACCTTTATGAACTCGAAATACGAGAATGAAGATAGGCATTGGCCGGGTATTGTTATTCGTAAAAGTGCCGAGAAGATTGAGATTACTCAAACTATCAAAAAAGGCAACACACACGAGAAGAAGACGGGTTCTAAAGCGAGCGCGGATGGGATGAAAGTTGTGATTACGAGGGTTGACGGCGTGGTCTATTATTCGTTTAACGATGGCCCGTTTACGGTGTTGCAAGATATGAATGGCACGTCTGACTATTTTGACGTGGATGTATGGTTTGGCGCCTCCGAAAAGAGTGACGGGACTCCGATGCGCTATATTGATGCTGCATTATCTGATATTTATATTAAGGTTGGCGAGAAGGGGTCGAATAAGCACGTAGTTAGCTTTGACGCTGGTGGCGTTGTGGCTGATCCGGATGATGTGACGGTTATCTCGACTAGAACAATCGGTAACAATTTGCCTAGTATGCCTGAATATGAAGATACTGAGGAAGGGCGTTTGTACTTCATCGGTTGGTATACTGGCGCTGACGGCACAGGCGAGAAGGTCACGGAGGATACCGTGATCGACCGCGACGTTGCGCTTTATGCATTTTGGAATGACGAAAAGATTGTATGTAGCGCAGCGGGCGAGACGGATGACACTTTGCAAGACTGCGTCAATAAGGCTGGCGCTGGCGATACGGTCACGCTTCTCGATAACATTAGGGAGCAGATAACCGTGGCAAATGGCAAAGAAATCATACTCGATTTGAATGGCCACAAATTGAGTGATAACTCAGTGGCGGGCAAACCGGTGATTGAAAACTTCGGTAAATTGACGGTCATAAATGGTACTATCACCTCGACGCTTAGGGCAGGCGTATTGAATAATAACTCCACGGGTGAGATGTATATCGGAAGCGATGCTCGTATTATTGCAACTGGCATTCGCCAGGCAATCTACAACAACGGCGGTAGGCTCGAAATTAGTGGCAATGCATATCTTAGCGCCGTATCGAGTGAACGTGCGACGGTCCATAACTTGGCTGGCGGTAGTTTAGTTATTAAGGGCGGTACGATTATTGCGACGAAGCAAGAGGCTGTGAAGGTTGACTCCGGCTCGCTCGTGATTGGAACTGAGGATGGAACGGCGCATAATGATACGCCAGTCATTCAGGGCGCAACCTATGGCGTGACGACTAGCGTGAATATCACGATGTATGACGGTGTTTTGAGAGGCAAAACGGCTGCCATTAACGATACGACTAAGATTGCGGAATGGGAAGACGGAGCGACGGCGGTTGGCATTGACTCAGTCGTGACCGAGACGATCGATGGCGTCGTTTATGAGGTGATATATTACCAATAGCATAATGATCTGGTTGTGCTAATATAGATATATATGAGTGTGGTATTAGGTATTGTTGTTGGTCTATTAATCTTAATGCTCTTAGTGGTGGGGCACGAATTTGGCCATTTCATTGCTGCTAGGCGTAATGGCGTAGAAGTAGAAGAATTTGGCATTTGTTTCCCGCCGCGCGCGCTTGCTTGGCGCAAGGTGAACGGTAAATGGCGTCGCTTGAAAAAGTCTGAGTGGAAACGCCCACCTGGTGAGGGCTTGATCATTTCGCTAAACTGGTTGCCGATTGGCGGTTTTTGCCAGATGAAAGGCGAGAGTGATGCGGAACGCTCGAAGGGTAGTTTTGGCGCGTCGTCATTCTGGTCAAAGACGAAGATTCTCTTTGCTGGCGTGACAATGAACTGGTTGATGGCAATTGTCGTCTTTACGGTGTTGGCCTGGATCGGCATGCCACATTTTCTAGAGGGGCAATTCGAGATGCCTGGCGATACGCAGACTATCGTTGAGGCGCCGGTTACAATTGGCGAAGTAAAGGATGGCAGCCCAGCCGACAAGGCGAGACTGCGCGAGGGTGATGTCGTAATGCAAATGCGCTCTCTGGGCTGCTCAGACGGCTCCTGTGAGCTTCCTGACGGCGAGAGGCGTATCATTAATACTACGGAAGATTTGCTTTCGTTTGACGAGAAATACGCGGGTGAGACGATTTATATGACCTATCAGCGTGGCGATGAGATTAGCATGGTCGAAATAAAGCTGAATGGTTCCGATGCGGAGTATATTCTTGGCGCTGGTATATCCGGCAAGGCAATTTATCGCAGCACTTGGAGTGCGCCGATTGTTGGCTTTATGACAACGGCCCAGATTACGGGCGAGACCTTTAAGGGTGTCGGTCAGTTAATTTGGAATTTGGTCTCGGGCGTGGTCCGTCAGTTGAACTTCTTTGATCAGAGTGCAAGGGAGAGCGGCGCAGAGGCCGTTAAGGCAGCTGGCGATTCGGTTAGCGGCCCAGTTGGTATTATTGGCGTGCTATTTCCAAGCGTGCTTTCGAGTGGTATCGGTAATTTACTGTTTTTGACTGGTTTAATTTCGGTCTCGCTAGCAGTAATGAATGTTTTGCCGATTCCGGCACTCGATGGCGGTCGCTGGCTATTAATCCTTATCTTTAGACTGAGGAAGAAAGAGCTGACGAAAGAGAGAGAAGAAAAGATAGTCGGTAGGGCATTCTTGGCTTTGCTATTGATTGTGGCGGTAGTGACAGTGCTCGATATCGTAAGGATGATGAGCAATGGTTAATAAAAAGGTATCTACGCCGAAGGCAATTACTCCTCGCGGCCGTTTTTCTGAGCTTCGCGAAAAAGCAGAAAAGCTGTCGAAGAAGAGTAAAGGCTGGAAAGCATTCTTTATTGGCCTATATGGGGTCTGTTTGGCGGCATGGGTTGCATTGGTGTTCTTTGTTATTCAATATGTGGTCGCCTTTCTCTTTGTGAAACTTTTACCAAAGTCGGTTCTCGGCACTAACGCCATCAATTCTATTTATCAGGTGGTCGCCTATGCGTTGGCGTTGTTCGTGATTATCTTTGTGCCATGGAAGGTATTAAAGCGAAAAACGACGCGCGACGAACTCGGTATGCGCGGTTTGCCGACTTGGACGGATGTCCTTTTGGCGCCGATTGGTTTTATCGTAACCCTATTCCTCGGTGGCGCATTGACCTATATTATGATGGCATTTTTGCCAGAGATTAATTGGCAACAGGCACAGGAGGTGGGGTATCACGGTTTATATCGAGCAAGCGATTTCGCAGCGGCGTTTATTTGTCTGGTAGTCTTGGCGCCTCTTTGCGAAGAGATAATCTTCCGTGGGTGGCTATACGGCAAGCTTCGCTTTAGAATGCCGGCTGTACCGGCAATATTGATCACTTCGGTGCTATTCGGTCTCGTTCACGGTCAGTGGAATGTTGGCGTGACGGTCTTTGCGATGAGTCTAGGTATGTGCGTGATGCGCGAGTTGACTGGTACGATTTGGTCTGGCGTTTTGCTTCATATGATCAAGAACGGTATCGCGTTCTACTTCTTATTCGTCGTATAATTAGAGTATGCCGGAGTTACCTGAGGTAGAGACTATCAAGCGAGGGCTTGAGAAGTGTATTGTTGGTAAGACCATTTTGAAGGTGCATATTTTGTGCGAGAAAAGTTTCCGCGGTAAGCCGGAACTAATTGAGGGGCAAGAAATAATTGGGATCGACCGATGCGGAAAGGCATTATTGATTCGGCTGAAAAATAAGCTGACGATAATGGTCCACTTACGCATGACGGGGCAGATGATCCATGACGGACTGGAACGTTTCGCCGCTGGGCATCCAGACGAAAGTTTTCGCGAGGAGATGCCAGGTCGTTTTACGCGGATATATGCGGATCTTAGTGATGGAACGCATCTGTATTTTAATGATTTGCGTAAGTTTGGTTTTTGGTCAGTTATGGACGAATTGGCGCTAGCGACAGATAAGTTTTTGACGAGTCTTGGTCCAGAGCCGTGGGACATGAAGGCGGAAGATTTTAGGGCTATGTTAGAGCGGCATCAAAATTCTCCGGTAAAGGCGGTGATTTTGGATCAACATAATATTGCCGGCGTCGGAAATATTTACGCCGACGAGGGTTGTTTCTATGCCGGAATTTTGCCGTGGCGAAAGTGCGGAGATTTGACGCGCGCGGATGCAGATAAACTGCTGGAGGGGCTTTGCAAAGTGATGCAGGCTTCGATCGACAGCGGCGGTTCGACGATGAAAGATTACGTGAAGGCGGATGGTACGCGGGGGAACTATCTCGAAAAGTTCGCGCAGGTATTTCGTCGCGAGGGGCAGGAGTGTCCGCGTTGCGGTGGTGAGATCTTAAAAACGCGCACGGCTGGTCGTGGTACGCATTATTGTGGAGGATGTCAGAAATGATCAGGGTTTTTTATGGCGAAGATCGTATTCTTGCGCGTAAGATGATTGATAGACAATTGGGCGCCGACTATGAGGTAATTGAGGCGGAATCACTGCAGGCGGACGATATGGCGTCAGTATTTCTTGGCGTGTCGTTGTTTGGCGATGCTCGCTCTATCCTAGTGAAAGATTTATCGGCAAATAAAGACTGTTGGGATATTTTGCCAAAATTCGTGGACGACTGTACGCACAATATTGTGCTTTGGGAGTCGAAATTGGATAAACGCTCTGCGACGTATAAAACTTTGAGCAAAAATAAGAGCGTTGAATTTAAAGAATTTAAGCTTGCTGAAGATCCGAACAAAAAATTAGTTTTTGATGTCCTGGATACTGCGTTGCGTGGCGATGGCGCTGGAGCGGTAAAAATGTGCGAAAAAATAGAGGCGACGAACGATCCATATATGTTTGTTGGCTTGATGGTGACGCAGTTGGTGAAGAAATTGCAGATAAATAATCCGAGGGCAGCAAATGCGCTTAAAATACTTGCGCAAGCGGACGTCGATATGAAGACGACTGGCCTAGAGCCGTGGACGATCGTGAAGATGGCGCTGCTGAAAATGTCCTCTCTGTAGTCTAGAGCCAGTTTCTCTGACCATGCGGCGGTAAGCGTAGATATTGAGATATAAAAAATCTCCTCGTAATGAGGAGATTTTTTGATGTTGCCAAATTAAGCAGCGTGAACTTCGACGCGGGTGCGGCGAACGCTCTTGCCAGAGAAGTGGCTCTTCTTGGTCTTTACGAAGACGACCTTGCCATCGATGGCAGCATGAATCGTGAAATTGCGGCTCATGAAGGTGCCTGGGCCTGCGAGCTTGGTTGCGCCGGTTTGGCGAACGAGAACTTCACCAGTCTTTACAGTTTGGCCACCAAAGCGCTTGACGCCGAGGCGTTGGCCAGCATTGTTGTGGATGTTTTTACTGGTACCACCAGCTTTGACATGTGACATACTTTACTTTTTCCTTAATACTATTATTTGACGCGCAACGATTTGGCCCTCTCTGTAGTACAAGAGGTCGTCAGAAGTCGCGTATCGATACTTTGTTAGATTATACCCAAGGTTATCTAATCTGTCAAGAATATCCAGGCCGGAATATTTGCCGTTTGGACGGAGCCAGGCCGGGATGGCAAGAGCGATACCGGTGCCGCTTTTGATTTGCGGAGCGAGGTTCTTGAGAAATGCGGTTAGGAGAGCTTCAGAATTCTCCTTTTCGGTGCGGAATTTGATCTCGACCGGAGGCTGAGACATTGGATGTCCGAGATAAATCTCGCTAGCGATGAAGTCTGGCGCCGGTTTCCACTGGTGCGAGGTAGCGTCGCCTGTCTCGAGCTGCGGTTTTGCCATGATGTCGGAATAACGACCGGCGAGCCAAGAGAGGTTGCGCTCGGAATAATCGATCATCTTTTCAGAAAGGTCAGTTCCATAAATGGAGTAGCCCATAAGAGAAGCTTCTTGCAAGACAACTCCGGTGCCGCAGAATGGGTCGAGCAGACGTCCTTCGCTGGCGCCTTCGGTTGCGAGGTTGATGAGGATTTGCGCGAGCTTTGGCGGTAACATGCCGACGAAAGCATCGCGGGCAGGGCGAGCCTGATCGCGCTTGGCATAGGCAGTGATGTTTTGCGTGCCGATAGATGTGGCGAATTGGTCGCCAAATTTGATGAGTTCAATGTGGTTCAACTTTTCGCCAAGCTGGTTGTGATGCGCGGTGGCGCTAGAGATGATGGCGGACTTACCTGGAATTAGACGGACGTTACGGCCGTGGCGCTTGAGCATGTTTTTGTACTTTAGGGCCAGATCCCAGGCGGATTTCTGGTTGGCTTTGGTGGAATAATCGCTGACACCAAGAGTGATTTTGCCCTCTGGCAACTTGCCCAGATAGTCTGTCGGTGATTCGTCGAGAATTTTTGCGACTTTGATTGAACCGCCGAGACGGTTGATGTCTACATATTTTGCGGTAACGACTGCTAGATTTGGTGCGACTTGTTTGACCTTGCTGGATGAAAAAAGTGCCTCTAGTTCTGCGAGGGATATTTTCGTTTCACGGCCGAGTACAACAAGATACTGCATACCCTTAAATTATACCGAAAACGGCCCGAAAATGGTATACTAAAAAGGCTATGTTAAAGAAGGTCTTAAGTGTAATTACGTTGGCTTTGGTTGCCTTTATTGGCTACCAGGCTTTTTCCGGGGAAGTTGAATTAAATGGCCAGATGATGCCGATGTGGGATGCATTATGCTACTCGTTCCAACATCTCAATCCGTGGATTTTATTGCTCTTAATACCGGAGCAGATCTTGATGTATTATGCGGCGGGACAGATTTACTTCGCATTCCTAAAACAGCGTAAAAATTTCAAGATGACACAGGCGAAGTTGACGCGTATATCTTTGGAAATTAACTTCGTTAACCACGCTTTGCCGAGTGGTGGCGCGAGCGGTTTAGCCTATCTCGTTTGGCGCCTAAAGGATATTGGCGTAACGGCAGGGCAGATTAGCTTCGTTCATATTTTGCGTTACGGTATCTGTGCGCTAGCTAATACGCTCCAGACCTTCATCGCTATCGCAATCGTGTTAATCGCCGGCTGCGTCTTGCCGGGCAAGCATTGGACTTTGGGGCTTGCAGCGCTCGTTGCGCTAGGCATTCAGACCGTGATTTTGACGGTATGGCTAATTGTACGCAAGCAGAAAAATATTGATTGGCTATCAGATAAGGCGACGAAGTTTGTGAACGGAATCGTGCGCAAACTTACGCGCGGCAAAAAGCGCAAATATCTCAAAGAGGACAGCGTTTCGAATTTCTTTGGCGATTTGCGTGGCGACTATTTGACGCTTAAAAAGAATAAGAAAATCTTGTGGAAGCCAACAATTTGGGGTGCGTTTTATTCCTTCCTTGAGCTTGCAACTTATTGGGTGGTAGCGTGCTCTTTGGGTCATCCGGAAGTATTACCTCAGATCATGATTGCTGAGGGCGTGGCGAGCGTAGTTGGTACGGTGATGGTGACGCCAGGTGGCCTCGGTGGCTATGAAGGTGCAATGGTGCTCATTATGGTCGCAACCGGCGTTGATCCTTCGACGGCTATGATTACGGTTATCGTAACTCGTATCTGCGTGTTGCTCGGTACGATTGTTAGCGGTTGGGGCTTCTACCAGCAGGCATTGATGAGCCGCGACGATAAGTTTAGGGTCGAAAAAGATGGAAAATAATCCGCAACAGGTCTACACGGTTTCGGATTTTCAGGCAGTTTGCAATCAGATTTTAGAGACGGCTTTTACCGGCGTCGTAATCGAGGGCGAAGTCGCGAGTTTCAAGATTAATCAGGGCAAATACGTCTTCTTTGATTTGAAGGATGAACAGACGAGCGTTGGCTGTTTTATGATGGCGTTTGCTTTGCGCTTTCCAATCGAAGATGGGATGCGCGTTCGCGTGCGTGCGGTGCCGAAACTGACGAATTGGGGCAAGTTCTCGTTAACGATTCAGGCGATTGTCCCAGCGGGTGAGGGGAGCATCAAAAAGAGTTTGGAATTGCTTAAAAAGAAGCTAACGGCTGAGGGCCTGTTCGACGTCGCAAAGAAGCGTCCATTGCCGGACAAGATTACTGCTATCGGTGTTATTTCCAGCACGCAGGCAGCTGGATATGCGGATTTCTGTAAGATTTTGAATGAACGTTGGGGTGGTTTGAAGGTGCTGACGGCGCACTGCCAAGTGCAGGGAATGGTTGCGGCGGACCAAATCATTCGTGCGCTCAATTACTTTAATGAGCATGGCAAAGTAGACGTTATCGCCGTGATTCGTGGTGGCGGCTCGGCGGACGACCTAGCAGTGTTTAATGACGAGGCGCTTGTGCGCGCGATCGCTGCATCGAAGATTCCGGTCGTGACGGGAATTGGCCATGAAGTGGACGAGAGCTTATGCGATTTGGCGGCCGACGTTGTGGCGTCTACGCCATCGAATGTGGCGCAAATATTGACGCGCGATCGTCGCGAAGTGGCGAAAAATATCCGCGATGATGTAAAACGAATAAATAATTTGCTCAAGGACAAAATCGACGAAATAACAGAGATGAATCGCACCGAATTGAAGCGCGTTTTGCAAGAAATTGTGCGGAAAATCGATGTCGTTTGCGCTGATGTTGCGAGCCAAAGAAAAATTCTAGAACAATTAAACCCGGAGTGCGTGCTTGAGCGCGGCTATGCATTAGTGCGTGGCGATTTGGCAGTCGGAAATGACGTCGATATCGTATTATCGAAAAAAGAAGTTAAGGTAAAAGTAATAGCAGTAAAGGAGCGAAAAAATGGCAAAAACAATTAGCGATAAAATCGATGATCTAAAGACTGGCGTCGAATGGTTTTATTCGGATGACTTTAAATTGGAAGATGCGAGCGCAAAATATAAAGCGATGACGGAGCTTGCAAAAGAGATCGAGAAAGATTTGGCCGAGTTGAAAAATGAGATCTCGGTCATAGATAAAGATTTTAGTAAATAATTCTTGCGAAAAAGCATAAGCTTAAATATAATTAGCTTATGGATCAGAATTCTAATATGGGTGGCTTTGCGCCGATGCCTGGACAAACTGGTATGGGTGGCAATGATACGGTTGTTGCGCCTGATGGTTTTCAGGCCGCGCCTGCGGCAGCTCCGATGCCTGGGGCAGCTCCAATGAATACTATGCCTAATATGGCTGCGCCTGCGGCGATGCCTGGTATGCCGGCTCCGGCTATGCCTGCTGCTGCGCCTGGTGTTGCGCCAATTAATCCAGCGGTTCCTCAGATGAATCCGGCTGCGGCACCAAATGCTGCTACCGCTGCTGCTGGCAAAAAAGATACAACAATGATTGAGACCATTATCTTGGTTATCGTCTGTTTGATCGCTGCTGCCGCGATTGTCTTTGCAGTAATTTTCTTCATGAAGTACAACGAGCTTAATACTGATTTCGAATCGCAAAAGTCGATTGCTGAGGCGAACGCAAGAGTTGAGCAGGAAGAGGCTGATATTGCGAAGTTTGAAGAGGAAAAGAAGCTTCCATTCCAGAAGTTTACCGGCCCAAGCGATTACGGCTCTATTAGCTTTGAGTATCCAAAGACTTGGAGCATCTATGTAGAGAGTGATGGTACGGATAATAGCGACTACGTCGCCTACTTCCGTCCTGGCCAAGTTGATCCAGTTGGCAAGGAAGATTCGCGCTATGCTTTGAGATTCAAGATTATGAATCAGCAGATTACTTCTGTTCAGGAAGAGTACGAAGGTCTGCTCGAAGATGGCTCTGTTACTTCCAGTGTGTTTAATGCGGATAATAACAAGGTCACCGGCACGATGTATACCGGTAAAATTGCAGAGAATATGAACGGCATCGTGGTGCTTATTAAGGTTAACGATAAGACCGCCATCTTCCAGACGGATGCGATGATCTATAAGAACGATTTCCAGACGCTTATTAGCAAGATTCGTCGCAACTCGTAATTGAAAATCCAAAATCCCTACGCTTTCTTGTGTGGGGATTTTTGTTGTAGAATGGGGACATGGAGAGTGAGGTAATTGTTGCGCATGAACTGAAAGCGCCGCTTAGTTTGGTGCGACAACTCGCTTTGTCTTTGGATTTTGAAGAGGATATTGCTGGGGCGCGCGAAGTCGGGCGACAGATTGCTGCGACGAGCGAACGTGCGTTGCAACAGGTCAATGATTTGACGAGAATCGCCCGCCTCGAGGATGCACTATTTGAGATGGAGCCGGTCAATCCGCGCTTGGTTTGCGACGAGGTTGTTGGCGAATTGTGGCGGCTATTTGAATTTAATCGTCGCGAACTGAGAATTGAATATCGTAATAAGAGGCGACTCGTGGTCGCGAACCCGCAGCTACTGCACTCGGTGGTTTACAATTTTTGCTTGAACGCGATGAACTATGGCGGCGAGGAATTGCCGAGCGAGATTACGGTGATTGACCGCGCAAATAAGATTAGGATTGCGGTGCGCGATTATGGCCCGGCGGTACCGACGAAGATTTGGCGCGAGATTAAAGATGGCTTCGTGAAGAAGCCAGTGGCGACGCCAATGCGCCCAGGCTCGAGCGGGCTTGGTCTCTATATCGCAGCGAAATTCGCGAACTATATGGGTTGTGATTTTGGCTTGATTCGTCACCGTGACGGGACGAGTTTCTATATTGATTTGCCGGTAAGCGGGCAGTTGAGTTTTCTATGATATTCGTACTAGAGGATGATCGCGGGTGGGAGAGTTATTACCGCCGGTTTTTGAAGGACAAGGACCTTCGCTTTTATCGAGATGGCGTAGCGGCGATTGCCGGGATGGATGAAGAGGTGCCGGATTTGGTTATTCTTGATGTCCTTTTGACTGGCCCAACAGGCTTCGCGGTACTGAATGAAATGCGGAGCTATCCGGAACTAATGAATGTGCCGGTAGCGATAGTTAGCAGCGTATCGATCGCGACGGATATTGCGGATAAATATGGTGTTGTGGCCGTGCTAGACAAAGGCGAGATGCGCCCGGACGAGCTCAGGGAGTTAGTGGGGCGCTATGCGTGATCTAAAAACGAAAGCAATCGTGTTGAAGCGTACAGACTATGGCGAGGCCGATAGAATTTTGCAATTGCTGACGCCTGAGGGTAAGAAATCTGTGATGGCAAAAGGGGTTCGTCGTGAGAAATCTAAACTGGCGGGCGGCATTGAGCTGTTTAGTGTTTCCGAGGTTGTGATTCATGAAGGTAAGGGCGAGTTGGGGATTTTAACCTCGGCGAAGCTGCTCGAGCATTACGACGCATTCGTGCGCGATATTGAGCTACTAGAGCTGGGCGGTAATCTTATGCGCGATGCGTCTAGGCGGGCTGAGCAGGTTGATTCTCCGGAATTCTTTAATATCTTGCGCCAAAGTCTCCAGTCGGCACAAAAACATGCCCTAGAAGGCTCTGAGACGCGCTGGAAGGAGCTTTTACGCTCTTGGGCGAGTATGAATATGCTCAGAGCTGCAGGCGAGGAAATTAACCTCAAATACGACGTTTCGGGCTCCAAGCTAACGCCGGATTCTTACTATGTTTGGGACGTAGAAAATTCGGCATTAGCAGAGCACAGTTCTGGCCGAATTGGCGCGGATCACATAAAGATGATGCGCGTCATGGTGTCGACGCCGCTTGAAGTTGCAATGAAGGTGGCCGGCTATGCAGACTTGATGGACGAGATTGGCTATATCGTAAAATGCGCCGAAAAGGCAACTAAGGTATAATTGAACTATGAGTGAAAAAGATATTGAAAAAGAAATTTCGGCTATCAAGGCGCGTAATAAGCGCGTAGAGACGGATAAGGCTTGGGAGACAAGCTGGACACGTCGCATTTGCATCATGGTCTTAACATATGCGGTAGTAGTGCTTTATTCGATGACGATTTCGAAGATTTCGAACGCCTGGCTGAGTTCGCTCGTGCCAGTTATGGGCTTTTTGCTTTCGACTTTGTCGCTGAAGCTCATTCGCGGGCTTTGGGAAAAACATCGTTAAAGTGGTAAAATAGGTCTATTATGGCAGCAAAAATGGAAGATATTGTAAGTTTGTGTAAACGCCGTGGTTTTATCTGGCAGGGTTCAGATGTCTATGGTGGTATGGCGGGTACCTGGGATTTTGGTCCGCTTGGCGTTGCTCTAAAACGCAAGATTATGGATGCCTGGTGGGATTACTGGGTTGATAGTCGTGAGGATATGTATGGTGTTGATGCGGCTATTATTATGAATCCGCGCACTTGGCAGGCTTCTGGTCATACTGCGACTTTTGCTGATCCGCTCGTAGAATGTGGCGCATGCCATGGCCGTTTCCGCGCCGACAAGATTGCTGATGGTATTTCCGAGAGTGTCACGACCGAAGAATTTAAAGCACTCAATGTGAAGTGTCCAACTTGCGGAAAGACAGAGTGGGGTGACATTCGTAAGTTCAATATGATGTTCCAGACCCACGTTGGTCCAGTCGACGATGATAGCTCGATCGCCTATTTGCGCCCTGAAACTGCCCAGGGCATCTTTACGAACTACAAGAACGTTGTTGATACGATTTATCCTGATCTTCCATTTGGTCTTGCTCAGCAGGGTAAGGCTTTCCGCAATGAGATTTCGCCACGTGACTTTATCTTGCGCGATCGCGAATGTTCGCAGATGGAGATCGAGTACTTTGTGGCGCCAGAGACTTGGGAAGAGAATTTTGAAAAGTTACTCAAAGAGCAGCACGAATTCTTGACTGAGGTAATGGGTCTTGATGAGTCAAAGATTCATAATCTCGAGGTAGCTGAGGCTGATCGCGCACATTATTCCAAGCGTACAGTCGATATCATGTTTGATTATCCAAATGGTCAGGAAGAATTGATGGGCTTGGCTTATCGCACCGACTTCGATTTGGCAAATATTCAGCGCGAAAGCGGCAAGAATATGGAGTACATCGTTAAAGGTGGTGGCGCGCGCTTTGTCCCGCATGTTATCGAACCATCAATTGGCGTCGAGCGCTTGTTGCTCGCTGTATTGACCTGTGCTTATCGCCAAGAAGAGAATCGCATCGTTTTGGCTTTGCCAGAGAACTTGGCGCCTTATCGCTTCTGTGTATCACCACTTCTCAAGAACAAGCCGGAGTTGGTAGAAAAGGCCCGTGAGGTCTATGCAATGCTGCGCAAGAAATACCAGAATGTGGCTTGGGATGATTCTGGCAACATCGGTAAGCGCTATTTGAAGCAGGACGAGATTGGCACGCCGAAGTGCATTGTGATTGATTTTGACACGCTTGAAGACGGAACCGTCACTGTTCGCGATCGCGACACGACCGAGCAGATTCGCGTGAAACCTGAAGAATTATAAAAAATAGCCTCCGAAAGGAGGTTATTTTTTGTTTTTTGCAGCAGCTTTGGCCTTTTTCTTGGCGGCAATTTTCTCGGCTTTGAGTGCGGCTTTGACGGCGTTCTGCTCTGGGTTGGTGACAAATCCCGGGATGAGAGAATGGAGCTGTGACAAGAGTTTATGGCGGGCATGTTTACTGCCGACTTTGTCGAGCCAGCCGGGATTTGGTTTTGAGTTTTTGGCGGTGATAATTTCGACAATATCGCCACCCTTTAGTTTTGTATTGAGGCTGACCATTTTGCCGTTAATCTTTGCGCCAATACAAGCGGCGCCGATCTCGCTATGGAGGCGGTAGGCAAAATCTAGCGGCATGGAGCCGTTTGGCAGGTCGATAATGTCGCCCTTTGGCGTGTAGACGAAAATCTTATCGGCGAAGAGAGTGAGCCGGAGCTTTTTTGTGTCAACCTTTTCGCCGGAAGCAAGCTTCGTGGCGGTCTCTTGAAGCTCTTTGATCCAGAGCAAATTGCTCGGTAGACGACTGACGCGACCTTCGGTATAGGCGGAAGTAAGTTTTTGTTCGTTGTAGTAGAAGGTTGCCGCAAGCCCGCGTTCGGCGTAGTCGTGCATCTCGCGGGTGCGAATCTGGAATTCGACGATCTGCTTGTCTTTTGTAATAACGGTAGTATGGATGGACTGATATCCGTTCTGTTTTGGCATGGCGATGTAGTCTTTGATACGGCCATCCATTGGCGTAAAGAGGGAATGAATGAGTCCGAGCACAAGATAACAGGTCGTCACGTCATCGACGATAAAACGCAGTGCAATGAGATCGTAGATACGATCGATGTTTTGATCGTACTTTGCGAGTTTTTTATGAAGCGAATAGATGGATTTGACGCGACCGTCGCAAGTATACTTGATGCCTTCTTTTTTGAGGAGTTGCTCGACGGCTTGTTGAGCGTTTTTGAGCTTTTTATCAGCCTGACGGAGTCGCTCTTCGGTAAGCTTTTTGAGTTCTTCGTAGCGTTTTGGATCGAGATAGCGGAAGCTGGTTTCCTCGATTTCGACACGAGCGCGACCCATCTGGAGGCGATCGGCGAGAGGCGCGAAGACATCTAGTGATTCGTGGGCAATTTTCTGCTGCTTGTCTGGTGGTAGGGCGCTGAGAGTACGGAGATTATGGAGGCGATCGGCGAGTTTGATGATGAGGACGCGGACGTCCTGGCCGGTTGCGATAAGTAGCTTTAGGAGATTGTCGGAAGTTTCCGGCAAGTACTCGTCGAGATTTTTCATGCCGCTACGCGCCTTGCCGAGCTTAGTTACGCCGTTCACGAGGAAGGCGACGTCTTTGCCAAATTGGTCCTCAATGTCTTTTAGCGTTAGGTCGGTATCTTCGACGGTATCATGGAGAATGCCAGCAACAATAGAATCTTCATCCATATTCCATTCTTCGAGAATCTTCATAACGGCGAGTGGGTGGACAATATACGGCTCCCCGGTTTTGCGCAATTGCCCCTCGTGTGCCTTGGTGGCGACCTTGATGGCTTGCTTTATCCGAGTGCGGTCTTTTTCTGCCGACTTCTCATCTATAGATGTTGGCGTTTCGCTCATAGTATTATTGTAGCATTTTATGATATATTGAAGATAACGCTTATGTTAAGAAGGAGCAAAGATGATTAAAAAAATAAAAAATATCTTAGCGATATGGGGAGCGGGCGGCCTTTTTGGTGTGTTCGTGATGAGCTCTATTGGTTTTTGCATTATTGCTGGGACTATTGGCTATTACGACGAATTCTTTAGCGCTATTTCCTACGGAAATAGGAAGGGGGCAGATGAGCTACTCGGCAAACTGTGGCCACAGACTATCCCGCTAATTATATTATCCGTTTTAGCAATTGCAGCGATTGTTTTTGCGATTATTCACGCAGTTCGTACTGCTGAGGATAAACCACAGAAGTCAGCAATTGGTATTACATCGATGTTGCTTACGATTGCGGCGCATATTTTCATGATGGTCCTTATTATTGTTCTGCTTGCCTGCGACGCAAAGTCTTCGTCGCGATCGTCGGGTGATACAGGACTAGTGCTCGTTGCGATGAAGTCTATGTATATCCCGACTTGGTCGCTTGTGATTGCGTTGGTCATTTCGATTATCAATACGCTAATTTCGGCCGGTGCGGTTATCGTGGCATTGCTTCCTGAGAACGGCAGTGTTTCCGCGCTTTCGTTCGAACGACCTGTTGCTCAGCCGGCCGTACAGCCGATGGGCACGGTTCCAGTCGAACAGCCTGTCATTGCTCCAGCCGCAGCTCCAGTCGAGACGATGACGCAACCAGAACCAAACGCTCCAGTTGCTCCAGTTACCCCAGCCGCTCCAGTTGAGCAGCCGGTGGCTCCAGTTGAGCCGATTGCTCCTGAGCAGCCAATGACTCCTCAGTTCTAAAGGACTTAAAAAGCGCCACATTAAGACAAAGTGGCGCTTTTTTGATGGCGATGATTAGAGGACTAATTCGATTTTCTTGCCCGTAGCTTTATATTCCTCGCATTTGATGCCGCAGCGGCGAAGCATCATTTTTGCGGCGATCGTGTTTTCGGCGTCGGCGTATTTGTCGTCGGCGTAAACGACGCGCTTGATACCAGATTGAATCACGGCCTTGGCACATTCGTTGCAAGGGAAGAGGGTGACATAGAGAGTGCAGCCGTCAAGCTTTGTGACGCTGTTTAGAATGGCGTTGAGTTCGGCATGACAGACATAGGCATACTTCGTATCGAGGAAGTTTCCTTCGCGTGCCCATGGCATTTCTTCGTCTTTAATGCCGGTAGGCATACCGTTGTAGCCAGTGGCGACAATCTTGTGCTCGTCATTGACAATGCAGGCGCCGACCTGGGTATTTGGGTCCTTACTACGCTGTGCGGAAAGCAATGCGAGGCCCATGAAATATTCGTCCCACCTGATGTAATCATCGCGCATTTTAACACTCCTATTGTGATTAAGATCATTGTAGCATGAAAAACCCGTCCATGGGGGTATTGGGGGTGTTGGACGGGCTTTCTTAACGAAAAGAGCAAAGGAGCTCTTA
The DNA here is from genome assembly GCA_947307225.1 of uncultured Candidatus Saccharibacteria bacterium. Classification (GTDB taxonomy): domain Bacteria; phylum Patescibacteriota; class Saccharimonadia; order Saccharimonadales; family Saccharimonadaceae; genus UBA2834. The sequence goes on from CAMZIL010000002.1 coordinate 34,536, forward strand.
TGATACGTATGAGATGTTCAGCATGTCATTCTCGATAGAGACTGATGCTTTAGGTGTGTTACTATTGAGCTCACTTTTGTCAGCGAGGTCGTCGTCGCGATGTGCGACTTGCATGGATTCGTTGGCGTTTTTATTACGAACGTCGATCCACCATGCGATTTCCTCGAGGGTTTTCATGAGGCCATTCGGGTCATCCGGGAAGGCGTAAGGAATTTCCGAGAGCGGTATAGCATATACCGCGTAACTCTCCCCGAAATTATTCTTGATATACTCATGAATCCAGGTGTCGAGTTCTGCGACATCATCTTCAAATGAATCATTTTGAGGGTTAAGGATAGTTTTTTCAGGTGTTTCAGCCATAAACTATTCCTCCTTTGAATATAAAAAAGTACAAGACAGGCTTGCCTGTAATTGTTATAGCATAAAAGAGGCGCATAGTCAATGGGCGGCCGCGCCTGCCGTATGCTATCATGAAAGTATGAAATTATACTCTTGGAATGTGAACGGGCTAAGAGCGGTGCTAGCTAAGGGCGCGCTGCAGAGTTTTATTAAAGAACATGAGCCCGACATTCTATGTCTACAAGAGACGAAGGCAAAACAGGGACAGGCTGAGGTTGATTTGCCAGAATACGAGGAGATTTGGAACTCGGCTGAGCGTGCGGGCTATTCTGGCACGGCGATTTTTACGAAGATAAAACCGCTTTCGGTGCGTTTTGGCTTCTTTGACGAGCAGGATGCGATGCTCGGTTGGGAGGATGCCTTTGGTGATGCTCGCAAGGAGGGGCGGCTTTTGACGGCGGAATTTGAGGATTTCTATCTGGTAAATGCTTACGTTCCGAACGAAAAGCATAGTCTCGAACGCATGGGCTATCGTGAAGATGTATGGGACAAGGCGTTGCTCGCCTATATGAAGCAGCTTGAGCAGACAAAACCAGTGATTGTTTGTGGGGATTTTAACGTCGCGCACGAGGAGATCGATTTGGCGCGTCCAAAAGAAAATGAAGGCAATGCTGGCTTTACGAAGTCTGGCCGGCAGGGCATGACGAACTTTTTGAATAATGGCTTTATCGATTCGTGGCGTTCGCTTCACCCGGGCGAGCAAAAGTATAGTTGGTGGAGCTTCAGAATGGGCGCCAGAAAGCGTAATATCGGCTGGCGCATTGACTACTTTTTAGTCAGTAAGAAGCTCGAAAAACAGATAGCGGCAGCGGAAATTTATGACGATGTGATGGGCTCTGATCACTGCCCAATTATGCTGGAGTTAAAATGAGCGAAAACCTAGATTATTGGCATAGGCAGAGTACAAAAAAGTTGTTCAATGAAGTGGATTTGCTGCCACCGGAGCAGCGCCGCTTTGCTGGAAAGCTGCTAATTATTGGCGGGAATAGGGGTTTGTTTTTTGCGGTCGCAAATGCGCTGGAAACGGCAAAGCGCTTCGGCGCAGGCGAAGTGCGTGCCTTGATGCCCGATGCTCTTAAAAACCAGGTGCCGAGTACGCCAGAGCTGTATTTCGCCGAGGCGGAGGCTTCGGGTGCTTTTGGGCGGATGGCGCTTCAAGAGATGTTGCGCCAGGCCGAATGGGCCGATGCAGTGCTTTTGATAGGCGATAGTGGCAAGAATGCCGAGACGACCCTTGTTTTTGCGGAGTTTATGGAGAAGTGCCAGAAGCCGGTTTTTGTGACACGCGATGCAGTTGAGGCGGTGACGCCGTCGGCGGCCGATTGGGCGATGCGCGAGTATGAAACGGGGGTGCTTTTGACGATGCCGCAGCTGCAAAAGTTGCTCCGCACGATGTATTATCCGAAGGTTATTACGCTTTCGATGCCGACGAACCAGTTGGTTGAGACGCTGCATAAGTTCACTTTGAGCTATCCGGTGTCGGTGGCGACCTACCACAACGATCTCTTGATCGTGGCGCAGAATGGCGAAGTGGTGACGCAGACGATTGCTGAGACGAATTGGACGCCGATTTCTCTCTGGGGTGGCGCGCTCTATACGCAGGCGATTGTGGCGCGACTTTGGAACTCAGAAAAAGACTTTTATAAGGTGTTAGCGAGCGTTTTGTAGGCAAGAAAAAGGACCGTACCCGTATGGGGTGCGGCCCTCTTTTTAGTAGTAGTAATAGGATCTTTTGCTTTCGACAATATCTTCGTTTTCGACGAAGATCGTAATTAGGCTCAGTACCGCGACAATTACGGCGCCGATGATCGCTACGTGTCCCCAGTACATAAACCCGAAGGTCATTGTAGCCGTGGAGGCAATGAGCCAGACGTAGGCTACTAAGCTTCTAGCGGTCGATATAGCGAAATGCCCGTCCTCTTGGAGGAACGACGTGATGTCGTAGCGCCCTGTGAGGTGCCAGATCGCCGTAATGATGTCTTTAATGATTATGATCGCAACGCAGAAGAACATAAGAATACTCGTTCCGTTGTTGCCGTTAATCTTGACATCGCTTTTCCAGACTATATAGCAGAGCGCAATGCTATTACTGGCGAATAGATACTTTACGATGAAAGTATCAAGCCAACAGAAAGCTTTGTGTGCCTTTTCGTCTGAGAGATAGAAGAAGCTGTTGAGTGCCAGTTCTACTATAATGGCGATTCCGGCTCCTGCGGCGATTGGAAAGCCGCAAGTTGACACTAAGAGTAGGCAGAACGGTGCGAATATTGCGAGGCCTAATCTCCAGAGCGCCAGATAGCAGCACGCGCCGATCTCGCGGATTGTTGATCGCTCTTTGGCGGGTATCTCGGCTATCTCTTTTGGCATTTTTAACCATTTCGGGTTCCACTTTTGCGCGACCAGAATGATGGTGCGTGCAAGCTCATAGAACGTAGCGATTACTATGATGAGCCATGGAATAACTTGCCACTGGACATCGATTTGCCATGCTGAATGATGAGCTAATGTGGCCATGTATGCGAATAAGATGGAGAAAAAGTAGGCAGTCAGTTTAATGATGGCGCCTACCTTGTAGAGTTCATCCTTTTGCGGGCACCAATAGTGTGCAGCGGGGTGAAAATCTACGAAAAACCAAAAACCGCATGCGAGAAACCTCGCGATCTCTGCGACGACAACCGCGCAGAGCAGGTAGTGTCCAGCGACACTTGAGCCAAAGATCATTGACCTCATTAAAACTACTACTACTATCACGATTGCCGTCAGGATTTCAAAGACTCCTGAGCGTTTTTTCTGTACCATCTGTGTAATTGCTGATAACAATAACATCCATATCACATCCTTTCAAAAAGCTATTGCGTACAAAAAATAACCCAATCCTTTCTATTATATCACACTTTGGCCAAAAAGTCAATGGCGGCAAAAAGGCAGTCAAGAGAAAATGACTGCCTTTTAAGTTTGGAGCGCCTTCTGGAGGCGTCGGTAATCGACATAAACGCTGATGGCACTGAGTAACGCTACGATGAAGATCATGATTACGCCAAGGATCGTCATATAGAGGTTAATAGTACCGGTAGGAATGGACAATGCGATGGCGGTTGAGAGCAGCCAAGCGCAAATTCCGACCATGCGGATTTTGTCGATCAGGCTTGCGCCGATGCCGCTCGGGATTTTGCGCCCGTTAGTGAAGAACCAGATAAAGAACAGAACGTCTCTTGTAAAAGCAATTGCAAAGAAAATTGCAGTAGAGATAAGAACTGCCCAGTCATCGGTTGCGACGCTATTGCGGTAGAGTAACCAAATGAAAGCCACGGCATTCGGGACAAAGATGATCTTGTCTCCGAGCGGATCGAGGTATTTGCCAACCTTCGTGATACTGTTTGTGTGTCGCGCAATGTAGCCGTCGACAGAGTCGGTAGCGATTGCGAGAATCATCACGGTGGTAGCAATAAGGTTGCTTTTGGTTCCGAACGATTGCGTCATGTAGATGTGCGGCATGATGAGTGAAATTCCTATTCTTGTGATGCTGATCCAGTTTGGCGCGCCAATTCTGCCACCAGAGCCGACGAGCCAGTCTGCGTTGTATTTGTGCATTGTGTGCAACAGACAACGGAAGGTCTCGACGATAGTGGCGACGATGATGACGTACCAGAGGCAGCTGCGGATGCAGAGCAGGAAAACTGGTTGGTCGCCGAGTTGGAGCTCGGGTAGTTTGGTCAGTAAGAGTAGGAAAAGCGCAATGATTTTGATGCAGCCAGCAACAGCAGCATTATGATCTCTGCTGGGGTTGCGGCGGTGGGCGGCGCTATGTGATGGTGCGTAATACCATGAGCCACGGACGAAGAAGCGGAAGATGTCCGCAAGAACGACAATGGCGATGAAGTACCAGGCTGCTTTGCAAGCTACCAGTGGATAGAAGAATATGACGCCGAAATCACAAAGGAGATCGGCGAACTCGAGGTAACTTGTGCGCTTTGCTGCACTTCGGAAAAAATTCCTGAGGTTTTGCCAAGTAAGCATTTATATCATCTCCTTTAAATGTGCGCGATTAACGGCAACGATCCCAAAAATACGTGTGTTTATTGTAGAATAAAAATGCTGTTTAGTCAAGGTTTGGAATTGCTGACCATAAGTGGTAAAATAGTAAAAAGCTTTGGAGGAAATTTTTTATGTGCGGTATTGCTGGCTGTTTCGGCTACGATGACGTGAAAGACATTCTTGGAAAAATGACCGCCGCGATGGTACATCGTGGTCCTGATGGTAATGGTGAGACGAGCCTAGTCGATGGCGGCGTCAAGATCGGCCTTGCGCATCGCCGCTTGGCAATTATTGACCGCGCCGCTGGCAAGCAACCGATGAAGTCGGCAAATAATCCAGATTACGAAATTATTTACAACGGTGAGGTCTACAACTACCTCGAGCTCAAAGAGGAGCTTTTGGCGGAGAATCCAAAGCTTAAATTCCGCACAAACGCCGATACTGAGGTTGTCCTCGAGGCCTTCATTCAATGGGGCGACAAAGCTTTTGATAAGTTTAATGGCATGTTCGGCCTTGCGATTATGAACCGCAAGAAGGGCGAGGTGACGCTTGCGCGTGACCACTTTGGCATCAAGCCGGTCTACTATTACGAAGATGGCAAGAAGGTTATCTTTGCTTCTGAGATCAAGACGATGCTCGCTTCTGGCGTAGTAAAGACTGAGCCGAACGACAAGATTATCTATCGTTACCTAAAGTTCCGCGTTCAGGACGACACGAATGAGACTTTCTTTACAAATATTTACCGCCTCATGCCGGGCGAGATGATGACCATCAACAAGAGCGGCTCGAAGCGTAAGATGTATACGAATCTCCGCGAGGAATTGATTGAGCTCGCAAAGCATCCAAAGGCTTATAGCGCTGAGGAAGCCAAGGAATACGGCGCTCGCCTCGATAAGGCTGTACGTATGCGCTTGGTCGGCGAGGTGCCTGTCGGCACGTCGCTTTCTGGTGGCCTCGATTCTTCATCGGTAGCAGCGCTCATTGCGAAGAACCTCGAAGAAGACAGTAAAAATAAGGAACTCGAGTCGGTTGGTACGCGCCAGAACACCTTCTCAGCAGTTTTCCCGAACCTCAGCAACGACGAGGAAGTATATGTCGATGCGTTGATTAATAAGTATCCAAACAAGATCAAATCTCACAAGATTAAGCCAACGCCGAAGACCTTCCTAGAGGATTTGACGGATTTTGTGCGTACGCAGGAAGAGCCAATTATCAGCACTGGTCCATATGCGCAGTATGCTGTGATGCGTGAGGCTTCAAAGTACGTGACGGTCTTGCTCGACGGCCAGGGTGCTGACGAGATGATGGCGGGTTACAACCCTTATTACTACGTCTATCTAAACCAGCTCAAGAGCCGCAAGCAGTACAAGCGCCTTCTCGAAGAGACGAGCAAGTCCGGCGACATCGTAAAGAAGATTTTGCGCAGCAAACGTAACAAGTTGAAGCCGATTACGAATCTCATGCAGCCGGAATTTGCAGAGAAGTATACCGACGAAAAGATGGTTGTTATTAATAATAACCTTAAGATGCGCTTGCTTGATGACATCTTTAAGCATAGTTTGCCATCCCTGCTTCGCTACGAGGATCGCAACACGATGCGCTTCAGTCTCGAGGGGCGCGTACCATTCATCGATAAAGAGTTGCTCAAATATCTCTTTAGTCTTGATGAAGCCGCGATTATCCATGGCGGCTGGAACAAGAACATTCTCCGCGAGTCAATGAAGGGTATTTTGCCAGAGAAGATTCGTGCACGTCGCAACAAGATTGGTTTCACGACTCCAGAAGGTGAATGGTTTAAAGAGATTCATAAAGATCTTGAGAAGATTCTTGCCTCCGATGAATTCGCACATCGTAAATACTTCAATCAGCTAGAGGTACTCCGCGAGTTCAAGCTCGACGAAAAGGGCAAGGGCAGTTATGGTTCGATGGCCTTCTGGCGCATCATTAACGTTGAGCTTTGGCTCCGTGAATTCTTCGACGAAAAGCCAGATGAGAATGCGCCAAAGCCAGAAGAGCTTGGCTATGGCCCGAACGACAAGAAGCAGGCTGACATTAAATCCGATGTGAATAACAAGGTCTATACGCGCTATATGCTTCGCACGGAGCTCGTGACGCCAGAGACGAAGCTCGATGATTATATCAATCGCTACGTCGGCGCTTTCGCGAAGACGATGAGCAAGGAAGTAGGTTCCAAGAAATGGCAGCTCTATATCAGTGAAAAGATTATTGCGACGATGCAAGGCCGCTCGTACTTCCTATGGGACGTCGATGCGCGCTGGAGCGCTCGCGTACTTAGTCGCTTTGTTCATCGTACGCCGGCTGGTATTGGCCTCGGTAATCCTGCAACGATGGAGCTCGCATTGCGTGAGGCTGGTACGCCAAGAATCTTGCTCGCTACGGTTGCGAGCGCCGCCGGTAAAGCAGTAGGCAAGCGCGGTGTCTTTTATAACGTTGCTGGCGCAAACGTACGCGCGATTGACGGTCCAACTTCGTATTCTGCCTATCCAGCAAACGTTTCGGCGAAGTTACCGCCAAAGGATCCAGATAATGTTGCTGAGCATATCACGGTTTTGATTCGCGAGAATGCAAAGATCGCAAAGACTCTGCGCGATAACTTTGAAGGCGTCGTAGTGATCGATTCGAACGATATTGGCCGCAACATCCTAGGTAAGGCTTGCACGGATGAAGATGCGCTTCTTGCCTCGAAGTTCGCAGATAACCCATTTGGTCAGGCTCGCCAGCTCACGCCAATGGCGATTGTCGTAGAGAAAGACTAGAAAAAAATCCCCTCTAATGAGAGGGGATTTTTGATGGTTCGTTATTTCTTTGGATGCCATTCGACGGCGTTACGGCAGGATTTGCATTTGCCGACGGTGCCGATGATATGGTTAGCTTTACCGCAGCTAGGGCACTTAACGACGTGAGGTGTTTCTTGGTCGGCCGGGTCGGTCGAGGCGTTGTCTTTTTGCATGACGCGCGACGAAACGTTCTTTGGCTGGTTGCTGTTCGCTTCGGATTTAGCCATAGAAGCCATTCTGATGGCCTGTGAGGCAAGGTTAGCGACTTTGCTGAGAACTTGGCTAGCAATGAGCATAATGATGCTGAAAATCGCTGTCCAGCGGCCAAAGTCGGTTAGCTTTGGATATAGCGGATGAGCGCGGAAATCGATAAGAGGTTGAAAGACTGGGACTTGGTCACCAAAATTCTGTTGGAGCAGCTCGTAACCGCGAGGAGCGAGGCAGAGTAACGCAACGATGAGAATTGCGGCCGGAACGCGGTAGTAGCGGTAGCTGCCATAAATGAAGAGGCGTGCAATTGTTAGAATGACACCGAGTGGCGGCACGAAGTATAAAGTGACAAGTAAAACCGGTAGGCTGCAGATTAGCCTTGGTGCGGAGGGGAGTCTAAAAGAGAAATTTTGCAGATTCATAGCCTCATTTTACCATGGTCTTATTGCTGACCAGTTAGCCACTTCCAGAATTGGACTAGTGGCGGATCGTCGTTCTTTGGCATCTCTGGCTGGTTGTTTTCGTCGATTTCGACTGGCTCTTCGACTTCTGGGGCGCCTTCATAGGATGGGTGAATTTGTTCGCCGTAGACAAGGAGACGGTATTTTGAAGTACCGAGTGGCGTACAGGTGATGAGAGTGATCATTGGCTTACCAGAGTTGTCGCTGGCAATTTTGCGAAGAGCGGCAGAGTTGGATGGGTCGACTGTGCGTGTACCGGTGACGCGGTAAGTGTAGCGCTGGCCCTTGTAGTCCATATAGATGAGGTCATTCGCGGCCATCCTAGTGAGGCCGGAGAAGATGAATTTATAATCGGATTGCTGATAGATGTTGCCCGCAGAGTGACCAGATACGGCGAAGTTGCCGATTTCGCCTGGGTTGGCGGAGGCGCCAGGGATAGAGAAGTGTGCGACGCCGTTAGACATGGCGGCGGACATCGAGTTTAGATCGTTTTTAGCGCCGAATACGACTGGGACCTCAACGTTTAGCTTTGGGATCATAAGGGTTGGTTTGTTGTGGACGCTGGCGGAGACGGTTGGATCGATAGCTGAGATATCATTCACGTCGGAACCGCCTGGCGACATATAGGCAACAGCGTTGGCAATAATGACTTGGTTGTATTCAAAGAGAAGGCCAAGAATCAAAATGGATAGACCGATTGTGATAGGTATAAAGTGGCGTGATTTGCGCATTTTTTTGGCGCGTTTGGCGACTTTTTTCTGGATTTTTGCCTTGAAATCGTTCTGGACATCCTGAGGGTTTTCTTGAGTTTGCCCCTGGGTAGCGACGGAATACATCGCCGTGCGTTCGTTGGCGGCTTGCGATTCGCGTTCGGCATAGTCGCGTTCGAGTTTTAGACGTTCGCGAGCGACGTAATCTTTAGCGGCGCGGCCGTAGTACTGGCCATAATACTTCTGATAGTATTGCTGCCAGGCGGTGTGGTATTTGCGCCAATCTTCGGCTTTAATCTGAGGGGTAGCAGCGGCTGCCTGCTTGTTCGTTTCGCGGTAATTTTGAGGAGAATGTTTGTATGCTTCGAGGACTTTTTGGCGAGCCAAAGCTGCCGCCGTCTGCTGCTGTCGCTGCGCTACGGTCGGCGTTTTTGCCGCTTGCCCAGGCTGTGCGTAGCCATTTTTCGCTGCGGCTTGCCCCCAAGCGTTCCAGCTAGGAGGAGTAGTCGGTTGCCCACCTTTCTGATTGTCCATTTAGGTATATTCTAGCATAAACGTATCTTTTATGCTAAACTAATATTGTTCTTTCAGAGAGCTATGGGCGAGTGGTGGAATTGGTAGACACGCTAGACTCAAAATCTTGTGACAGCAATGTCGTGAGGGTTCAAGTCCCTCCTCGCCCACCATTTCAGAATCCGCCATATTGGCGGCTTTTTGTTGGTATAATTTTGGTATGAAAAGCGCAAAGAGAGCGGAAATCTCATACGAGAGAAAACCGGGTAAAATTCATTCATTTTTCGCACTAAAGTTTCATGATGGCGACGAGGATCGCGCTAAGGTGGAGGCAATTGAAGCGGCACTAAATAAGGCTGGTGTCGAGATAACCTTGATGGCGAGAGACGTCGAGAAGTGGGGCAAAGCAGAAATCCCGGTTGGCAAGACTTTAATGAAGGATTTTGCTTTCCCGGCGATGAAGCAATGCGACTGCAATATTATTGAATTCAGCGAAAAAGGCGTTGGTCTCGGCATGAATGGCGGCTTCTGCTATGCGGCCGGTAAGCCGATTTATGTGATTGCGAAAAAGGGCAGTGATATTTCGACAACAATGGCAAATATCGCTACGGAAGTGATTTTCTATGAAAAGCCGGAGGACCTCATCGCTCCGTTTAAACGTATTGTGGCGGGCTTTCCGCGCGTTATTTTGGCGTCTAGCTCGAAGTACCGTAAACAGATGATGATGGATGCGGGAATTCCATTTGAGGTGGTCGTAAGCGACGCTGACGAGACTCCAGATGAAGCGAAATCTCTGAAAGATCAGTTGGCGGAAATTGCGATGCGCAAAGCGATGGTAGTATTTGAAGCTACAAAGAAGCGTGGTCGCAGGCTAATAATTGCTGCCGATCAAAACATTGCGTTTGAGAATGTGCTTTACGGGAAGCAGAAGACCGTCAAAGCCGCACGTGAGTTGCTATGCAAGATGCGCGGTTCGGATGAGATCTATTCTTATACTGGTAATGCAATTATCCTTGCCGATGGCGATAAGATTTTGCAGACCGTGAATCTGACCGATACGGCGAGACTGGTGATGGATGATTTGTCGGACGACGAAATCGAGGAATTCTTGAAGCTCGACACTTGGAAAACAGTTTGCGGCGCAGCAAATATTAATAACTCATTCTTTGTACGACTAAAAGAAGGACGCCTTTCGACGGCGCAGGGTATGACTTTAGAGTACGCAAAAGAATTGTTGCGCGATCTATAGAGCTTTGCGTTTTAGTTTGTATTTGATTGTGGTTTCGGTAGTATTAACTGGGGCGGCATCGGATGGGGCTTTGCTGTCCGCATCGGTTGCCGACTCTTCTTCGGTGGCGTCAAAGTAATAGAGCCACTTGTTGTTTTCGCTGATTGCAACTGGGAATGGATTGTTGACGTTGGAGATGATCTCGCGGCGGTTGTCGCCATCAAAGTCGCGAATAACGATTGTGCTGTCGATATTTTGCCAGATTAGGTAAGTATCGAGCCAGTTGATGTTTGTGAGAGTATTGTCAAGCTTGATGTCGAAACTATCTTTAGTCTCGACGTCGTAACTAGTTAGGCGCTTTTCGCCAGAGAGAACAGCGACGCGCTGGTTTGCGTTGACGGATAGAAGTTGCGGCACGTAATCGAGCTCGCGCTCGAAAGTTGTCTTTAGTTTGGAGACGTCGTTCTTGCCATAGGAAGGATATTTGCCGCTGATGAGTTTGACGTTCTTGTCGACGCTGTAGATGAGCCATTCTTCATTCCAATAGGTACCCATCGCGAGTTTAAACACGGTTTTATCAGAGGTATTTTCAAATTTCGTGATGGTCGTGTAGCCTTTCTCGCCTTCCTTAAAGAAGCTGAGCTGGCGTACGTCATTGTCTACATGAATAAACGAAATGGCGTCGCGGTTATGCGCGATTTTCTCGATGCCGGTTGCGATTGCGCCAGAGATCGTAAGGTTATTAACGTCGATGAGGCGAAGGTTCTGGTTTTCGAGGGCCCAGAGCTTGCTGGCTGAATCGTTGATAATGAGAATGCTATCAAAGGCTAGGTTGAACTTCTTGCTAAGATTAATGCTATTTTCTGGATGCTCGAGATCGACAAGATGCCAGCTTGTCTTGTTATTGACGGTCCACTTTGCGAGGAAGCGGTTATTATTTTCGTTCCAGGCGACGATGGAAATTGCGCCATCGACGGCCTTTGCCGCGGTGGTGCTGAGGAAATTATTGAGGTCCTGCTTGTTGTTCTTGGCTTTGTCGCCTTGAATATCAATAATATTTAGAGCGTTTTTGCCGTTTTCGATAACAAGGAGTTTTTTGCGGTCGGCAGAGAATGAGGCGAGACGTAATTCGTCGAAAGTCTTAGCGTCGCTAATGTTGTTCTTTTTAGGGAAGAGGCGAATCCACTCGACGCGGGTAAGGAGGCCGGCGTCGATACGGAGGTTCTTGGACCAGGTGTCGTAGCCGGATTTTGTGACTTTGATCTGATGCATGCCACTACTGAGCATCTTGCTGAACTCGGTATGACTGAACTGAGCTTCGCCGTCAATATTGACGTTCGCATCGGAGGGATTAGATGCGAGCTGGACGAGGCCGGCCTGTTCGAGCTTGCCGGATTCATTAAATGTGAAACCCATCGCAATCATCATAAGGATGAAAACGATCGCTACGACGGAAATGCACATAAAAATATTGGTCGCGATTACGCGAATATTTCGCAGTCTTTTTGATCTCGCACGGTCCATAAATTGAATTAATTATATCACAAATAATGCTTATGCTTAAAAGAATTGAACGTTGAACAAATATTTTAAAATGCTATTGATTTCCGCGCGCTTATGTTTTAAGATAACATTAGCAGAATTAAGAGAGGTAGTATGGACGGAGTCAAAGTCAGAGTTGGAAATGCATCTAGCGCGAAGAACGCGAGCGCAGTTAATAAGCGTCGACTCCAGAGTTCTACTACGCTTAACCGTAGGTTCGTAAAGAAACCTACTCCAGCCCCTAGGATTAAGGCTTCGGCCGGTGCTGCTTCCCGTGCTTTAAAGATGCAGAGCAAGAAGCGCGTTTTGATCGAAAAAGGCCATGGTGTAAAGCTTCAGCCAGTCGAAAAAGTTGCCCAGAAAGAAACAATTGCGCAGGAGACCGAAAAAGTTGTTCAGCGCGCTGAAAAGCAGCTTGGTGCGCAGACTCAGCGCAGCAAAGTTGAGGCTCGCGCGGCTTCAAATACGATTTCTTTGCGCGATTTAGCTTCCGTGAAAGCGATTGACGATGAGCCAATTGCGCCAGCTCGTGATTCTCGTTTGGCGAAGGTTGCGAAGGCGAAAATGGCCGCTCGCAAGGCTGCCGCTCAGCCACAGGCTTTGACGGCGCAGGAATTGAAGGAGCGCGCTATTCAGCAGGCGCTTCGCAAGGTTTCGACGATGAGCGATGAGGAAGAATCCAGCGCAAAGGGCGCAAAGCATCATTTCTGGCAGAAAAAGCGCTTCGCTTTGGCTGCTACGATGGCGGTTATTTCGCTTGCCGTCCTTGGCTATCTTGTCAGCGTGAATTTGCCTGATATCTCCGTGCGCGTCGCAGCAATGCATAGCGGTATTGAGAAGGCTTATCCTAGCTATGTTCCAGCGAACTACCGCCTCGATGGCCTCGTAAAAGAGGAAAATGGCCGCATCACGATGGCATTCAAGAACGATCGCGATCAGAGATTCACTCTGATGGAGGAGAAGTCCTCTTGGGATTCATCAGCAGTGCTTACAAATTATGTTTTGAAGAAGTGGGGCGCTAGCTACTCAATCGCAAAGGGGCAGGGATTGACTATCTATATCTCTGGCTCGAATGCGGCTTGGGTGAACGGCGGCGTGTTCTACGTGATTAATGACGAAACGAACTCGCTTAGCGCTGGTGACTTGCACGATATTGCAGTCAGCTTATAATTAGGCAATCAAACAGGGGTGAGAGCCCCTGTTTTTTGTGCCTTCCTCTTGACTTTTTGGTAAGCTTATGCTATAATTAGAAGGATTAGCCTTTTTGAGGCTTATTTTGAACATTTCGGCCTTTTCGTTTTTCCATAGGAGGTGGAAATATGAAAAATTCTACAAGAAATTCACTCGCGTCATTCCCGACAGCATATAAGTCAGGCAGAAAAGCAGCAGAATCAATGGACGAGAACGAGAGCTTCTCTGATCTTCTTGAGTCTCTTTTCTTCGGCATAGGCGTCATTCTTCTTCTTGCAATATTTGTTTTCGTATTTGCGAGATCGGAATGGTTAATTCCGTCTATTTTGGGCAGGCTTGGACTTGCCAGCGTAGTAGATGCAATGCTTCTGCTTTCGCTCGCTTTGTTTGTAAGCACTGCCGATAAAGATAAAGAGGAAGACGACGAGTAAAATAGAGCTGAGCCCCTTCGGGAATTATCCCAGGGGCTTTTATTATGCTAAAATAAAGGTAAGTATTTCGGAGGTTTCATGATTGATTTTAGGTGCGATTATAAAGGTTTAATCTCTGACGAAGAGCTAAACGAGCGTGTTGCATTGACGCGTCAGTTTGTGGCGCGGGCGCAGCAGGACGGTTTTGGTGGCTGGGTGGATTTGCCAGTAAACTACGACCGCGACGAATTTGCACGTATTAAGTCAGCAGCAGCTCAGATTAATGCAGATTCAGATTATTTGATTTGTGTTGGCATTGGTGGCAGCTATCTCGGTCATCGTGCCGTGATTGAGGCGCTCGGCGGTGAACGTGGTCGTACGAAGATCCTCTATGCTGGCAATTCGCTCAGCGCGCGCGAGCTCGAAAAAGTCGTGAAGCAACTCGGCGCCGCAGATTTCTCCGTAAATGTGATTTCGAAGTCTGGCACGACAACGGAGCCAGCAGTGGCATTCCGCACTTTCAAGAAGCTTCTGATCGATAAATACGGCGAGGAAGCGGCGGCGAAGCGCATTTATGCGACGACGGACGCAAACAAGGGCGCGCTGCATGATGAGGCAGTTGCAAAAGGCTATACGACTTTTGTGGTGCCGGATAATATCGGTGGTCGCTATTCGGTTTTGACCGGGGTTGGTTTGCTCGCAATTGCGGTAGCGGGAATTGATATTGATAGGTTGATGGATGGCGCAGAGGAAGAGCGTACGGCTTTGATTTCTGATGGCGGCAAGGCGGCAGAATATGCGGTTCTTCGCAATGTTATGCTTGAGAAAGGCTATAACATTGAGGTATTGGCGAACTTCGAGCCGAGCTTTATGTATTTTAATGAATGGTGGAAGCAGCTATTCGGCGAAAGCGAAGGCAAAGAGGGCAAGGGTATTTTCCCGGCCAGCGTAATTTATTCGACCGATCTTCATTCGATGGGGCAATACATGCAGGAAGGTCGCCGTGCTTTGTTTGAGACTTTTGTCGAGATCGCTGGTGACTATGCCGGTGTGACGGTGCCGGGTTCTGCCGAGAACCTTGATGGCCTGCAGTATTTGGAAGGTCGTGAGCTCGATAGCATTTGTAAGGTTGCAGCTCAGGCGACGCGCGAAGCGCATGCGGCGGGCGGTGTGCCGGTAACACAAATAACCATGCCAAACATCGATGAGCGTTCACTTGGTGCGTTGATTTACTTCTTTGAGATGGCTTGCGCATTGAGCGCCTTTACGCTTGGCGTGAACCCATTTAACCAGCCAGGCGTTGAGGCTTACAAAACGCGCATGTTTGAACTATTAGGTAAACCTGGCTACAATAACTAAGATGTTTTTCAATTTCGTAAAGATATTTCTGATTTCGATGGTGCCGCTGATTGAGCTCCGCGGTGCGATTCCGATTTCGCAGGTTTGGGGTATGCCACCAATCCCTTCGTATATCGTATGTATTATCGGAAATATGCTGCCGGTGCCTTTCATTTATCTGTTTGCGGCGCGTTTTTTGGAGTGGGGCAAGGACAAGAAGGCGATTGGCAAGTTTTGCTCTTGGTGTCTAAAGAAGGGGCATAAGGCAGGCAAAAAACTATCCGATAAGGCCGGCGAAAAGGGCGCATTCATTGCATTGCTATTATTCGTCGGGATCCCACTTCCTGGTACGGGTGCCTGGACGGGCACTTTGGCGGCCAGCTTCCTTGGGTTTGGTTTCAAAAAGTCGGCAATCGCTGTAATGTGCGGCGTATTGTTGGCGGGTATTATTATGATGACAGCTAGCGCATTAGGAGTAGCATTACTATGACAGAGAAAAAGACAGCAAAGACAAAGAAGGTGGCAAAGACTAGTGAATACAAGAACGCCGTGAAAGGCAAAAAGAAAGGTACGGTCGTCGTTTCGCAGACCTATGTCGCTGTGATGGCGATTATTATCGCTGTGCAGACCCTAGTAATTCTAGTTTTAATGATGGCGCTGACGACTTCATTGAATGGCAAGGGCATTGATTCGCTATTTGGCGGTGAGCAGACTGCGCAGCGCCAAGACCGCGACATTAGGCACGGCGGGATTATCGCAGCATCGCCCGAAAGCGGTAATATTGGCGAACATGTTCGCGGCAAGAAGGATTCAAAAGTTGTCTTTATCTGGTATACCGATATGCAGTGCCCGGCTTGCGCGCAGATGTGGCCAATCATCGAGGCGCTCTATGCGAAATATAGTGACAAGGTGGCATTCGTGACGCGTTATTTGCCACTAAATATGCATCCATACGCTCGTCCGGCTTCGATTGCGCTAGAATCGGCTGATGCGCAAGGTTATTATTACGAGATGATGTCGGCTCTCTTTACGCGTCGCAATGACTGGGTATATGTCAGCGACGAAGATATGCTCGCGGATCGTTTTGATGAAATCTTTAAGGAAGCCAGTGGCGGTAAGGGCGACGGCGTAAAATTCCGCGAAGGGCTGAATCGTGAAGAATACGGCAAGAAAGTTGATCACGATATGAAGCTGGCGCGTGAAGATAGCCTCACTTCTACGCCAACAGTCTTTATTAACGGCCGCGAGATTGACTTTGCGAATGCCTCCGAGGGCGCGTCGACGGCATTTATCAACGCAATCGAAGACGCATTGAACAAATAAAAAAATCTCCCCGAAAGGGGAGATTTTTGTTGGTTAGCGCTTGAATGGATTTTTGAGTCCGAGCGTGGAATTTGCTTCCGCGATGCGCATGAGCTCGTTGTACTTCGCGATGCGCTCAGAGCGGCTGAGGGAACCGGTCTTGATCTGGCCAGTGCCAAGGCCGACAGCGAGGTGGGCAATCGTGGTGTCTTCAGTTTCGCCGGAGCGGTGAGACATTACGCAGTTGTAGCCATTCTTCTTTGCGAGAAGGACCGCGTCGATAGTTTCGGTGAGGGAACCGATCTGGTTTGGCTTGATGAGAATAGCATTGCCTGCGCCCATATCAATACCTTTTTGGAGAAGCTTGGAATTGGTTACGAAGAGGTCGTCGCCAACGAGCTGAATCTTGTCGCCGAAGCGATTAGTAAGCATCTTCCAACCATCCCAGTCGTTCTCGCCGAGGCCGTCCTCGATCGAAACTACAGGGAAGTTGTCAATAATCCACTGGTACCAGTTTGCGAGATCTTCGCTAGATTTCCAGTCACCATTGGTCTTTAGCTCATAATGGTCGTCTGCAGCGAATTCGGAGCTTGCGACATCCATAGCGATGCAGATATCATCGCCGACACGATAGCCTGCAGCCTCAATGGCGAGTTTGATAAGTTCGAGCGGCTCATTGTTGCCGTCGTGGACGCGAGGGGCATAACCACCTTCGTCGCCAACGGTAGTGACGTAGTCGCGTTCTTTGAGGACCTTGGCGAGGGCATGGAAAACCTCGGCGCCCATACGAACAGCTTCAGAGATGTTTGCAGCGCTAACTGGGACAATCATGTATTCCTGGAAATCGGTTGACCAGCCGGCGTGTGCGCCACCGTTCATGACGTTCATCATTGGCATTGGGAGGCACATTTCATCGGTAGTGCCGGCAAGCTCGGCTACGTATTCGTAGAAGCGCATGTTCTTTGCGTGAGCAACAGCTTTTGCAGCCGCGAGGGAAACGGCGAGAATGGCGTTTGCGCCAAGATTGGACTTGTTTTCGGTGCCGTCAAGATCGAGCATGAGACGATCGATGGCACGTTGATCTGCGGCGTCGTTGCCAATAAGGACGTCAGCGATCTTGTTGTTGACGTTCCAAACTGCCTTCAAAACACCTTTGCCGCCGAAGCGTTCTTTGTCGCCATCACGAAGCTCAAGCGCCTCGCCTGCGCCGGTAGATGCGCCGGATGGTACGGCAGCGCGACCAGCGTGGCCGCTTTCGAGAATAACGTCCGCTTCGACCGTAGGGTTGCCGCGCGAATCGAGAATCTGACGTGCGTGGATGTACTTAATATTTGTATTTTTACTTTGCATAAATAATGATGCCTTTCTCCCTAATTAAATAAACAAAAGCTTAATTGATATAATTTTAGCATATATGATACTATTAAGCTAAAGTTTATTTTAAAGGAGGGCATTTTGACCATGGCTACAAAGAAGCAGCCAGCCACCAAGAAGAGCACCGTCGTAAAGAAGTCTTCTGGTGCAACCAAAACTACTAAACGTCGCGTTTCAGCAGAGATGCTTTACAAGGAGCGCAATCCAGAGCGCCATCAGGCAACCGGTAAATATAAATTCTTCTATATTATGTTTGCTTGTACTACGCTTTTCTTCGCGGCTCTTAGCGTATGGCTTTTTGTGTTCGCTAGCGAAACTCAAAACAAGTACGAAGCTGTTGATGCTTGCGTACGCGCACACACTAGCTGTAACGTTCGTCTCGAAGACAACAAGTACAGCGTTGAGGAGTAATAAATAATGGATGACGATAAATATCGCGAAGGGTTTGGCGACGCCGCTCCTGCTACCGATCCATCGGTAACGGATGCCGCTGCTGAGCTCAACGCAGAACAGGCTGCTGCCGTAGAGGCACAGGCTGAGGAAGATTTTATTTCCGCTCCAGAGGATACTGTAAACCCATTGGTTCCAGCTCCAGATGATGATGCGGAAAATCGCCTAGAGGGTGCAATCGGCTCCGGCAATCTTGAAGCCGATTATCCTGATGAGGCCGCTCCTGCTGCAGAGAGCAATGAAGGCAACATGATTCTTGATAGCGCTGCCGAGACGGTCAGCGAAGCTCCTGCTACGGAGACTCCTGTCGAGGCTGCTCCTGCCGAAGAACCAGTTGTTGCTGCCGAGGCTCCTGCCGAAGCTGCTCCAGCTGCCAGTATTCTTGGCGGTTCTGAACAGCCAGCTGCTGAGGCTGCTGCTCCAGTTGCTGCTGCGCCAAAGAAGTCTAAGAAAGGCTTGATCATTGGCATTATCATCACCTTGGTCGTCTTGATCGGCGCTAGTGTTGGTATCTTGCTATGGCTCATCTTGGGTAACAACCCAGATAAGATTTTGGGCGATGCGCTCGTAAATCTCTACAAGTCCGAAAACGTTGTCGCTACTGGTACTTTAGAGTACAAGAACAGCGATGGCGATACGAATACTGCCACTTTCGAGATTTCCAAAGATGGCGGCAATATTGGCGGTAGTGGCTCTATCGAAGCCGAGGCTGAAGGCAAGAAGATCACGCTAAACTTTTCCGCATCTTACATTGAGGGCGGCAATGCTTACTTCATGTTTGAAAACCTCAAGAGCCTAAAGAAGATAATTCTTAACGGCAGCGGTTCTGCTTCCGCTTCTGCAAAGAAGATCTACGAAAAGCTAATCGACGCTATCGTCGAAAAGGTTGATGGTCAATGGTACAAGCTTAATTCTGCTAATTCAAAGCAGATCAGCATGCTTGGCGATACTTCCTGTTTCTTCGATAGTATCGACGATGCAATGAGCAGTGAGTCGATGGAAAAAATCGCTTCCGTCTACAAGGAGCATCCTTTCCTAAAGGTTAAGGAAGGTTCCAAGAAGGAATCCGATGATGGCGTCGATTACTACACTGTTGTTATCGATGAAGACGAAGAGAAAGCTTTTTCCGATAAGGCAAAAGAGAACGATGCTGTAAAGAAGCTCTACTCCTGCACCGAAAAGAGCAGCAAAACTTCTAGCGATTCTGATGAGAAGAAGAGCAGCAGCACCGATGTAGAAGAGTATCGCATCGGCATTAAGTCCGGCAAGATCGTTTCTATCGAGTTTGTCGCAAACGAAGGCAAGAAGACTGAAGCTAAGACCAAGCTCGATCTAACTTACGATAAGAAATCCGTCAATGAGCCAGATGGCGCACGCGATGCAAGCAAACTCATGGAAGATATTTCGTCTGCCGTGATTGATAGCTTCTGCGGCTCATACACTGGCAACACGCGTCAGTTGTGCGAACAAACCTTTGGTAATATGGGCATAGGTAGTATGCTTGGTGGCCTTGGTGGCGGCATTAATACCTAGTTAAAACAAAAAGCATGAGAATCCGCTCAAGAAATTGGGCGGATTTTTGTTGTAGAATAATAGTATGACGCCTAAGCTTAAAGAAAAGCTAAAGGAACTTCCGCGCGAACCGGGGGTGTATTTTCATAAGAACCGCGCGGGTGAAGTGATCTATGTCGGCAAGGCGGCGGTTTTGCGTAATCGTGTGCGCCAATATTTTCAGTCTCCAGAGCGTAAAGATGCCAAGACGCGTGCGTTAGTGGCGGAGATTGATGATACGGACTGGATTGTCGTTGATACAGAGATGGATGCGCTATTTCTCGAGAGCGAAATGATCAAGCGCTATATGCCGAAATGGAATATTTTGTTGCGTGACGATAAGTCTGTGAGCTATGTGCGTATTGATATGAAGTCTGAAGTGCCATACGTGACGATGACACGCAATCCGGAGGATGATGGCGCAGAGTATTTCGGTCCGTATTATGGTAAAACGGCCATTACGCGCGCACTTAGGATTTTACGTAAGATTTTCCCATATTATGACCGACCATATACTGGCAGAAAGACATTGAATACGGATCTTGGTTTGACGCCGGGGATCGAGTCGGGAAAGATGACCCCGCGCGATTACAAGCATAATTTGCGTCGGATGATTAGTTATCTGAAGGGCAATCGCAAACGTCTCGTCCGCGACATTGAAAAGTTGATGTATGAGGCGGCGGCGAACGGCGAATACGAACGTGCAGCAGAGTATCGCAATCAGTTCTTTGGCCTGAAGGGATTGGGCACGAAGATTGTGTTTTCGGATAAAGAATACCTAGATATATCCAGCGATCAGGCGCTGCAGGATTTGCAGGATTTGTTAGAGCTAAAGAAGCCGCCGGTTCGGATTGAGGGCTACGATATTAGCCATCAATCGGGTACGAATGTTGTCGGTTCAATGGTCTGTTTTATTAATGGTGTAGCAGATCGAACGAAGTATAAACGCTTCAAGTTGCGCAAGCAGCAGAATAACGACCCAGAAAGCATGCTCGAGGTGCTCACTCGTCGCCTGAATCACCTAGAAGATTGGGGGCGACCGGACTTGATTGTGCTCGATGGTTCGGTTGGGCAGCTGAGTGCCGTGCGTGAGCTTTGCGAAAAGGCCGGTGTGCCGGTGATTGGACGTGATAAGAGTGGCGACCATAGCCGAAATGCGCGCGTACGTATCGTGTTGCCGCGTAGAAAAGAGGATTACGAGATGGCCGAGTTGGCGCCAGATAGCCATATTGCTAAGCTGATCGCGAGAATTGACGACGAGAGCCATCGCTTTGCGATCCAGTACCATACTTTATTAAAACGCAAGGATGCGTTAAAATAGGCTTATGGTAAAGAGGCAGGTCCTGAGCTTTATTTTGCGTTGGTTTGTTTCCAGCGTCGCGATGTATATCTGTATAAATTTTTTTGCCACCTTCAAAGAAGGCTCCGAAGTTATGCGGTCGAGCTTTTGGCTCTATCTGTCGGCTGGTCTTATTTTCTCGGTAGTCAACACGGTAGTAAAGCCAGTTTTGACGATTTTCTCGCTGCCGCTAATCTTCTTAACGCTAGGTTTGTTCACGATTTTGGTGAATGCCGCGGTGGTTGGTTTAACGATTTGGCTAATGCCGGATGTACAGATGACATTCTGGGGTGCAATTGAAAGCTGTTTGTTGATTTCGGTGATAAATTACCTTGTCAATCTGGCAATGCCTGATGTAAAATAGATCTATGGAAATAGGTGCGTTTTGTAATACTGTTACCGGCATTTCTGCCGTATTATTGATTCTTTTGATTTTGTTGCAGCAGCGCGGTGCAAGCCTCGGTGCTGGCTTTGGCGCTAGCGGCGAGCTCTTTACTGAGCGCCGTGGCCTCGAAAAATCAATGTTCAATACGACGGTTGTTATTGCCTTTATCTTTGCGTTGTCGATTCTAGCAACATTAATCGTAGGATAAATGAGTATTATCAGAAAAAAGAGTGGGCGCAGTCGTTTTAGCCGTAAGAAGATTGCGGATTTTTACCATGAGTCGACCGATAAGGTAGGCAAGCATTTTTCTGATAATTTTATTTCACGTATCAAGAACGTGCATGAGGTACGTTTATGGGTGATAGAGTGGGTGCTTTTGATGGTCGTGGTCTTTTTGTTCGCGATTGTCCAGATCATGTGGTACGGCGATTCGTATGAGACCGAGGCATTCGTCCGCGGCGGCAACTACTCGGAGGCGGTTTTGGGCGAAATCAACTCTATGAATCCTCTTTATGCGGCAACAAATGCCGAAAAGACTCTCGGTAAGCTTTTGTTTGCAAACTTGGTTGCGCCTGATACGTCTGGCCACAACAAAGGTGAACTCGCAAAAACTATTACGATGGATAAAGAGGGAAAAGTATGGACAGTCACTTTGCGCGACAAGCTATATTGGTCGGATGGGGAACCAATCACTGCTGATGACATTATTTATACCGTCGGTTTGATCCGCGATAATAGCGCAAAAACGACCGTTTCGGCTGATTTCTCACGCGTTACGACGAAAAAGATCAACGAAAAGACAGTAGAGTTTACCTTGCCGGCGACCTATGTTGACTTTATTGATACGCTAGAATTTCCTTTGGTGCCAAAGCATATTCTTGGCAACATTAGCCCTGCGCTCGTTTACGAAAGTGAGTTTTCGAAGAAGCCAGTTTCTTCTGGCCCGTTCGTCTTGAATGCCGTGCAGAAGGCGGGCGCTACGAGCCTTAATACGAATACGATCTATCTAAACCGCAACACTCGCTACTTCTTGCCTGATACAAAGCTTGATACCTTTACGCTAAAGACTTATACGAAGCGTGATGACATTGTGTCGGCAATGAATTCGTCCGACGTTTCTGCGACAGCCGAACTAAGCGAAGCGATGTCATCGAAGCTCGAAAAGAATATTTCGGCCCGCGAGAGTCTTTTGAATAGTGGCGCATTTGCGTTTTTGAATACGGCAAGTGATGTTTTAAAGAACCGCGGTTTGCGTCAGGCGATTCGCCAGGGTATTAACCTTGCAAAGATCCGCGAAGGCATTGACGACACGCGCCTGCTTGATTATCCGATTTTGGAGAATCAGGAAAAGTTGAATTATCCAGAGTTGACGAAGTACGATCGAAAAGCGGCAAAGGAATTGATCGAGAAATCTGGCTGTCAGTATGACAAGAATGGCAAGTTGCTTGATAAGGACGGTGGAGTCGTACTGATTAATATTGCCGTCCAGAAGCGCGATATGTTGATGAAAGTTGCGAATAGGTTTGCCGATGAATTGCGCGCTCTTGGCTTTGAGGTTTCGGTAAACGAATACGACGAATCGAAGGCAGCGGCAGACTTCTTTACGGCCGTTGTTCGTCCGCGCGATTACGATATTTTGATCTACGAAATCGATCTTGGCGTCAGCGCCGATCCGTATGTTTACTACAACTCGACACAGATTTCGACGAGCGGTTGGAACTTTAGTAATTACACCAATAGCCTAGTTGATGACGCTTTGCTTTCGGCGCACACGACGACGAATATGAGCATTCGTAAGGCGAAGTATGAGTACTTCTTGAAGGCTTGGATGGCGGATGTGCCAGCGATTGGCCTCTATCGTTCGAGCTTGAAGTATTACTACGACGAGAAGGTGAGCATTTACTCTGAAGATTTACATATGACGGATGTCTTGGACCGTTTTAATGACGTGCGCTATTGGGCGTCAGAGAAGCGCTCCGTGAATATTACGCCATAAACGTTTTACAATTACGCTGAAGTGTGCTAAGATATCTCTATCTGCGCCCGTGGTGGAATTGGTAGACACGCTAGCTTGAGGTGCTAGTGGCTATTCAAACGGCTGTGCTAGTTCGAGTCTAGTCGGGCGCACCAAGTTTTAAAAAGAACGGCCTTCGGGCTGCTTTTTTGTTTGAGAAAAACATATGTAGTATACTGAAATTATTATGATTGGACGCCCACATATTTCTTTTGGCATTATACATAATCGCACTCGTCAGGGTAATTATGAGGCGAAACGACGCAGTGACGAGCTGGCTAAAAAGAGGCAAAATAACGATGTGTATGATGACGAGGATGGAAATGTTGTGCCGCATAAAGTTAAATCTTGGACAGAGATGGCAAAAGAGGCCAAAGCCGAGCACAAACGTATCGAAGAACAGCGTCGCAAAAGTAGGCAGTATAGGCTCGAAGAGTTAGCTAAGAGAAAGGCGTACGAAGAGGCTATTTGGGGTGCAAAATGGGATCAAAATTCCGATGACGATAAGTATAGGCTACTGTGCAGTCATCTCATAAAAATTGCAGGTATTGTGCCTGCTTATATAAGATTTTTGGATAGTACGGATTGGGATACGGAAAGACGCATGTATGGCTGGTTGCTTGACGGAAAGGGCTATAAACTCCTTAGGTCACTAAAGAAGACTCGCATTGCGGCTAAGACTGCGCCGGAGAAGGATAAACTGGAATATGAACGCCTGACGGCTCGTATCTGTGAGCTGGATGCGCATGGTGGCATGACGCCATTGGGATATTTGATAGCAAAGAGAAAGCTGCGAGAGGAGCATAGGGCCGCGATTGGCGACAAGCCGACTCGTACCGATGAAATGGAGACCTTCGGCGAAGAGATTATGAAGGCAGGTGAGATTTCGTCGGAAAAGAAAAACGAACGAGAGTAACTGAGACCATATTGATTTTTGAAACAATTATGGTATTATTCTTCCATGGATTTGGGGGAGTTCGGTACATTTCAAAGATGGGTACAGGAGGTTCTTATGGGTAAAGAAGAAGTGAAGAGAACGTCCACCTGTGTCAGTGCATACGGTGGGAATTTAGTGATGATTCTTGTGCGAAATTTTATGGTCCCCGGCAGAGGGGATGATTTTGTTTTGTCGATGAACGAACTCGGTATCGGCGGTTATGGTACTTTGCTCATCTCGTTAAACAATGACGAATACAGCAGGGCAGTTAACGTCGCGGATAGTGACGACGTTGAACTGTTAGGAGTCGAGGACACGGAAAGCGGCTCTCCTTATGTTTTCGTCAAAAGAGTGATTCGTAACGGGAAAGCATACTTGTTTCCGGTAATCCTGAACGCGAAGCTGGCCGAGACTCGTCCATGCGAGGACAGTCATTTGTACGAGGAAGACTATGAAGTATTGGGCTCGAATAGTTTTACTCTGCGTCTTAGTAGTGAGTTGGATCCTGAACACCTTTGCGCTATGCGCATCATCTACGCTCCCGGAGAACGAATCGAGTGGAACGAAGATGACGTAGAGCGAGTCTTCGCGCGTATTTAAGAGGCATTTTTCTCCCCCATCAATCCATGATAAAACCGAGGAGCATATAAAAGTCCCTCGGTTTTTTCGTGCTTTTAAAGCTTATGCATATGCTATAATGTAAGCAAATATAAGTGTGAGGTGTGATGAAAAGTGTGTGGACCAAAGTGAGCGCCGTTGCGCTTGCTGGCGTGGTAATATTAAATGCCTGTATTCCTTATGCGGTCGCGGCGACAGATACTGAGCCGGTGATTGCGGGTACGAAGGATGAATCTGCAAAGGTAGCGGAGGAATTTTTCTCTGTCGCGGATTATACCTTGGATTTTGGTCGCGTATCTGAGCTGGGTCGTAGCTACACAAAGACGATCACGGTTCGCAATAATACGACGAACGATGTAATTATTGATGCATCGGTTAGCGCTTTTGAAGGTGATGCGGCGGATAATAACCGCAAATTATCTCAGTGGATTGCATTCGTAGGCGGTGTGACGCATTTCAACGTCGCTGCGGGCGGTACGCGTGAGGTGAACGTACGCGTTGCCTTGCCAGAGGATGCTCCGGCCGGTTCGCAGTATGCCAATATCACTTTGACCGACGCAAATGGCCATGCCGAAAAAGTCATGGTAAAGATGGACGTGGCTGGCGATGGTCTAAAGTACAATAGCGAAGTTTCCGGTGCTTGGATTGATCCGGTGCATCTCGATGATTCACTTAACGGCCGCGTGATGATTAAGAATACCGGTACGGCCGGCTTCACCTCCACTTACCAGATTAAGGCCAAGAATGTCTTTGGCGGTATGGACTGGATTATTATTAAGGAAACGAGTGAAGAGGTTTTCCCGGGTAAACAGGTCGAGTTTAGCGTTTCCGACAAGCTCGGCTTTGGTGTCTATACGGTAGAGCAGCGCGTTACTTTCGTGAATGCTGAGGGCAGGATCTCTGAATCGATGCTTTCGCGCACGGTTATCAATATTCCTTGGTGGCTACTTGTTGCCGTTGGTGGCTTCATTATCCTTCTGATTATTGTTATCACTGTCCTAAAGCGTCGACATCGTGCGAAGAACGCCGACAAGATGGCGCGCGCGGAGCGCAAAGTTCACAAGGCGGAGATTGCGCGCATTGAAAAGGCTGAAGAGAAGGCGATCGCAAAAGAGAAGAAGGCTGCTTCGAAGAAAGAGAAGGATGAAGACGAAGAGATTGCGGAGATTGCCGGCCAGCTCGATGATGCTCAGTCTGAGGAGCCTGTTGGCGACGATGACGCGATCTTTGACGAGGAAGAGGCTACGCCGATCAAAATCGTCGTGAAGAAGCGTCCGCCGACAAAGAAGATTCAATGATAAAAAAGAGCCCTTGTGAAGGGCTCTTTTTCTTATATATTTTTCCAAAAAAAATGGTGAGTCCGGTTTCGATTTTCAATTCATTCAAATCTCGCCGTCCTCACATTTTTGCTTCGCAAAAAAATGGTGAGTCCGGTGAGACTTGAACTCACGACACCCTGCTTAAAAGGCAGGTGCTCTAACCAGCTGAGCTACGGACCCATTTTTAAATACCTGTTTATTATAGCGCTTCTGCTGCGTTTTTGCAAGCGGGCATGAGAAAGGCGCCACTGGGGCGCCTTTCGGGAATAAGTTTAGTTAAATTGAGACTTCAGTTGCTCGTAATAGAGTGCTTCTTTGATGAAGCACGTTCTCTTTTCCTTGCCGTCGTCAATGTAGACACTGGCAGACTTTTCTCCGACGAAATCCATAAGAGTTTCGATCAGATCATAGAAACCGCTCTCCCAGATGTCACAGAATGCCTGCCTACTGACGTTTCCGTCGTACTGACATTCGTTCATGATAGAAGTGATTTTGAGCGCGCAACGCTGTCCTATTCCGGGCTTGAAGGTGTATGCCGGTACGACTTCGAGGGCGAGATGGAGATTTTCGCGATCGGTATTACCGTAGATGAAACCCATTACCTTATCGAACTTTTCATTTATGTCGACAAGCTCTTCTTTCTCGATTGAAATCGTAACCGTAGCTGAAACGATGGCATCCTTGGACTGATGTCCGCCCGGTGTATGATATCTCTTAAACTTTCCCATAATTTCCTCCTATACAAAGCATAGATTTAGCACCCGAGGGGGAGGCGCTAGCTTATCCTTTCATTATATCATACATAAGCATTTTTGTCAAGAAAGGGCACGATAATGCTTGTAATCAGCGGAGAAACGTGCTAAAATAAGTAAGTCTTGGGCGGTTAGCTCAGTTGGCTAGAGCGTATCTTTGACGTAGATAAGGTCATAGGTTCGAATCCTATACCGCCCACCATTCTGAAGAGCTACAATCGCCGATTTTGGCGTTTTTTCGTGCTTTACATAGCGTATATGTACGAAGAAAACACCAATTTCGACGATTTTATCTCTTTCAGAGTTGATAGGCATACCTAGAAAATAGGGCAAGAAAAGGGGCATATATGAACGATAAAAGTAAAATCAGAAATGTTGCTATTATTGCGCACGTCGACCACGGTAAGACGACGCTTGTTGATGCGCTTTTGAAACAGAGCAATACTTTCCGCGATAACCAGGCAGAGATGGCGCAGACTCTTATTATGGACTCTGGCGATCAGGAGCATGAGCGCGGTATTACCATTACTGCAAAGCAGACTGCAGTCTATCATAACGGATATAAAATTAATATTATTGATACTCCGGGTCACGCCGATTTCTCCGGTGAGGTTGAGCGCACGCTCAATATGGCGGATGGCGTACTTTTGATTGTTGATGCCCAGGAAGGTCCAATGCCTCAGACAAAATTCGTTCTCCAAAAGGCTTTGGAGCTCAATTTGACCCCTATTGTCGTTATTAATAAGATCGATAAGCCAGCTGCTCGCCTCGGTGAGGTTGAGGACGAGATTGCTGATTTGTTCCTTGAGCTCGCAACGAATGAGGCTCAGCTCAAGTATCCTACCTATTACGCGATTGCACGCGATGGCAAGGCTGGTAAGACTCCAGAGCTCGATAATGATCTTCATGTGATTTTCGACGCAATTATTAACGAAATCCCAGAGCCACAGGTCGATACGGACGATTCTAAGGGTGCGCAGCTCCTCGTTGCGGCGCTCGCAGCGGATAGCTACCTCGGTAAATATGCGATTGGCAAGATTTTCCGCGGCAAGCTCAAAAAGAATGAGTCTGTGACCGTCATGAAGACGAACGGCGAAACGATTCGCGGCAAGATTGATAGCCTCTATACTTATCGTGGCCTTGGCCGCGAGGAGACCAACGAGGCGATTGCTGGCGATATTGTTGCTTTGGCCGGTCTTGGTGCCGCGTCGATTGGCGATACGATTGCGACTGGCGATAACCCAGAGACTCTTCCTACGATTGAGCTCGAGGCGCCAACACTTTCGATTTACATTGGTCCAAACACTTCGCCGCTAAAAGGTCGCGAGGGCGAATTCACGACTTCTCGCCAGATTGGCGATCGCCTCCAGCGCGAGCTAGAGACGAACATTGCGCTTCGTCTAGAGCCGCAGGGCCTCGGTTATAAGGTTTCTGGTCGCGGCGAGCTACATCTTTCTGTCCTTATTGAAACGATGCGCCGCGAGGGCTATGAGCTCGAAGTTGGTCGCCCAGAGGTTGTCTACAAGATAGAAAATGGCGTCGAAATGGAGCCAGTTGAGGAACTTACGATTGAGGTTTCGCCAGAGTATGTTGGTGCTGTTTCTCAGGAGCTTGGCGTTCGCAAAGCAGAGCTCGTTTCTCAGGAAATGACGACATCTGGCAGCACTCGCTTTGTTTACACGATTACTACGGCCGCTTTGATCGGTCTTCGCAACAACTTGCTCACCGGTACGAAGGGTACGGCAATTATGAATACTTTGCCGAAGGGCTATCAGCCAGTCACTTCGCACTATCAGCAGGAGCGCAATGGCGCGCTTGTGGCCTCTGAGGCCGGCCAGAGTACTGCCTACGCACTCGATGCAGCTCAGGCTCGTGGCGTCTTGTATATTCCGCCTCAGGTTGACGTATATATGGGCATGATTGTCGGTCTTTCGAAGAAAGACGAACTCGATATTAACGTTTGCCGCGAGAAGCAGCTTACGAACATGCGTACGCATGCATCCGACGGGGCAATTCAGCTCACTCCGCATACTCAGCTCAGTCTTGAGCAGTGCTTGGATTTCTTGATGGAAGATGAGCTTTTGGAAGTCACGCCAAAGTCTCTCCGCCTTCGCAAAAAGGAATTGAATCCGACTTTGCGCAAGCGCGCACGCAATCACGCACAGCAATAGAAAAAGGGAAAATTGAACACGAGAGTTGTTCAATTTTTTCTTTGCTTGAAAAATAACAGGGTAAAATGCATAATTATATGCGTAGAACAATTGGTTGCGCACTTATCGAAGGAGGTGAGCGCATTGTTGGATCATTTAAACTTTGTTGCGTATTATCTGGCCGGATTAGTGGTAGGGATTATTAGCATTTCGCTACTTTATGCCTGCTTCACTTATTACGGCTCGTATCGATGGTCGATCTGGTCGTCGAAGAAGTATCTGCTGTCCCATGGGCGCGGTTGTCGCGTAGAAGATAATCAGTACGCTATCCGCCATGACAAGATACGGAGGGTGCTTTTCGTACCTCTGTTTACTATCTTTAGCTGCGCGGTAGGATTTCTTGCCCTTAAAGAGCCGGGCTCTAGATGGGGCCTGATTACGGCGTCAATTATCTTCATGACTTTCGTAGCTTTAGTCGAATCGCGTTTTGAACTTCGCATTGGTCTACTTGATAAGGTGAACGAAAAGAACTCGAAAGCATTTTTTTCTGGTTTAGATGGTCTAACGGAGCAGTTCACCTACGAATATGGCGAAGGCGCTAGGGAATTACTTCTAGAGAAAAAGAAGTACATAGTGGCGGACTACCTCGTATTTAAGATGTTCGGCGGGATCGACAGTTATGAATGGGGCGATATAGATCTTGATTGGTAATAGCAACAACGGATAAATCTGGAGCTTGCTTAAAAGGCTCCAGATTTTTTGTTAAGGGGTAGAATGCATATTCTGAAATAGTTTTCTGAAAAAGCAAGGGCAGGGCAATTGTATTTTTGAAACAATTTTGTGTTCATGTCAAGGGCCGTGAGTTCGGTTATAATAAAACAAATTCCGGAAAAAGCAAGTGTGCAAAAAACGTAAGAAATTTGGAAAATTGTTCGGTTCTACCCCTGTTAAATTTGACATTTTTCCACCGTATTGTGTAAAACTTGCCCAAAATGGGTCTTGAAAAATCTGAAAATGTTGCTTAAACTAAGGACAAGTGGAAACAAAAACAAACACCACGAAAAACAAAAATAAGCAATAACGATTGACAAAATACAATGCAAACTACTCAATTAGCTCAAGATCAATCGCACTACCAGATTGTTACTCTGTCTAAACGCAAGTAGCTTGTTTTTGCAGCACATTTACATTGTTCGAACCCGGTCATCGAGGAGTTTTGGGCGCGTTTAGGATACGCGAAACAGAAACTGTATGCACTTTCAACACAAATACACACCTCCCAAACAAATAACTCCACCTCACACAAATTAAGTCTCTCAACTCCGTAACAATATGATAGCTATACGCTACCAGCAGTTATGGAATCTTAAATGTGTTAAGGAACAAAATAAACAACAAAAAACACAAAAACCTGAAATTTCTCGATGAACGGGTTTGAACGAAGTATAATGAAGGAATGAATGAAGTTCATATTCCAGTTTTATTGTCGGACGTGATACGTATGTTGTCCCCCAAAGAAGGTGAATCTTATTTGGATTTGACGGCAGGATATGGTGGGCACGCAGATAAAATTTTGGAAGTAACGCAGAACTATAATGGAGCGGTCCTAAATGACCGTGACCAGAATGCAATTGATTTCTTAGAGGCGAAGTACCAAGAGGAGAAGCCAAAATTGATGCATGATGATTTTTACAGTACGGCGCTACGACTTGTGGAGAGTGAAAAAAAGTTCGATATGATTCTGGCCGACTTCGGCGTTTCTTCACCGCAACTAGATATAGCGGAAAGAGGTTTTTCCTTTGCAAAAGAGGCTCGTTTGGATATGCGAATGAACAACGAGCAGGATTTGGATGCATGGACGATTGTAAATAAGTGGAGCGAAGGAAAACTTGCGGATATTTTTGAGCGCTACGCAGAAGAGCGAGCGGGCCGTGCGAAAATGTTGGCTCGTGAGATCTGCATGCATCGCCCTATAAATACAACGACTGAGCTCGCCGATTTGATTCGGTCTAAGTCGCCATATTCGCATACGCATCCGGCAACGAAGATTTTTCAGGCAATTCGCATCGTCGTGAACGATGAGCTTGGAATTATTGAGAGGACATTGCCGCTGCTACCAAAACTATTAAATCCAGGTGGTAGACTTGCGATCATATCTTTCCATAGCCTAGAAGATCGACTCGTTAAAGATTTTTTCAAAGACGAAAGTAGCAAAGGTTTCGAGTCGACACTAACCGTACTTACGAAGAAACCAATTGTTGCGGACAACACAGAAATTGTTAATAACCCACGCGCACGCAGCGCAAAGTTAAGGGTGGCTGAAAAGATTTGATCTTGATAGTGCCCTAGCGGAGTGAAACGGGCGCTATCGTAAAAAAATAAAAACAAAAAGGAGCCAAAAATGGCAAAAATCATCGTCGCTAGCCGCAGCCGCGCACAGCAGATCAAAGTTAACTTCCGCTAATAGCTATAGGTGCTAGTCGCCTATAGCTTTTAGTGCAGAGCAGACTTAATCTATTACATGCCCCTTTTGACCGGGGGTACCGAATAGGTGAAGTTGTTCGGAGTGTGTAAAAAATTTTTGACCTTCTTTGGTAAGGAAGTTGGGCGTTTATCTCTTGTCGCCCAACTTACCGCCAAAGCTCAGAATAAACAGTAAAACAAAAGGATATTAATTTTTAATGTCAGCATATTATGCAACTCGAAGAATGAACACGACTTCAAGTTCGGCTACTTGGGTACGCAATCATAATGCGGTGCGTCACGACGCAAAGAAGCAGCTGGGTCCGATTAGTCATATTATCCTCGTTTCGGTGGTAGTGTGCCTTATCGGCTTGCTCGCGCTGACGCAAAGTGCCAAAGTGGTGCAGTACGATCTCGGGATTGCGACAGCGAATAGTGAGATCTCTAACCTCGAGGCACAGCGTGATGCTCTCGCGGTAGAAAATGCGAAAATTACCGCGGCAGCAGCCGACGAAGACACTAATAAGGTGGCTTCGACAATGGTTGATGCTAATAGTAATGCGGAATTTGTTAGCGAATAATACTATTGTTTGTGTTTTGTAGAAAATACACCCCCAACAGGGTGTATTTTTGATAAAATATGGTTATGTATAATCGCAAAATGCGGTATTTTTGGCTAAGGCTGTTAATAGCCGGTATGGTACTCGTTTTTGTGACGACTTTATTCTTCATCCAGATTGTCGAGCACGATAAACATGTTCGCGACGCGAATGCTATGCGCGTGAAGCAGTATGAGTTGCTCGCAAAACGTGGCGAAGTTTATTTTATGGACGGCAAGGATAATGTCTCGCCAGCGATTTTGAATGAGCGCACTTGGACGGTTTTCGTTGATCCGAACTTCATTATTAAAAATGCCGGTTCAAATGGTGTCCAGGAAAAAGAGAAGGTTCAGGAAAAGCTTATTGAACTGCTCGGCGATAAAATTATTACGACGTGGGATAAGGTTTGGGCCGACGAGAAGAACATGTACGTCGAAATCGCAAAGAACGTTGATTATGAAACGGTTTCGAAAATTAAAGAAGCGAATTTGCGCGGCGTTGGTCGCAAGGAAACCTCGCGTCGCGTCTACCCAAATGGCACTTTGGGTGCGCAGTTACTTGGTTTTACGAATGCCGAGGGTGTAGGCTCTGGCGTTGAGGGTGCTCTTAATGATCGTTTGTCTGGTAAGAAGGGTATGCTAAAAACTGTTACCGACGTGAACGAAATTCCTCTTTCGGTCGGCGATGAAAACATTGAGATTCCGGCGCAGGATGGCGAATCGATTGTTTTGACAATTGATGAAAATATTCAGCGCAAAGTCGAAAAGATACTAAAGAAAGCTGTTGATAATCATAAAGGCGGCATCGGTTCGGCTAGCGCTTTGGTGATGGAGCCAACGACCGGAAAAGTTTGGGCGATGGCGAATTATCCAACCTATGATCCGGGTAAATATTGGGTTGAGAAGGATCCGAATGTGTATGTGAATCGCGTGACGGAAACGCCTTATGAGCCGGCTTCGGTTTGTAAGCCATTCACTTATGCAATCGCGCTAAATGAAGGCAAGCTAAATCCTGATTCGACTTATCTCAATACTGGCTCGACGAAGGTCGGCGATCGCACAATCGGCAACGCGTATGGTACCGCAACGCGCAACGGTGTTATCACGTTCAGGAAGGCGTTAGTTTATTCTTTGAACACCGGTAGTATTGAAGTCCTGCGAAAAATGGGCGATGGGCAGAATATTACGAAGGGTGCGCGCGTGACGCTTTATAACTATCTGCATGATAGTTTCGGTCTTGGCCAGAAAACCGGCATTGAGCTATATGAAGCGACGGGTAAAATCATTAGCCCAGACGATAAGTCTGGCGAGGGCAATGCTGTGCGTTATGCAAATATGACTTTCGGTCAAGGTATGAACCTAACGATGCTGCAGGTCGCGGCTGGTTTCTCGTCGATTATTAATGGCGGTAATTATTACACGCCTACCGTAATTGCGGGCAAATACGAAAACAAGAAGCTCGTAAAAGCAGAGCAGAAGGCGCCGGTTAGAAAAACGATTAGCGCTGGTACGAGTGTTGAAATGCGTAAAATGCTGCGCGAAGTGCGCGCAGAGAATGGCGGCGCGAATGACTTGAAGGGTTATCGCGTTGGCGTGAAGACTGGTACGGCCGAGACGATTAATCCAAAAACTGGTCGCTATTGGTCTGGAAAAACTAACGCAAGCGCACTTGGTTTTGGTGGCGCAAACAGCGACGACGCCTTGCCGAGCTATGTGATTATGGTAAGATTAGATGGAGAGACCTTACTTTGGGGTAGCTTGGACGCAATTCCAGTATTCACGGAAATTAGCAACTATATGCTCCAATATTTAAGGATAGAGCCAAAATAGAAAGGATAAAATGCTACAAGATATCAATGCAAATATGGGTTACGAGCTAGTCCTAGCATTAGGCGCATTTTTGCTATCGATGTTTTTGACACCGATTTATACGACTTTTGCATACAAGCATAAACTTTGGAAACGTCAGAAAACGGTTGATGTTTCTGGCAAGAAATTGACTGTCATGAACAAGCTCCATGCAGAGAAGATTAAACGTCATTTCCCAACGATGGCTGGCATTATTATGTTGATTGTCGTACCGCTCGTCGTGATTGTCTGTAATTGTTTGAATCGTGGTCAAACGTGGCTCGCGCTCGCAGCATTCGTTGGCGGCGGTTTGATCGGCTGCATCGATGATTTAATCAACTTGTTTGGTAAAAATGCGGCGGCAGGTTTGCGTGCTCCAGTAAAGTTTGCAATGATTACTGCGCTCGGCGTTTTCCTCGGTTGGTTCTTCGCTTGCAAGCTCGGTTGGACAAGCATCGAGATTCCATTTGTCGGCGCATTTAATATCGGTATTCCGGCAATGATTGCATTGTTCGCATTTGCCGTTGTGGCAACTGGTAACGCGGTCAATATTACGGACGGTATGGATGGCCTAGCTGGCGGTCTTGCAATGATGGCGTATGGTGCATACGGCGTAATTGCGCTCTTGCAGGAGCAATGGTACTTGGCTGGTTTCTGTTTTGTCGTAATCGGCGCGCTGCTTTCTTACATTTGGTTTAACGTCTATCCGGCACGTTTTATGATGGGCGATACTGGCTCGTTCGCACTTGGCGCTGGTCTTGGTGTCGTTGCGATGAATACAAATGCATTCTTCTTGCTACCAATCATTGGTTGCTTGTTCGTGATTGAGGCCGGTAGCTCGCTTTTGCAGATTACTTCAAAGAAACTTTTCCATCGCAAGATCTTTATTTCCGCGCCGATCCATCATCATTTGCAAGCGAAGGGTTGGGAAGAGAGCAAGGTCGTAATGCGCTTCTGGATTATTGGTGGCGTAGCTGCAATGCTCGGCGTTTTCTTGGCAATGGGCGGAGGCGTCATTAACTAATGCGCAAGCACAAGGCCGACAAAGTAATCGCATTGATGGCGATTATTTTGATGATGGTCAGTTTAGTGATTGTGTACGCAATCGGCGGACGTGTTGCGATTGCGAACAACGCTGCGAAGGGCAAACATTTTAGCGAAACGTATTTCTTTTCGCACCACGCGGTAATTATTGGTCTTTCGATCTTTATGATGATTGTGGGCTATAAATTGCCGTACAAATATCTAGAAAAATTTGCAAAGCCGTTATTCTGGCTGTCGATCGTATTGTGTTTGTCGGTCACGATTTTAGGGCGCATGGGTGCGGGCATTGTTACTTGTGATTTGGGTGCTTGCCGCGCGTTTTATGTTCCGATTATTAGCATCGGTTTTGCGCCGGTAGAGCTATTAAAAATTAGTGCTGCGTTATACGGTGCGTACTTAATTAAATCGCGTAAAGCAGGAGGCGAGTTAGACAGCACGAAGTTTTGGGTGCCTTATGCAACAATATTTGCGACAACTGCAGTATTTGTTGGCGGTTTCCAGAAAGACCTTGGTAGCACGGTTGTGATTTCAATGATGCTCGCCTGTATGGCACTAGTAGGCGGTGTCCCATTCAAGAGCTTAGTGATTGCTGGCTTCGTTTTGTTGATGGCCGTTGCCGCATTGATTCTTGTTGCGCCACATCGCACGGCTCGCATTATGGGCTGGGAAGGCGATGGCGATACATACCATTTGGAAAGCTCGATCATTACGTTCGGTACGGGTGGATTAATGGGGCTTGGGTTAGGGAACAGCATTCAGTCGTCAGGCTACTTGCCAGAATCTTTGACGGATTCGATTTTCTCGATCGTTGGTGAGACCTGGGGCTTTATCGGTACGACGCTCGTAATCATTATTTTTGCAATTATGTTGAGCCGCATCATACGTGTGAGTGAGCGCACGGAGGACGAAGAAAAGAGCTTATTTGCTATAAGCGTTTTCGCCTGGATTATTAGCCATGTTATAATTAATATCGGAGGAATGCTAGGTATTATACCGATGAAGGGTATTACCTTGCCGTTCCTGAGCTACGGCGGCACTAGTATGCTATTTGCGGCATATGCGGTTGGCGTAGTTCTACAAATATCTGGATGGACGAAGAGGAAAGAAGATAATGAAGATTCTAGTAGTCGGTGGGGGCAGCGGCGGGCACGTTACGCCAGTCGTGGCAGTCGTTCGTGAAATTTGGAAAGTTCGCCCACGAGCAAAAATTGAATTTTGGACCGATAAAAAATACTACAAAAATGCACGCAAGATTACCGTTGAAAACGGGATGGATTTGCGCATTCGCAAAACCATAGCAGGGAAGTTGCGTCGTTATACGAACTTTACATTCATGATGTATTTGCAGCATTTTGATGTAGTGCTCAAAAATATTCGCGATGTTTTCAAAAACATCATCGGCTTTTTCCAGTCACTTTTCCGTTTGATCGCAAACCGTCCGGATGCAATTTTCTTTAAGGGCGGTTACGTATGTTTGCCGGTAGGAATTGCTGCAAGATTTTTACGCATTCCGTATGTTGTCCATGATAGTGACGCAGCGCCTGGCCTTACGAACCGAATTCTTGCAAAACGCGCAACGAAAATTGCGACTGGTATGCCACTAGAGTATTACTCATATCCAGCAGACAAGGCAGAGTGGACTGGTATTCCAACGAGCGACGAATTCGTTCCAGCAACTGCGGCTAAACAAAAGGCTTTAAAGAAAGAACTCGGTTTTGATTCAGAAGAGCCGCTGCTTGTCGTTACCGGCGGTAGTCTCGGCGCAGAAAATATTAACCTCGCAATCCGCGAAATTTTGCCGTCACTTTTGAAGTTCACGAGTGTTATGTTAGTCGCAGGGCGCGAGCGCTATCCAGAAATGATGGATTTGAAAGAATACGAAACTTGGGACGACGGAAAGCTCACCTCGAATTTCCGTATGGTGAAGTTTTCCAGCGAAATGTACAAGTTGTTTGGCGCTGCGGATATTGTCGTGAGCCGCGCTGGTGCATCGACGATGACGGAGCTTGCTAGTATGCGTAAGACCGTAATTATGGTTCCTAATGAAAAACTTCCTGGCTATCACCAAGTGAAGAACGCGCGTGCGTACGAAAAGGCAAATGCGGTCGTAGTTGTTGAAGACGGTGAGATGCATAAAGACCCAGAAAAGCTTCTCGACGCCATCCGAAAGCTCAATAAAAATCCAGAAAAGCGCGAAGAATTGGCAAAGAACCTGAGCGGCTTTATTAAAGAAAACGCTGCTGAAAATCTAGCAAACACAGTTATTTCGATTGCGAAAGAGAACTAGTTTTTCAAATAAATCCCCCGTGGCTTTTTGCATGCATGCGAAAAGAAAAGCCAACTAGCCATGAAGAAAAACAGAAAAGAATGAACAGCGATAGAGATGGAGCCACGGAGAATTGATGTGCAACTAACCACCTAGCGAAGCTAGTGCGAATAGTCTGTCCGTATTGTAAAAAAGATGCCGAAAAAGGGAAGCGTAAGCACGAAAAACTCTCTGTTGGAGGTATTTGCGATTAGGCGACTTGAAAAAAGAATGATTTTAAGTTAGAATAGTAGAGGTTGGTCACGTCGTCTAGTGGTTAGGACTCCTGGTTTTCATCCAGGCAATCGCGGGTTCGACTCCCGCCGTGATCACCACAATGATGAAGAGAATCCCGAAAGGGACTTTTTTGTTGTCGCGAGTACATAGGAGAAAAAATAGAGTGTTTATGGTAAAATATAGAGCATGAGTACACTATTTAAAAGAACAAAAATTCTCGCGACGGTAGGTCCGTCTGTTTTTGAAGAAGAGAAGTTGAAGGAGATGGTTTACGCCGGCGTAAACGGTTTTCGTTTGAACTTTTCGCATGGTACCTACGACGAACGCGATGAGCAGATTCGCATTATCCGTAAATATGCTGCCGAACGTGGTAAGTCTGTTGCGATCGTGCAGGATCTTCAGGGGCCAAAAATTCGCCTCGGCGAGCTAAAAGACAACCATCTTGATCTTAAGGCCGATGACGAGATTGTGCTTGATTATGCTATCAAAGAGCATGACGGCAGCAAAAATATGCCAGTTCAATACAACCTCGCAAAGCGCGCAAAGGTTGGCGAACATATCTTCCTATTTGATGGCAAGATTCGCACGGTTGTTACGGAAATTGTTTCTGACACTGCGATTAAGTGCCGTGTAGAGAACGACGGCTTCGTTATGAGCCGCAAGGGTGTTAATCTTCCAGAGACTGATCTCGGTGGCGATATCTTTACTGATAAAGATTTGGCAGATATTGAATTCGGCGCAAGCCGCGATTTCGATTACGTCGCAATGAGCTTTGTCCAGACCGCAGCTGATATTGAAAAGATGCGTCAGATTTTGACCTCGCATGGCTCAACGGCAAAAATTATTGCAAAGATCGAAACCAAGAAGGCTGTAGAATCCGACGAGGGCATGGAAGCTATCGTCAAGGCAACTGATGGTATCATGATTGCCCGCGGCGATATGGCGATTGAGGCTGGTGCTGAGGTTGTTCCTATCGTTCAGCGTAAGTTGATTGCTTACTGCCGTCAGTATTCCAAGATTTGTATTGTTGCAACTCAAATGATGGCGAGCATGGTCGACAATCCGGAGCCGACTCGTGCAGAGGTATCGGACGTCGCAACTGGCGTAATCCTTGGTGCAGACGCAGTGATGCTTTCCGATGAGACTGCAAACGGTAAATATCCAATCGAGACGATTCGCGAGATGAAAAAGATTATTCTTTACACTCAGAACCACACTCGTATTCAGGCACTTGATACTTTGCCAACTGGTAGCTACAAGAACTACGATGCGATTTCTCACGCAGCAGTAGAGATTGCCGAAAAGGTCGAGGCAGACATTATCGCCGTTGCGACGAAGTCTGGCGCAACCGCTCTTGCAATTGCTGCGCAGCGTCCAAATATGCCAATCGTTTCCATCACGAGCGATCCGCGCGTTGCTGGTCAGCTCGCACTTACTTACGCAAACTCTTCGTTTGTGCGTGAGTATGATGAAAACTTCGCATTTGATGCCGTTCAGGATCTAAAGAATAGTGGTTACCTCAAGCTTCCAGAAGGGAAGGACGCCTTGAAGGTAGTGCTCGTTTCTGGTCTTCGCGACGAAGAGGGCGGCACGAACAGTATTCAGATTCGCAAAGTTTAGTTAGGGCAATAAAAAGGAGGGCTCCAAGATGGCGGAATTTAGAAAAAAGACGGTACAGGATGTCGATGTGGCGGGGAAGATTGTGCTGATCCGCGTGGATTACAACGTACCGATTAAAGACGGCGTTATCCAGGAAGACATGCGCATTTCGAGCAGTCTTTCGACGATTCGATACGTGCTAGACAAAGGTGCACGTAAAGTCGTATTAATTTCCCATCTTGGTCGCCCAGACGGGGCATATGTGCCAGATATGTCGCTAGCTCCGTGTGCGCAACGCCTTGGTGAGCTCTTGCCAGACAAGGTTGTGCGCTTTTCTGACATGATTTATGGCCAGGACGCAAAGGATGCCGTCGAGGCATTGCCAGAAGGCGGTGTGATTTTGCTTGAGAATTTGCGTTTTGTGCCAGATGAAGAAGCAAACTCGGCAGAGTTTGCCCAGGAAATTGTAAATGCTACCGGTGCTGAACTATTTGTTCAGGATGGCTTTGCGGTCATCCATCGTGCACATGCTTCTACTGATGCAATTGCGCGTATTTTGCCGGCCGTCGCTGGTTTCTTGGTCGAGGATGAAGTATCTCGCCTTGAAGGCGCAATGAAGGACCCGGCTCGCCCACTGCTCGTGATTGTCGGTGGCGCAAAGGTTTCCGATAAGCAGCCATTGATTGATAAGTTTTTGACGATTGCAGACAAGATCGCAGTTGGCGGTAAGATTGCTGCTGATGGCTATGTAAATTCCAGCCCGAATGTTTATGTTGCGGAAGATTTTGCCGAAGACGGCAATGGCGCAAAGCTAGATATTGGTCCCATTAGCACTAAAAAGATTGTCGATATGATTCATGAATCGCGCACGATCGTTTGGAACGGCACGCTTGGTATGGTCGAGGACGAACGCTTCGAACGAGGCTCCTTGGCGATTGCGCGTGCGATGGGCGAAAGCTCCGATATGACGATTGTTGGCGGCGGCGATACTACCGGTTACGTCGAAAAGGTTCTGAAGCAAAATGGCGAGTTGACCTTTGACCATATTTCCACTGGTGGCGGCGCTAGCCTTGAGCTTCTTTCTGGTAAAACTTTGCCAGGCCTCGAAATATTGCAGGATAGATAATTTACGATGAAACAGTGGGGAGGTGATCAGAACTATCGGCCAGAGAAAAAGCCGGCTAAAGTAAAGCAGGCTAGGCGTTCTGCTGCCCCCGAAAGAGCTCCGGCAAAGACGGAGCGTGATTATCGTGTTGGTAAGACGATTGCGGGCGCGACAAACAACGCACGCCAGCGCAATCTCGAGCATATTGCGATGCGTAAAAAACAACAACGAAAGAACCTCTTTATTGTAATTTGCGTACTAATCATTATCGCTTCGGCCGCCATTTTTATTGGCCAATTTGTTTCGAAAAAGATTGCCGAGCGTGAACAAGCAATCGTCGCAAGCAACCCTACAGAGCCGACAGTGACGATTGTTGACGAGAATGTTGGTAATAACGTCT
The DNA here is from genome assembly GCA_947307225.1 of uncultured Candidatus Saccharibacteria bacterium. Taxonomy (GTDB): domain Bacteria; phylum Patescibacteriota; class Saccharimonadia; order Saccharimonadales; family Saccharimonadaceae; genus UBA2834. The sequence continues at coordinate 75,161 of CAMZIL010000002.1, forward strand.
CGAAGCGCACGAAGATATTTGTAGCTCGTCTGGAGGCCGATGCGAAGGAATATGGCATCGCGGTCGAACATGTCGTGTTACCATTCCAGAAGGCGCGCGAAATACTAGTTTATTTTGAAGGACGCAAAGAGTATTACAAGATGACGACTGAGCGGGGCAGCACAGTACAGATAGAGGATGCTGAACGCATGATGCGCTACCTCGACGGAAAATCGTTGAAGCCAGAATATGTAGATTTGCGCGTAGAGGGCAAGGCCTACTACAAATAGTGAGCACTTCCACTTCAATCCCCTAATGTTCGGTTTTTGTTCTGTTTAGAAAAAGGGGCACCCGAACAGGGCGGAGGGCAGAAATCCATATTTTAAAATCAAAATTGAAAAAAGTCAAATGGGCAGGGTAGTCAGGGAAAAATTTTGGGCATGCGTGAAATTGTGGAAAACTAAGGGATTTCACGGGATGGCAGATTTGGCGAGAGTGGCAGTAATTATGTTATAATATATGGATTTACAGGGGTGGCAGCCTATATTGTTGTAAAAATAATCCAAATTTTACGGTGTTCTGGGTACTTCCGGCTACTCCCCCGGATGAAAATTCCCGGGGGAGCGCCTATTTGTTTATATTTTGAGAGATCGGCTGAAATAGAGGTAGGCTAGTGAGAATAAAATGCATTTATATCTGTTAGAAGAGCTAGCGCCAGGACTGCCCGACGATTGTATATATGTCCGGTTTTATATGTAATAGTCGTAAAATATGCATTGTGCGACATTGGATATTAAGGCAAAAGTCGACTATACACTCGTCCCGTTTATGCTTAGTTTTCGCTGCCCGGCCGTCTTTTTTGCCGTGTATGCCCTTTATTTTGCGTTCTAATGCGCTTCTGCTTATATTTTCGTGTGTATATATGTTCTGTGCCATTCGGCTCGTCCTGCGCGTTTCTGTGAGCTTTGCCATATCTACCTCTGTTATGACTATATATTAATAGGGGTGGATATGGGGTCTCTTCCTCGGCCCAACAGGGGTAAAATAGGGTATTAACAGGGGTAGAACAGGGGAGTGACAGATAAAAACCTGCAAAATGACACTTTTGACTTCCCTACGACTTCCCTGTTCGGGTTTTGTTCTGAGGAATGATACCGATCCTAAAGAAAGTGGTATAATTGTCTTAGCTTTATGAAGAAAAAGTGGTTCAATATCTTGATTATTTTGGCGATCACGGTAGGCTTTTTGTGGTTTACGCTCAAAGATAATTTCAATGGTGTTGTCAGCACTTTGTTTAGTGCGAATATTGGCTGGCTCCTCTTGGCGCTGGCGGTTTTCTGTATCTATATGCTCTTCGATACCCTTTCAACTTACGGAATTATTAAGATTTATAAGAAAGATGCGACTTTTAAATTTGCGCTTTATTTAGGCATCATTAATAAGTTTTTCTGCGGCATTACGCCACTATCGAGCGGCGGCCAGCCGATGCAGATTTACGAACTAAAGAAGAAGGGCGTGCCGGTCTCAACAGGGGCGAATATTGAGGTTCAGGCCTATATGATGTTCCAGATTGCCTTGATGTTCTGGGCGATCTTGAGCGTGATATTCGATCAGATTTTCCATTTCTTCCAGTACGTGCCGGTTCTTCAGCAGATGATGGAGGCGGGCTTTATTATTAATCTCGTCATCTTGTTGGCGTTGCTATTTATTAGCTTTTCGAAGAATTTCAACAAGGCGGTTATTCGTGGCATTATTAACACTTTGGCAAAGTTTGGCCTCGTCAAGAACAAGAAGGCGCGTATCGAGCGCTGGGAGGCAGCTTGCCAGAACTACTACGAGAATGGCCAGGAGCTCTTGCGTAACAAGAAGACCTTCGCGAAGGGTGTATGCTATCAGTTGCTGGCGCTCTTGGCGTATTACTGGTTACCAATCTTTATCGCGTTAGCAATTGGCTGTGCAGATAACTTGAACCTCATTAATGTATTTGCAGCAAGCTCCTACGTCTTCGTCATGGGCTGCTATGTGCCGATTCCTGGCGCTTCTGGCGGCATGGAGGCTGGCTTCATGGGCTTCTTTGGGAATTTCGTTGAGGGAGCTCCTCTGAACGTATTCGTGCTGCTCTGGCGCGGCATTACATACTATTTGCCAATGATTGTCGGTGCAGTTGCCTTCAATGTTCACAATAGCAAGGGCGCGATTGAAGAGGCCGAAAAAATAGCCTCCGATTCCTCGAAGGCTAAAGCTAAAAAGACTACTTAGATAAAGTTTTCGCAAACTAGATTGTCGCAATGATTGAGTGCATCTTTGCTATCAGCAAGGTTTTTTGCGGTCCAACCGATTACCGGTAGACCACTTTCGCGGAGTTTTTCTACGCGTTGATTCGGCAGGGCATGAATGTCGAAAGAAATGAAATCTGGCTTTGCGAGAGAAGTCCTGATATGGCAGCCGAGGCCTTTTTTATCCTTTGCACTGCCCGCTAGGAGACCGCGCGGGATTTCTGGAGCATGTTTCTTGAACCAGCGGAGCGTTAGGGGATTGAAGCTCTGAATGGCATACTTCCCTTTGTAATTTTTGAGAATATTAACAGTGGCAGCTTCGAGCTTCCCTGCTGGAGCGTCACTTTTGAGCTCGATGAGTAGAGGAACTCTGCCGTCTACTATGGACAGAACTTCAGTCAGAAGCGGAATGCGCTCGCGGGTGCGATCGAGGAAGAGCTCGCGGATTTCCGTGAAAGTGCAGCGCGAAATCGCCTTGTCGTAACCACAAAGGCGCTTCAGATTGTCATCATGAAACACTACTACTTCCCCACTCTTGATGAGGTGTAAGTCTAGTTCGATCGGAAAACCGCCATTTACGGCCTTCTGGAAGGCCTGGAGAGAGTTTTCTGGGCACTTGTCGCCATGAAGGCCACGGTGCGCAATTGGCGCATGTAGAAGAAAGTTAATGTTTGTCATATTACCTCTGGACCGGGCGGTTGCCGCGGTTATTATCTACGCTATGCTTGTGATAGCTAATCTTACGACCCTTTTTCTTGATAGTCTGAACGTTGGCGCGACCGCCTCTGGAGCTCGTAATTACCTGACGACCTTCAACGTCGTCTTCGCCGCGCGTGGAACGGATTGGCTCTGGTTCCGGCTCGGCCTCTTCTTCGATCTCGGTCTGTTTAATGTTAGGGCCACCTGATTGCTGGGCGGCAATGAGGGCGCTAAGGTCCTTTAGGCCTGGGCCAGTTTTTTCGCCCTGAGCTTGCGATGGAGAAATCTTTTGCTTGCGGAACTCAGCTTGTGGAGTGAACTCGAAGATTGGCTTTTCTTTCGCGGCATTCTGCATTTGCGAACCGCGTTCGCCGGCCTCGCGTCCAGAATCAGAGAGGTTCTTCTTCCATTTTTCAGCAGCCTCAATGTTATCCTTGATCTCTTTTTCGACTTCCGCGCGAGTGCGAGCGTAAGTCATGCGAGAATTGCGTACGATTTGTGGCGTTAGATCGTTAGGCGGCTTTGGAATACTGAGTGTAGTTGCCGAGAAGGCAGGCGTCTTTTCGCCGTTAATAATCATCGAGAGAACGAAGTGGCGGTTGTTGAGGTTTAGGAGATCCTGGGCTTCAAAGACTGGCTCAAATTGCTTGGAAAGAATTGGCGCATCGTCGGCGGAAACGCGGAAACTGATCGTGGTACCAACGTTACCGAAGACTGCATCGCGGACGGATTCGGTCATCTGGCTCGTGTACTGGTTTGCTACGGTGAGGTTCAAGCCGTACTTGCGAGCCTCAGAGAGAATAACGGCGAAGGAATCCGTAGCGAAGTTCTGGAACTCATCTACGTAGAGATAGAATGGGCGGCGATCTTCGACGTTTGGAATGTCGCTGCGGCTCATAGCGGCGAGCTGAACCTTCGTAACGAGGAAAGCACCAAGGATTGCGGCATTGTCTTCGCCGATAAGACCTTTACTTAGGTTTACGACGAGGATTTTGCCTTCGTCCATAATCTTGCGGATATCAAAACTGGATTTTGGTTGGCCGATGATATTACGAATGATTGGGTTTGCAGTAAAGGCGCCAACCTTGTTTAGAATAGGCGCGACGGATTCAGTGACCTGCTTGTCGCCCCACGAACCAAACTCCTGTTTCCAGAACTGGAGAACGGTGACGTCTTGGCAATAATTAAGCGTTTCTTTGCGGAACTCTTTATCGGTTAACATGCGGGAAATATCGAGCATGGTGGTATTTGGACGATCAAGTAAAGCGAGCAAAGTGTAGCGTAGGATGTGCTCGAGGCGTGGGCCCCAAGAGTCGCCGAACATGCGCTTTAGGACGCCGATAACTTCGGAAGAAATATTCGGCTTGCGTGCTGGATCGTAGACCTCGAGTGGGTTGAAAGCCATTGGATATTGTGTATCGGCTGGGTTGAAGTAGACGACATCTTTGATGCGGTTTTCTGGGATGAACTTGAGGTTGTCCATGGCGAGATCGCCGTGTGGATCGATAATACAATAGCCCTGATTGTGATAAATATCGCTAAGCGCGAAGAGCGTTAAAAGACCAGACTTACCGGAGCCGGTTTGACCGATGATGTAGACGTGGCGAGAGCGGTCGCGGCGATACATGCCGAACTGATGCTTGATGCCACGGAAGTCGGTAAGACCAAAGGCGGAAATGTTTTCATCAAAGCTTGGGTTGCCAGTGAGCATTGGAAGCTTGGCTGGTGGTTCAGCGGTTTTACTGGAAGCCCAAACGATATTTGGCGTTTCCACGTTTGTATGCGGGAGATGGTAAACGCTAGCAAGCTCGGAAATGTTGAGAATATAGCCATGATCCGTAAACTGGCGCGCTTTATATGCGGCGAGCGCATTCTTGTCGAAAGTAGCGCCGCTCATCTTGAAACCGTTTAGGTTAGTAGAGTTGAACTGCTTGAAAGTACCGACGAGAGCCTGCATGTTGAGCTTTGCGTTGACTTCGTTTTCGCCGACGTAAGCTAGGCGGATCTTGACCTCGTAGCCAAGCTTGGTAGCCTTTTCTTCAGCCTTTGCAACCTGAGTCTTTGCGCGTTCGGAAAGCTCGACCTTTACCTCGGAGCCAGTGCCGCCCTCTGGTGGGCGCCATAATGCGGCGAGGATTTGTGCGAACCAGCCAAAGTCAATATTGCCAAAGCTGATAGTTTTGCCGGCTTTGACTTTCTGAATCCACTTGTCAGTCTTCGTATGCCAATCATCCGCGACAGGGCGGGTGAGAATCTGAATCCATAGCTCTTCCCCGCCGTTTGGATTGAGCTTTGCGAGTGTACCGGTAATACCGGCAAGCGGATCGACCTCGAACGATTCGAAGGTCTTAATTGGCAAGGCGTCATCATAAATGAGGGAGATTTCGGAACTGTAGGCTACTGGATATTTATTGCGGCGATCGGCGTAATCTTCCTTCATGCGATAGATTTGCACGCTAGGATACTGGGAATAAATCTGGCCCTCGACAAAGCTCTGGAGAACCTTTGGCACCCAAACGAAGAAGCGAATCTGGTTACCGGTAGAAGCGATCTCAAAGGAGAGGTGCTCCTGGACGCCACCGGAATGCTTTAGCTCGTTGCGATCACGAAGAATACCGTGAAGGGATGCAAAAAGCTGCTCGGCACTGAGCTCTTTTTTATCGTTGTCCTTCGGAATTTCGAGCATCAAAAGGACGGAATCAACATTCAAGACCTTGAGACGGTTGATCTTTTTGTAGTTCCTATAAGTAAGAATGCCGAGTATAACGACAATAGAAATCCAGACAATCGGCGTGGCAAGAAAATGAATAACGTGCTCCATGAATATAGTTTAGCATAAACACGAAGAAAAAACACTAGTTTTTCCTCTTATGCGGTATAATTATTTGTAGATGAAAAGGAAGATTCTTTTTACTTCGCATACGGCGAATTTTCATAAGTTTAATCGCCCATTTATGCGCATGCTGCGCGGTACGCTTGAGGCGCCATATAAAGATCTGAATATGGGTGGTTGGCAGGTAGATTATGCGTCGGCAGGCGAAGAAGAAGTATTCGATGCGGATAATGTTTTTAAAGTAGATTTCGCGCGTAATCCATTTCGTTTCGATAAGCACGTAAAGGCTTATCGTCAGCTCAAAAAGATTATTGCAGACGGCGATTACGAGGCAATTCATACGCATACGCCAGTCGGTTCGGTTGTGACACGTTTTGCGGCAAAGAAGGCACATAAAAAAGGCGTAAAAGTCATTTATACTTGCCACGGTTTTCAGTTTTATAAGGGTGGCCCAAAGCGCGATTGGCGTTTGTATTACCCTGTCGAGAAAAAGTTGGCCCGCAATACGGATTTATTGATCACGATTAATACTGAAGATTTTGCGTTAGTTAAGAAAAATTTTAAATGCCCGGCAAAAATGATTGATGGCGTTGGTGTCAGCACGGAAAAATTTGCACATAAATATACCAAAGCCGAAAAACTGGCAGCGCGCAAACAATATGAAATTGAGCCGGATGATTTTGTGATTGTGTATTTAGCTGAATTCCGCTCGGTCAAGAATCATCAGCGTTTAATCGAGGCTGTCGCGCCAATTATTCGCGAGAATAAAAAGGTAAAATTGTTATTCCTCGGTCATGGCAAACTAATGGATGCTGCGAAGGAGCAAGTAAAAGCGCTTGGCGTTGAGGATAATGTTTTGATGCCTGGCTATGTTCGTGACCAGTATTTCGCGCTTGTGCAGAGCTGTAATCTATGCGTTTCCGCGGCATATCAGGAAGGCCTTGGCTTGGGCGTGCTGGAATGTATTTCAGCTGGCTTGCCGATCGTGATTGCCGATACGCGTGGACATCGTGATATTGTCAAAAATAACAAAAAATATCTTTTCGATCCGTACAATATTGATGAAATGACTGAAAAAATTAAGGACGCCGTGAAGTCTCCGGAAAAGTATCATATCGATTTTGACGAACGCTATACTCTACGCAATTCTTTGACGGAAATGAAAAAAATATACGAGGAATATTTGGGATGAAAAAGAAGATTTTGCATATTATTGGCGGTATGGATCGCGGCGGTGCCGAAGCCTATATTATGAATACTTTCCGCAATATCGACCGTAGCAAATATCAATTTACCATCCTAACTTTTTTGCCTCCGCGCGATGGCGAAAAATATGCTTTTGCAGACGAGCTAAAAGAGCTCGGCGTAGATATGATTCGTATTCCGGATAATCGTTTTCGTCGCCCGAAAAAATTCATCGCAGACGTTGCGCGCGTAGTGAGCGAAGGCAAGTACGATATCGTGCATAGTCACATCGATTTTATGTCTTCCCTCTCGTTGGCGGGCGCACGTAAGGGCGGAGCGAAGAAGCGTATTGCGCATTCGCATAATACCAACAACTCGAAAATTAATTCTGCAAAAATGCGTGCTATTTCGTCGGTTCTACGTCGTAAATTGAACCGCGAAGCGACGGATCGTTTGGCTTGTGGTCGAAACGCTGGCGAGTTTCTCTATGGTAAAAAGATGCGCTTTACGGTCATTCATAATGGTATAGATATTCAGAAGTTCCGCTACAACGCAAATACTCGTCGTATGATGCGCGCGAAGCTTGGCATTGATGAGGATGCGATGGTTCTATTAAATGTTGCTCGTTTTGAGGAACAGAAAAATCAGGAGCATTTGATCGATATTTTTGCCGACTACGTACGAAAGTATAAAGACGCAAAGCTCGTGATTATCGGCGAAGGTTCGTTGGAGCAAGCGATTCGCGACAAGGTTGCTAGTGAGCGTCTAGAAAATTCCGTGATAATTTTGCCAGCGCAGGATGGCATTGAACGTTACTGTTCGATGGCTGACGTCTTTGTTCTTCCTTCCCTCTTCGAGGGCGTGCCGACGGTTGGCATTGAAGCACAGGCGAGCGGTATGAAGTGCCTATTCAGCGATAACGTTCCGACTGAAACGAAGCTGCTTGATTCGGCGGAATTCTTGCCACTAAGCGAAAACTGGACTAGCCATATTGTGGCAGCGGATAAGCGCGGCGAAGCGGTCAAGAATCCGAATGTGATTGAATACGATATCACGAATACCGTGAAAGCACTTGAGCGCGTTTACGATAAATAATTGACATCAAAAATCCCCCTGGTCGGGGGGATTTTTCGTTGAGGATTATTTCCTTTTTAGAATTATTGCGGCATCTTCGCTAATGTTGATGGTAAGTTTGTCTCCGTCGAGCTCGTAGTCGCTAACGTCGTCCTTGCCGGTGTATAATTTGCCGTCTTCATATTTACAGTCGCCGGTATTTTCTTCGCCACCCTTACGAACTGCGCTGCAGGTGCCATCACTTTCAAAAGTAATTTCGAAGTCTTCTAGACCCATAGCCTTTAGTTGCGCATCGGTTGCAACCTCGCCTCTTTCTGTGGCAGAAACGATCTTCCAGGTACCTACGATTCCTTTACTGCCGCCGCCAAGTGTGAGAACGAGGACGAGGACGATGATTGCGGTAATTGCAACTGCGCCGCCGATAATGCCAGCAATGAGGCCAGTGTTACTTTTTTTGCTTTCCTGCATGAGACATGCTCCTTATTTAAATTAATTTAAGTTTAGCACAAAAAAGCAGCCCGTTTGGACTGCTTTTTATTTAGGCTGCAATTTTGTAGTGGTCTTTGCCGACGCGAGTGTAGAGCTCTTTGTTCTGAAGGTTAAGGAGAACAGTCGTTTCTTTAACTTTGCGTTCTTTCAAGACCTGTTTGACGATTTCTTTGCGGCTGAGGCCTTCGTCGCCAGCTTTCTTTAGGATTTTAGTGATGATGTCTGCGACGGTACCCTTGCTGTAGCCCCACTTGTCTAGCGCGTAGATGCCGCGACCGATAAGGACGAAGCGAGAATCTTTGATGAGCTCGTTATGGATAGCCTGAACGGTGACGTCTTTGCGCTTGAAATCGGAAGAGCTGATTGCCTTTGCGATGTCATTGAAGTGCATAGGCTCTTTGTGCTCTTCGAGGACAACAAAGATTTTGTCGCGAATATTCTTTGGATTGACGGTCGGCCATTTTGCGAGACCCCACTGACCATTGAGGGTCGAGAGAAGCTTGCTGACATGAGCGATCGCTTCGATGTGGCTTGGGTGCTCGTAGTTTAGCTGAGCGTCGAGTTCGTCGACGGTCATTGGAGCTTTATTATTCTTTACGATGCTGACGATTTCATCAGTTTTATTGCGAATGTCTTTTTCGCTGCCATATTCAGCGATACCGATGGCGGTATGATATTTATCATTCTCTGCTACGATGCTGAGAGCTGGCGAAATTTCGCCGAGGAAGCAAAACTCGGCTTTTTGAGTAGCGGTTGGTTCTTTGCCAAGAACTTTCTTAGCGAGGTCATTAGCGCGAGCTACACGACCCATTTCAGTAAGATTACGGATAATAAGCTTTTCGGTTGCAGCGAGATCGTTGATTTTGCCTTCTTCGGCGGCAATTCTTAGACGGATGAGAATTGCTTTCTCCAACTGGCGAACACGTTCACGCGTAATTGACAACATTTCACCGATTTGTTCAAGTGTTTCCTTGTGGCCATTAAGCCCAAATCTGCGCGAGATGATTTCTCTTTCGCGCTCTTGCTCAATAATGTTGAGGCTGTTTGAGATTGCTTTGGCAATCGTTTCCGCATTATTCATGATGCTGCCGTTTTTACTTACCTTTCCGTCTATTTGATATTATAATAACGCGCCAAAAATTGGCGTGCTTATATCTTATTTTTTTAAATTTTAACACTATTATGTAGTATTGTCAACAAGCAAATTATCTTCACTTAGTGATTATTATATCAGAATTTTTACGATATTTGAAAAAAATTATTTAAAAGTTTTAAACGCTAGCGAATTGTTATCTAGTAAAAGCGCTTATGCTTATTATGCGAAACACAAAAAAGGCCTCAATTTTTGATTGAGACCATGTTTTTTGTTACTTCTTAGCGGTGGTCTTACGTGCGCGCTTTGCTGGGCGGCGTGTCTTCTTTGGCTTGTTGGAGAGGTATTCTTCGGCCTGTTCTTTTGTGATAGTCTTCGGGTCGACGTCCTTTGGAATGCGGACGAAGTTTCGACGACCTGGGCCTTTTACGTATGGGCCATAGGCGCCGTTGATTATTTGAATCTCGCCCCAGTCGGCAATAAATGAATCGCGCTTTGCCTCATAGAGAGGTTCGGCTTCTTCGAGCGTGATGATATATGGATCCTGGCCTTTGAGTGGGATATTATATTTTCCTGCTTTTAGGTATGGGCCAAATGGGCCAGCAGCGGCAATAATCTCTGCGCCATCCTTTGCCTTGCCGAGAGTGCGTGGCAACTGTGGTAGAGAAAGCTGCTTAATGGCCTGCTCGAGCGTGACGGTCTTTACGGATTTGCGCTTTGGCAACGGCGCGAAGCGCGGCTTCTCGCCCGTTTCTTTTTCGTTTTCACCTAGCTGAATGAAGCCGCCATTCTTGCCGACCTTAGCATAAATAGCCTTGCCGGTTTCTGGATCGTGGCCAAGGAGGCGAGCGTTATTGTAGCGCTCAATTCCCTCGCTGGCGAGCACTTCGTCATTGAATGGACCATAGAAATCGCGGAGCATCTTGACGCGGTCAAGCTTCGCCTCGGCGACAAGGTCGAGATCCTTTTCGATATTAGCGGTAAACTTGTAGTCGACGACGTTCTGGAAATGATCAACGAGGAAGCCGGCGATGAGCTCGCCGATTGGTGTTGGAATAAGTTTGCCTTTGTTGGCGCCGAACTTTTCGGCAACCTGCTCTTCGGTAATCTGATTATTCTCGAGTTTGAATTGGGTGACCTGGCGTTCTTCGCCTTCACTCTCGCCCTTTTCGACGTAGCCGCGAGCCTGGATTGCAGTCATGATAGTTGCATAAGTAGATGGGCGGCCGATGCCAAGCTCCTCGAGCTTCTTGACGAGCGAACCTTCCGTGTAACGAGCTGGCGGCTTGGCGTAGTTTTGCTTTGCGATGATACTGGCGGCGGTTAGTTTGTCGCCGACAGCAAGCTTTGGTAATTCGCTATCTTTCACGCGACCATAAACTTTTAGAAAGCCTTCAAAAGTGACAACTTCGCCCTTCCCCTCGAAGAAATATTCAGTCGGAGTCGAGACTTTAATCGTGGTCTTTTCGAGTTTAGCGTCGGCCATTTGCGTAGCGAGTGCGCGAGCGCGGATCAAAGCATAGAGACGTTTTTCGTAATCGTTCTTGCCGGCGACTTCGACATCGATATGAGTTGGGCGAATAGCCTCGTGCGCCTCTTGAGCGCTGGCGTCTTTAGTCTTGAAGTTGCGTGTCTTGACGTAGTTCTTGCCGAAATTGTTTTCGACGTAATTGGAGATGCTGGCGATGGCCTGCTTGCTGAGGTTTAGGCTATCGGTACGATGGTAAGTAATGTGACCAGCCTGGTAGAGCGCTTGGGCGGCTTGCATGGTAGTTTTGGCGCTGTAGCCGAGCTTTGAGTTGGCCTCAATCTGCATAGATGCAGTCGTAAATGGTGGCTGCGGTTTGCGTTCGCTAGGGCTCGTCTCGACGGCCGAAACGGCATATTCTGCGCCGATGAGCTGGTTCAGGAATGCCTTGACTTCGTCTTCGTTCTCGAAATCGTGATCTAGCGTAGTTGCGAAACCGAAATCGCCGGATACTTTATAGGTATATTTACTGGCGAATTTTTCGATCGCCTGTTCGCGCTCAACAATGAGACGGAGGGCTGGACTCTGAACGCGGCCAGCAGAAACGGCACCTGGGACCTTTTTGCGGACGACACCGGAAAGGTCGAAACCTACAAGCATATCTAGGGTTTGGCGAGCTTGTTGGCTAGCAACCATGTCCATATCGACAGTGCGTGGAGCCTTGATAGCGGCCTCGAGTGCGTCTTTGGTAATCTCGTGGAAAGTGATGCGAGCGGTGTCTTTTGGTAGACCCAAAACTTCGCAGAGGTGCCAAGAGATAGCTTCTCCTTCGCGGTCCTCATCCGTTGCGAGCCAGATTTTGTCGGCTTCTTTCGCGGCTTTTTTGAGATCGGCAATAATACTCTTGTGGCCAGGATCGACCTCATAAGTGACGTCAAAAGTATTTTTGTCGACCTTAGTATCTTTGCGAATGTGTCCTACCGATGCGAGCACGGTAAAATCGCCCCCGAGGTATTTCTCGATGGTGTGCGCTTTGGCAGGAGACTCTACTATTACTAAATTTTTGCCCATATTGTTATATATTATCACACAAAAAATAACCGTCAAAAAGCCGCAGGTAAGGGTGGGCATCACCTGCGGCTATTTGACCCTTTAAACACACCTCTTGTGGTACCGGAAGACGGAAGCGCGACCCACCTCAC
>CAMZIL010000003.1 GCA_947307225.1 uncultured Candidatus Saccharibacteria bacterium
AAGTATTCGCTGGGATAGCGAAGTGGTCAAACGCATCAGACTGTAAATCTGCCGGCTTCGGCCTTCGTAGGTTCGACTCCTACTCCCAGCACCAAGCAATAACCCCGAGTCTACTCGGGGCTTTTGCTTGATTTTTTCTCAAAAATATGCTACTTTATTTGCAATATGGCGAAAAATGTTTCGAAAAAGCAGCCTAAGCAGAAAACGGCTCTTATTATTCCGATTATTCTCGCTGCAATTCAGCTAATTGCGAGCGCCGCACTCTTCTTCGCGCTAAAACGCCTCAACCTCCTCCAGGCATGGCAAATGGCGCTTGTTTTTCTAGCATTGCTCGGTCTAGAAGCGCTAACCGTTTATAAACTGATCATTAGCAAGAAGGCAAAGCGTGCCACGAAAATCGCCGTAATCATCGCTAGCATCATTATTACCATCATCTCGACGATTGGCTTCAAATACGTCCGCCAGACAGTCAATTTCATCGAAAACATTACCGGAGCCCACTACGAGACCCAAACCTACAAGGTGATCGTCCTTAAATCTAGCCAATACAACGACATCAAGCAGCTCAACACGCAGCACATTGGCTTTCTAAGCAATAACCCAAACCTCGAAAATACCAAGAATACCCTCAAAAACGTAATCAAATTCAAGGACCAGAACTTCGACGAGCTCGGGAATCTTCTCGCCGGCATCAACGATTTCAAAGTCTCTGCAATTACTCTTACCGATAGTTACCTAGAGTTTCTAGAAGAAAACAACAACGAATTCATCGAGAATAGCAAAGTCATCTACGAATTCGAAGTACGCGTAGACAACGAAAAAGACGTCAAGCGCGTCAATGTCGCAACCGAGCCATTTATCATCTATATTTCCGGCAGCGACAGCCGCATTGGCCTCAATGATACCGCTCGTAGTGACGTCAACATCCTCGCCGTCGTCAATCCAAAGACCGCAAAGATTCTCCTCGTTTCGATCCCGCGTGATTATTACGTCCAACTCCACGGCACCACCGGAACCAAGGATAAGCTCACGCACGCCGGCATATATGGCACAAATATGAGCAAAACGACAATCGAAGATCTGGTCGGTATTAAGATCAACTACACGCTCAAAGTCGGCTTCAGTACCGTTATTAGTGTCGTAGATAAAGTAGGTGGCATCGAAATCGATTCCGACCAGGCATTCACGGCCTGGACCAACAAGAGTTGTAAATTCGTCAAAGGTGTCCAGCCGGTCGACAGTGCCTGCGCACTCGCATTCGCCCGCGAACGCTATTCATACGCCACTGGCGACCGTCACCGCGGCCAGAACCAGCAGCAGGTCATCACAAAGCTTATTGAAAAGATATCCAACCCACATTACCTCGTTCGCTGGGCCGATATTCTCGAAGCCGCCGAAGGAAGCTTTGAGACCAACCTAACCTACGAAGAAATCACTGATTTTGCCCGTTATCAGCTCGCAGAACTCAAGCACTGGGAGGTCGAATCTATCTCACTAGACGGCACCGGAGCCATGCTTCCAACCTATTCTATGGGCAAGCAGAAACTCTACGTCATGATCCCGACTCAAAGCACTATCGACACGGCGAAACGCAAGATAGCAGAATACCTAAAATAGTTGCATTTTTATCTGTTTTGTGGTATAATGATAGCAATATCATTCAAACAATGTTATAAGGGAGTGGTTTTTAAATGGAAGAAATCGATATTAAGGATTTCTTTAGCTATCTCAAGAAGTATATTCTTCCGATGGTTATCGTCGCAATCCTCGCAATTGGCGGCGTAGTTTTCTATGATTTGGCGCTAAAAACGCCAATGTATAAGACGAGCACTACTGTTGTGCTTGCACAGAAATCAGAAGATTCAAAACAGGCAGGGACAACCCTGAACGATATTACGGTCAGCCAGAAACTTGTTGCTACCTATTCGGAAATCGTTAAAAGTAAGCTCGTGCTCGAGCAAGTTATCGATAATCTCTCCCTAGATACCACTACCGAAAAACTTAGCAAACGTGTCACAGTTTCCGCCGTTGAAGACACAGAAATTATCAAGATCACCGTCGAGGATGCCGATCGCGACACTGCAGCAAAAATCGCAAACAAGATCGCAGAAGTTTTCTCGAAGGAAATCGTAAACATTTATCAGCTCAACAACGTCAGTACTATTGATATCGCTCCGGTTCCAGACAAACAGAGCAATAATACCACTATCCGCGATAGCGCAATTGCGCTCTTTATTTCCGTATTTGGCGTTGCGGCAATTGCCTTCGTCATTTACTACTTCGACGATACAATCAAATACAGCGAAGACCTCGAGAAAAAGGTCAATCTTCCAATCGCTGGCAAAATTATCCGCTCCGACATCGACAATCGCAAACCAGGCGACGAACTTCTAGTCGACCGCTATCCAAAGTCCATCGTTAGCGAAAGCATCAAGTCTCTCCGCACCAACCTTCAATTTAGTAGCGTCGATAACGGCTTCAAGACCATCCTAATTACCAGCGCAAACGCAAGTGAAGGCAAGAGCTTCGTAGCTGCAAACCTCGCAATCAGCTTCGCGCAGGCTAACAAGAAGGTCCTTCTCGTCGACTGCGATCTCCGCAAAGGCCGCATGCATAAACTATTCGACATGCCAAACCTCAACGGCTTCTCAACTCTCCTTACTGACGAAATTGCAAACAGCAAAAAGTATATTCAAAAGACTAATATCAAGAACCTTAGCGTCATTCCACGCGGCGTTTTCCCGCCAAACCCAAGCGAACTTCTGTCCTCCAATAAGTGCAAAGAACTCGTCAAAGATCTAAAGACCAAGTTCGACATCATCATCTTCGATGGTGCACCATGCAACGGCGTTACCGATTCCGTCATTATGTCCACGCTCGTCGACGAAACCCTCATTGTCGCCAAAGACAATAAGACTCCAAAAGCAACTCTCGATGCGGCCCGCGAAAGTCTCCAGAAGGTCAACGCGCATATCAGCGGCATCGTTCTAAACTGCGTAAACCGCAAAGTCGCCAAATACTACAGCTATTACGGAGATAAGTAATGATCGACATCCATTCCCATATTCTACCGGGAATTGATGATGGCTCGAAGAGCATGACCATGAGCCTAGAGCTTTTAGCTGGGCTCGAAGAACAGGGCATTACGGACGTAATTTGTACCCCTCACTATATAAACGAAACAAATCAAATTAGTCCTAGCTGGAAAAACGAAGAACTCCTGGACAGGCTAAAACAAAAAGCCGAAGAAAAAGGGCTAAAAATTAACCTTTATCTCGGCAACGAAATATATATCGACCGCGACATTGCAAAACTAATTCGCAGCAAGAAAATCGCACCACTCGCAAAAAGTAATTACATCCTGGTTGAACTCCCAATCAGCGGCGAATTTCAACAATACGAAGACATCCTGCTAAATCTGAAACAAAAAGGCTGGAAGGTGGTTCTTGCTCACCCAGAACGTTATCATAGCTTCCAGAAAGACTACAAGAAAATCGAAGAGATGCATCGCATTGGCATTCTACTACAATGCAACCTCGGTAGTTTCATTGGGCAATTTGGCAAAGCGGCAAAGAAAACTGCGCAAAAAATGGCAAAGGACAAGTTAATCTACTGCGTCGGCACAGACATTCACCATCCGCGCGATTATAACGAAATCACAAAAGCGAAGAAAAAGCTCCGCAAGTACTACGAGTATTACGAATACGACTCGATTCTTGTCCAAAATCCGCTCAAAATAGTACAATAATCATATGCGTGTGCCTACTTGGTGGAAAGACTATCAGCGCCTGCAATTTATCGACCCGCGCTGGCTCACAATCTGGATCGCAACATATGTCAGCTTCATCGCCATGGATATTTTCTTCCCTGGTTTTTGGGGCTCCGCGCTTCTAAAATACATCGGCATCTTCCTATGCATTTCTTATGCAAACCAAAAATATCACAATGACTACACATTGCAGCTCGCACTATTATTCACCTTCCTAGCCGATACAATCCTAGTTTGGACACCATATACCGTAGCCGGCGTATATGTGTTCTGTTTTGCGCAATTCATGCACCTCATTCGTCTTACAAAACTCCCGCACATCTCACTCAGTATCTACGCCGCAGCACTCAGCTTTTTCTTTGCGCTCGTCATCACGCAAGGTCTAGCGCCAATTTACGCCATCGCAACTGTCTACGGCCTAGAGCTGATTTGCAACCTCATTATGTCTACGAAGAATTACCGTGCTAACAATAAACATTTCCGCACTCGCTGCGCATTCTATGGCTTTATTGCTTTCATTTGCTGCGACATCTGCGTTGGCCTACGTTTCCTTGCCTTAGATGGCATCCTACCGCAGCAGCTAATCGCTACCACCTCCTTCCTTGTTTGGATCTTCTACTACCCAAGTCAGGTGCTAATCGCCAATTCTAGCACCATGGAGCCCTCCTCGAGACGCCGAATTGCAAAAAGCAAACGCATTAGCTAAAATAGCCTTATGAACACTGGGAAGAGTAAACCATACGCAATTCTCGTTTTTGGTGCACCTAAAAGTGGCAAAACTAGCTTCGCCGAAAAACTTAGCAAAGCACTCGGCGCACCATTCCTCAATATCTCAAAACTCGAAAAAGATTATAACGTTAGCAACAAGCTCGCTCTAGAGCTCATTCGTCAGTTCTCTAAATCCGGCAACACGATGATCTTAGAGGGACTCACCAACACCGAGGCGCAGCGTAGCGCATTAAAGAAATATCTAACAAAAGCAGGCTACATTCCAGTTCTTATTTGGGTCCAAACCGACATGAACACAATCAAGCAGCGCATGCGTAGTGCGCACAAGAGTCTCGCCGACGCAAAAACCGCACTCGCCGAATCTTACAAGAACCTCGAAGCGCCAAGCGATAACGAAAAACCACTGGTTATTTCCGGCAAACATACTTTCGAATCTCAGTATAAAAACGTCATCAATAATCTTTCCGAACACGCCTAATGTCTAGTTTCATTGACAAAGAATTTGGCGAAGTCGTTATTCGTCGCAGCGCATGGTCCGTCCATGTTAAAGTATCAGTTGCCACATCCGGCAAACTTACTATTTCCGTGCCAACCGGCACTTCGGATTTTCTCGCAAAGCGTTTTTTAAATAGCATGCGCGAAGATATCCGCAAAAAACTTCCAGTCAAAGATCCATCAACGCAACGCGCACGTGACGCTCAGAAAAAAATTCTCATGAAGAAAGCGAAAGAATACCTGCCTTATCGCCTCGAATTTTGGGCAACTAAATATGGCTACCATTATTCCGGCATTCGCCTCACCCACGCCAACACGCGCTGGGGTAGCCGCTCTTCGTCCGGAACAATTTCGCTTAATATCGGCCTCATGAAAGTGCCAGAGCCGCTCCGCGATTATGTAATTCTGCACGAATTGGCGCATATAAATCATATGGATCATTCATCTGCGTTTTGGGCGGAAGTCGGACAACACGACAAGAACTACAAACGACACCGCGAGCAGCTCAAGCAATTCTCGCCGGGCGTGTAGTATAATATGCTCATGGTAAAACTAATTGATATTATTTCTCCTATCTACCAAGAATTGCTAGCAAAATGCGAACGCCGCAAAATTGCGATTAATCTAGACATTCAAGATTTGACGCTCAAAATCGAAGACGACAACAAGGTGCGTGATTTTTATAATCGTGAAATTCGTCGCGCCCTAAAACTATGCGTAGCGGGAGACAAAATAACACTCGCCCAAAGCGGCAATCGTTTCAGTGTCAAAAACTCATCAGAAACCACTCTCGATACGGAAACCGTCCAGAAACTACGCGACGACGGATACGAGGTCCGCGCGCGTTTTGGCTACGATACTATAATCACCCTCAAGCTCGACGTTTAGTCTGCTTCACAAATAACGCCACTACCAAGAACGGCAAGCAGCAGAACAGCGCGTAAGAATAGCGGAATTCCGCAAATACTGGTGTTGCAATAAATAGAGTCCCAATAATGCCAACGAGTGGCAAAGTAAGGAATAAAACATGGCGATTCTTCTTTTTATGCGCAACATATATGACAAGAAGAGAGATCCAAGTAAATAACCCTATACCCATCATGGCACGCAGCGGCTTAAACGCGTAGAACAAATCCAGATAGCCGTTGAATGCCTTTTGTGGCAAAGAATTATTATATCGCTCGCTAGGATCTAGGTCATTCTGGAGCAGCCAAACCCACCAATAATAACCGCCGCCCCAATATCCGCGCGTTTCATCGATATGCGCCTTGGCGTATTCGACCGGATGCCTCATGCCAATCTCCGCCCACAGTTTTGCATAATCGACAATATGCTCGTTCATATATTCCATACCGCCGCCGTTTATAACCGCGATTTTGACAGGATCAGAGATAAAGTTCAAATACACCTTTTTTACTTCCTCGACATCCATAATCCTACTGAGCTTTTCATATTGCTCAGCACTCAATTCACGCTCATCATAAATCACGCGGGCGATTTGTTGCAAAGGGATAGAATATGCCTCAACAGTGTTTGCTTTTTTGACGCCAAAAGCAGGAAGTGCGGAGAAATTCATCACGACAGCGAAAACGGCCACGACAGAAAAAGCAATACCAAGTTTCAAGTATTTTTTTCTAAATACGACCCAGAATATTGCAAGCAACACCAAAAATACAAATAGGCCATTGCTGCGGAATAGACAGAGCAAAAAGGCACCCAAAATCGCGAGCACAAACGACATTCTTTTGCTCCCGATAGCCATAAAATATCGATAGCATGCGACAACAAACAACAATACGCCGCCACCAAACAACACGTCCTTCCAAATCGAGAAACTGTAGCAAATATGATATGGCGCTATGGCAAAAAAGATAGCCATTGCAATCGTTATTTTGCGATTAACTTTCAACTGGTATACAGTCATAACCGCATATGCAAAAATGGCTGCCATTGCAAGAATTTGGAACACGCTATAAGTCGCAATCGCCGCGTAATGGTCGTTGAATAGCAGATAACCAAGCTTGTAGAACACGCCAATCGTCATAGTATGCAAAAACGGATGATGATTAGTAAATGCACCCGTATCGAGCTGCGACAATTGATTAACACTATCAGCCGTCAAGACGCCCGGATAACAGCATACGAACAAAATCAACAAATTAATAACGGCAATTGCGCCAAATACTAGCAAAAATACCGTCCTTGGGCGCATCTCATATTCGTACTTTTTGAACATAAAACGAGACGCAAACGTCCGACACCAAGCGATAATATAACGAGCACAAATATAGCCGCCAACAAAAGCAATTAACGCAAACAAAACTCCTTTTACTCCGCCAACAGAAAAGATGCGGTAGTTAGCAGCGCAGATCATAAATGAAAATAGCGCGGAATAAATCCTATCCGACCAGCTAGCTGCTACGCTCTCTTTTTTGCGCACAAAAACCGTACGACAAATCACGGCGATAATTGCCAAGATCATATATACTTCAAAAATCGAGTCAGTCCTGCGCAGAACAAACAGCCAAAAGAAGATGAGCAATAATTCGATTATTCCTCTAATCATAAGGCTATTTTACTGTTTTTGTAGCTTCATTGCAAAGCCGCCGCCAGGTGCCATGTAGATCTCAATCTTATCGCCACGGCGAAGTACTTTTTCATCAATGACATAACCAAGCTGATGATCGCGATAATGTGCATCATCAGAATCACGATAAATTGTCGCGATATAGTTCACTTCTGGATCCAAGAAATCTAAGTACAACTCGACCTTGCGACCCTCTTCATTCGTAACGCCGCCAATAAACCAGTTCTGAGACTGCCATTCCTGACGAGCAACAACATAGCTCTTACCGATCTCGCCAAGAAGCGGAATTGTACGCTCATAACGAGTAGGAACATCACGAATGAACTGGAATAGGTCCTGATGAGTTTCGTAAATTTGCGGACGATCAGCAGCCATCTGCATGGATGAATAAATGGTCACATAGTAGGCCAACTGACGCGTAATCGTCGAAGCGATACGCTTGGAGAAGTTCGTTACATCAAAGATGCCTGGCGTGTAATCCATGCCGCCACTGAGTAAACGCGTATATGGCAAATAGCAAGCATGCGATGGAGCCAAAGCACCACCCTCGTATTCCTGACCACGTGCACCTTCACGAGTCATTAAGTTCGGCCAAGTACGTTCAATACCAGTGCCTTTAATCGGTTCATGAACATCAAGCATAATGTGATACTTTGCGGCCAATTCCAAAGCCTTCTGATAGTGCAAAACACCAAGCTGCGAATGGTGATATTCGCGGTGACCATTAATCGTCATCTTCGAACCAGCATAGCCAGACTTTACATAGCGTACGCCATTCTTCTCTAGGAACTTATATGCATCCTCAAGCTGGTTTTCATAGTTATCAATAAAACCAACTGTTTCGTGATGGCCAATAATCTCAACGCCATTCTTGCGGCCGTAATCCGTAACTGCCTTCATGTCGAAATCTGGCGTAGATTCCATAAACTTATTGTTAACGCCATTCTCGAGCCAATCGCCCTCCCAGCCGTCGTTCCAACCCTCAATCAAAAGGGAAGGAATGCCAAGTTTTTTGCATGCATCAATATATTGGAAGGCATGCTCAGTCGTCGCGCCGTGACGTTCACCAGGCGCCCAAGTCCACTCGCCGACATACATCGCCCACCAAATACCAAGAAATTTCGTTGGTTCGACCCACGTAAAGTCATCGCGCGGCGGATCATTTAAATTGAGAATCATACGAGAAGTCGTCAAATCGAGGACATCCTGCGCAATCGTGATCGTACGCCAAGGCGTCGAGAACGGAAGCTCAACATATGCGCGCATACCATCAGAAAGCGGCGTAATATCAGACTTTAGCGACGAGTTATTGAGTTTCAAAGTCATCGCGCCATAGTTATATAGTGCTGCCTCATGAATGGAAATGAAGTGACCAACCGGCGTCTGAATCGTAAGTGGCGTATGGACGGAATCCGTCAAAGAATAAACTGGATGCTCAACATAATCATACTCATAGCGATCAGGCTGATAAGCAGGAATACTCCAGGAGCGAGAATTCGAATCAACAGAAAACTCTGTCAACTCATCTGCAACAATCATGCTTTCCATTTCTGGTTGAGGCGGGACTTCATAACGGAAGGCTACGCCATCATCGTAGACACGAAAACGAATCGTCAACAAACGGAATGGTTTTTCGGTTTCTTCTAGGTAAATCGCTGTCTCATTATAATTATTGCGAATCTCGCGCTGCTCGCCCCAGAAGGCTTTCCAGGTTTCATCAGTAGAACGGGAATATGCGCGCACGACCGCGAAATTATCAGCAAGCGGCTCTGCGTCTTTCAGAATAAGACCTAGACGCGACTTGCGCAGAACAATCTTCTCATCTTTATATACAAAATAAGAGATTTGGCCCTTGTCGACCATGAAAGAAGCAACCACCCTATTGTTTGGGGATTTTACTTCATATACCGCATCGATTTTTGGCTTCTTAAAAAAGTCACCAAAGATGCTCATAAAGCATTCCTCATTTGCATATGTCAATTGTACCACAAAACCATAACCAAAATGCTATAATTACGCTAATGCTTTGGATAATTTTATGCATTATCGCAGCCCTTACGTGGAGCTTCAGCGCCTTCATTGATAACTTCCAAACGGACGTTATTTTTAAGGGCAAAACTCCGCAGGCAATGAAGGTCCTAAACGGCCCAGTATATATGCTAATCGCCGTCACGATTGGGATTATATTTCGCATCCAGCTTCCAGACATGCCACTAATCGGATTGCTTCTGCTTTCGGGCGCATTAAACTCAATCGGCGCACTTGCATACTATCAGGCCCTAAAGAACGAGGAGGCCACCGGCGCAGCAATCTTTTACCAACTCCAACCAGTCCTATTCCTAGCCTTCGACTTCCTAATTTTTGGCGACACGATTACGCCAAAACAAATCTTCGGATTTATCATCATTCTCCTAGCTCCAGTTATCGTCGTTTTCTCGCGCCGTCGCGCAAAAAGTCGTCGCATGGCGCTCCACGCCGCAGCCCTATTAGTCCTCTACGTCATTATTGCGACCATCTCGGCCGAAATCTCCGTGCGCTCCAGCGCGGGCATCGATTACAAAGTCGTCTTTGTGCTCTATCTCTTTGGTCGCGGCCTCACAGACAGTATATTGGGCTTTATCCCGAAATACCGCAAGCGCCACAAATATATCATGCGCACTAATCCAAAGCCGTACGTCTGCACGGTAATACTCAACCAATGTCTTTGCGCATTCGCAGATTTCGTCTACCGCTACGGGCTAGTACTTGGCGTCGCAGCAATCGGTAGCGCAATCACGAATGCCGCCGAGCTCATTCTGACTTTCGCACTCGGCATCGTCCTTTCAATTATTTGGCCAAACTTCGGCAGAGAAAAACTCTATCGTCACGTCATAATGGCTCACGTCATCGCAGTGATTCTTTGCGTCATCGGAATAATTATCATACAATAAGCTTATGGAATATCTCTCACAATATGAAACCCTAATTGCCCTCGCAATTGGTGTATTTTTATGTCTATTTGGTTACCGCATCAAGCGTGCCGCATTCGTTATTATTTTGTTCCTATTAGGCTATTGGCTCACCGGTCAGGCGCTTCACGCAGTAGCTCCAGATTTTGAATACAGCCAACTCGTTTCTATTGGTGTCGGCGTCGTCTGTAGCGCTCTCGGCTTCCGAATTGAAAAGCTATGTATTTTTGCAGTCGCCGCCTATGCCGTGTCGACGACGATCATCGAAACATTCCAGTTTACGGAAATCCTTCCAATTGCTTTAGCGATTGGCGCAGGCGTTATCGTAGGCTGCATAGCCGTCTCATTTATCAAGCCGTTCGGCATTATTACGACTGCTGTCTCCGGCGCAAAACTCATCGCAAAATACGGCATTCTCCAGTTCAGCCTAGAGCATAACCCATACTTTATTGTCATCCTCTGCGTCGCAGGGGCAATCGGTATCCTATTCCAGTTCAAAAACTGCCGACATATCGAATAGTACTAAGCGTGATGATATGAATGCTCGAGCGTAATTTCTTGCGCTCTATATATCTGTTCCGCCACAATTAGACGACAAATCTGATGCGGAAATACGAGCTTTGATAAACTCCAAATCATATTTGCGCGCGCTTTTACTTCATCGGGGAAATGACCAAAGGCGCCGCCAATCACCAACACGACGTCATGACCAGTTTCTAGTGGAGTGCGCAAAGTAGACGCGAGCTCCGGTGAAGACAAAATCTTGCCATTTTCATCAAGCAAAATCATATAATCATCGGTTTTTAGCTTCGCGATGCGTTCTGGAATTTTTTCTTCATCAACAAACTGCCATTCCATCACGAATGGTTTACGTAGACGCTTCTCATATTCAGCACAAGCTTCTGCGAGCCAACTCGCATGCTTCTTGCCGCCCGCAATCACACGAATCATATTGCATTATTTTAACATTTTTGGTATAATAGCGGAAGTTACCAGAGACAGTGGCGGTGTTTACACTTAATTATGCCACCGAGGATTCTTAAATCTTATGTCTAGATTATTGGTGACGAGCCTTAACATTTTTCTGGCTATATCAATAAAATACCAAAAGGAGATTTTTATCTATGGCAATTAGCAAAGATAAGAAACAACAATTGGTTGCCGACTTAAACGAGATTCTTTCCGATGCTAAGATGACCGTTTTTGCAAAGTATCAGGGCCTCAGCGTCCAGGAAATGCAGGAACTTCGTGCCTTGGCTCGCGAAAGCGGCGTACAAATCAAGGTCGTCAAGAACCGCCTCGTCCGTGTTGCTATGGGCGAGATCGCAGCTTACAAAGACACCGATACTACTGCGCTCGAAGGTCAGCTCCTCTACGCTATTTCTAGCGAAGACGAAGTTGCCCCAGCACAGGTGCTTGCGAAATTCGCAAAAGATCACACTATGCTTGAGCTCAAAGGTGCCTTTGCCGCTGATGGCAAGACCTTAACCGAACAGGAAGTTCAGGATCTTTCCAAGCTTCCAAGCAAAGAGCAACTCATTGGTCAGGTTGTGGACATGCTCCTCAGCCCAGTCAACGACGTTACGAGTGGCCTTTCTGGCAACTTGCACGCCTTGCTCGATGGTGTTGCCGACAAGGCAAACGCCTAAGTTTGCAATCTATTTTCTATCAACCAATAATATATAAAGGAGTCAATCATGGCTGCTGATGTTAAAAAAATCGCAGAGGAATTGGTTAAGCTCACCGTCCTCGAAGTTAACGAGCTAAAGAACGTCCTTAAGGACGAATATGGCATTGAGCCAGCTGCTGCCGCTGTTGCTGTTGCTGCAGCTCCAGCTGAAGGTGGTGCCGCTGCTGCTGACGAAAAGAGCGAATACAACGTCGTTCTTAAGGACGCAGGTGCACAGAAGATCGCTGTCATCAAGGCAGTTAAGGAAGCTACCGGTCTTGGTCTCGGCGAAGCTAAAGCTATCGTCGACGCTGGTGGTGTCGTCAAAGAGAAAGTTGCTAAGGACGAAGCAGAAGCTCTTAAGAAAGCTCTCGAAGAAGCCGGCGCAACCGTCGAACTCGCTTAAGTTCTATCAAATCTTTAGTCAGAAAATGTTATCAAAAAGCAGTCCTGTCAAAGGGGCTGTTTTTTGTTGCCCAGAACGGCCACATTGACAAAAACGCAAAAATTTGATATAATAGAAGTATAGTCGCTCATGCCAAAGGCGACTAAATTGCTTTTTAAGGAGGGATATACCGTGACTATTAAAGGTATATTCAATTGGCTAAAACTTGCAAGAAAGGCAGCAAAGATCGCAGAATACGAGCTTAATACTGCCGCAATTAACAGAAAAGACTGCTTCGAAATTCCCGAGGGAATGTACGAAAACAGTCCTGGCGAAGTCGCAGAAGAGTACACAGTCGCATGCAGATCAAACTGCCTGACAAAAACTTTTCTGATGGGGCACATGGAGTTTATCATACACAATGTCGACAAGAGACGCTTCGTTATCGCCCGCCACGACGACGGCCATTTCTACCTCTTCGAGCTCATCAACACCGACGCTGGCACGATGATTCA
The DNA here is from genome assembly GCA_947307225.1 of uncultured Candidatus Saccharibacteria bacterium. Taxonomy (GTDB): domain Bacteria; phylum Patescibacteriota; class Saccharimonadia; order Saccharimonadales; family Saccharimonadaceae; genus UBA2834. Next base: position 13,098 of record CAMZIL010000003.1, read on the forward strand.
GGTCGATCAGTATGAACTCGCCACCTTCTTTAAAATCACGAACACGAAGCTCATCGCAACTACTCTGGAAGATGAGACCGTGATCGAAGACGCAAAAGCATATAAATACTACACTAGTAAGCTTGACCCCAAGTCAGTCGCAGCTTAACAAGTAATTGGCAGCACATATCCTGGCCCTTCGCCCTAAAAAGCGAAGGGCTTTTTCCATGCGCAATCGCGCGAAAAAAGTCAATGGTAAAAAATACAACGTTTCGCGCTCTAGATCTGTTATTTATGTGGAAAAGCCTCTAAAATCATACATTGACAGTAAACGCCGAAAAATATATCATATAATTAATAAAACTAACAGACAGGATGCGAGGTATGTCTGAATTACCAGAAAAACAAATAAAAAGACTACGAAGCCTTTTGACCGAAGCAGAGACTAATCTTTCTGCTGCGAAAGAATTATTAACTTCCATGCTTGGCGATGGTGATATTATTACTGCGCCTTCCAGCACTATTACCGAAAGCCCAGAGGGAAAGGTTATTGAGGGCGTCTTTGACGGCCAAATCATGATCGGCCCAGACGGCAAGAACTATCCAGTTCCAGCAAACTATGCAAGTAAGTCCAAGCTCGTTGAGGGCGATATCCTAAAGCTCACCATTGGCGATAATGGCAAGTTCCTCTACAAGCAGATTGGCCCAGTCGAGCGCAAAACCGTTATTGGTACGCTCACTAGCCACGACGATCAGTACTTCGTCGAAGTTAACGGCAAAGAATACAAGATTCTCTATGCATCCGTTACTTACTTCCGCATCAAGGTCGGCGATCAGGTCACGGTCGTCATCCCGGCAGACAACGCAGACGCCACTTGGGCAGCTGTCGAAGCCAGCCTATAAAATAGCAACAAAAAAACTCGGGTCCACAAAGCCCGAGCTTTTTTATGACTGCGCGAGCATGACGGTCGACGTATAGACCATCACATAGCAGAAGAATAGAGCGGAAATCGCGACCATCGAAAGGGCAGGAATAATTTCATGGCTCTTAGCGTGGAATTTTACGATATTCAAAATCGCTGCAACCATCGCAAGCGCCGCAATTAGCGGAGTAACAAACACAATACGAAAGCTGACGTCATCCCAGCCGCCGTGCATAGTTAAAGCCAACTCGAAAAACACCATCAAAAACGACAAAATGCTGAGACCGATGCTGATTCGGCGCAACACAGAACGTTTCTTTTTCATTGTGATTTTTGTTTTTGCCATAAGCTCTTTCTATCTTATCATATTAACGGTTGTTTTTAAAGTGTTTATGCTAAAATGAAATTAATATTAACCTGAAAGGGAAACTCTATGCAAAATATTAAAAAATACATAGCCGAGTTCCTCGGAACTGCGGTTCTTGTTTTCTTTGGCTGCGGAGTTGCCGTCACGACTGGCGATATTCTCATCACCGCCATTGCCTTCGGCCTAGCCATCATCGTTGGCGCATATGCCATCGCGAACATTTCTGGCTGCCATATTAACCCAGCCGTATCACTTGCCATGCTCATTACCGGCAAGATGAATATCAAAGATTTCGCAGGCTATGTCATCGCGCAGATCGCAGGAGCATTTGCCGGCGCAGGCCTTCTATATTCTGTGCTCGATTGCACCAATATCGGTACCGCCGCACTTGGCGCAAACGGCTACGAAGCTCTTAGCGCAACAGGCATTTCGCTTTGCGGCGCCATCCTCGTCGAGATCATCCTAACCTTCGTATTTGTCTATACGATTCTTGCTATCACGGCAAAGGCGGAGAATTCGAAGATCGCAGGCATCGTGATTGCACTCGCACTCGTCTTTGTGCACATCATCGGCATTAAACTAACCGGCACTTCCGTAAACCCAGCACGCTCACTCGCACCAGCAGTCTTGCTTGGCGGCGAAGCTCTCGGCCAAGTTTGGGTTTTCATCCTATCACCACTCGTTGGCGCAGTTATGGCTGCATGCACCTATAAACTTCTTGGCGCGCCAGAAAAACCGGCCAAAATTCATCGTATCAAGTCCAAATAATCTGTTCTAACAAAAAAGCCGCTATAACAGCGGCTTTTTTAAGATATAATAATAGATATGAAGGCATTGTACCGGAGGTATCGCCCGAAAACTCTAGCCGATGTTGTCGGCCAAGAGCAAATCACTGACGTGCTCAAAAAATCGCTCGAGAACGGCAAGATTTCGCACGCCTACCTTTTTATTGGTCCTCGCGGTACAGGCAAGACTTCCGTTGCGCGTATCCTTGCGCACGAGATTAATCATTTTAATTACGAACTTGAAGACGACTATCTAGATATTATTGAAATCGATGCCGCCAGCAATACTGGCGTCGACAACATCCGCGATTTGCGTGAACGCGCAATCATTGCGCCAACCAAAGGCAAATACAAAGTCTACATCATCGACGAAGTCCATATGCTCAGTAAGTCCGCATTCAATGCGCTTCTGAAAACGCTAGAGGAACCACCTGAGCATGTCGTCTTCATCATGGCTACTACCGACGTTCAGAAAGTACCAATCACTATCACGAGCCGCAGTCAGGTCTATACTTTCAAACTAGCCGATCCGAGCACAATGTTCGAGCATCTCAAGAACATTTGCAAGAAAGAAAAAATCTCCATCGATGATGAGGCACTAAAAATCGTTGTAAAACGCGGCGGCGGTTCATTCCGCGATTCGCTCTCACTGCTCGATCAGGTTTCGACACTTAGCGACGATAAAGTCACTGCAGAATTGCTCGAAAGAGCATTAGGCCTACCGCAAGAAGCCGCAGTTAAAAACATCCTAGACGCTTACAATAACGGCGACAATGATACAATTCGCAGCACACTCACAACGCTAATCGAATCCGGCATTAAATGTGATATCATCGCAAGCGAATTGATCGACGCTATCATTGCGGCACCAGTAGCAAGTCAATTACAATTGCTCGATAAACTAACCAAGATCTTGCCAACCGATGCGCCGAACGTAAAACTCGGCAAACTCCTCGTTGCGCTCTGCCAGCAGAATAATTACGTCCCTGCGCAGCCGGTCCAAAAAGTACCAGCTCCAATCATCCAGAAAGCAGCTACAATCAAAGCGCCAGAACCAGCACCAGCGCCAGTCGAAACGCCAAAAGCCGCACCGGTCGTGACAACAGTCAAAAACGATGCCAGTGCCGGCGAAATATGGCAGGCAATTCTCAGCAACATTGCCGAAAAATCTCCAATGCTCACAAGCGATTTTGTCTCGTCAAAATACACATTAAAGGACAAAACCCTCACAATCTACACCGGGAATTACTTAAAAGCCAAGAAAATGGAAAATCGCCGCGCTTTTATTGCAGAAGTTGTCCCAAATGATATTACAATAGTAATTACAAAGGAGACTTTAGCTGACGATCCGGAGGTCGCAAACATTGCCGCATTAATGGGCGGAGGAGAGGAGATTGAAATCGATGTCTAACGAAAAAACCACCGAACGCGTAACGCCACAAAACCTAGATGCCGAAAAAAGCTTGCTCGGTGCAATTTTGATTTCCGAAGAATCGCTCCCGGATGTTACCGAAATCGTCAAACCACAAGATTTCTATGACGAGCGCAACCGCCATATTTATGGCGCCATGTGGAGTCTCTATGAGCATCATCGCCCAGTTGATCTACTTACCGTTAAATCAGAATTAAAGGCAAAGAAACTCACCGAAAAAGCCGGCGGCTCTAGCTATCTCGCCGAACTTTCTGGTTACGTCCCAACCGCCGCACACGCAACTGCTTATGCAGAGCTCGTAAAAGACACTGCTATTCGCCGCCGCCTCATCAATGCTGCTGCAAAGATCAACGAAGAGGCCTACAAAGAAGAATCCGAAACCAATGAAGTATTAGGCGAAGCAGAGAAGTTACTCTTTGAAGTATCTGACCAGAACACGCGCACTGACGCAGAGTTTATCGGCGATTTATTGTCTGGTACTTTCGATCGTCTCGAACAGCTCTACGAAAACAAAGGCTCTATTGCAGGCTATAAAACTGGCTTCCCAGATCTTGATAAAAAGACTGCTGGCTTCCATAAATCCGACCTTATTATTCTCGCAGCTCGCCCAGCCATGGGTAAGACCGCACTTGCACTAAACTTCGCACGCAATGTCGCCGCCATCAACAAAAAAGCCGTTCTCATCTTCTCGCTCGAGATGGGCAAGGAGCAGCTTATCAACCGTATGCTCGCCGACGCGTCCGGCGTTAGCTCATTCAAGCTCGAGACTGGCGGTTTTAATTCTGATGACTTCACGAAAATTTCCGAAGCAATGGCGGAATTGGCTGAAGAACAAATCTTCATCGACGATAAACCAGGTCTTTCAATTATGGAAATGCGCACCAAAGCTCGCCGCGTCGCGCACGATCACGACCTTGGTATGATCGTAGTCGATTACCTCCAGCTCATGAGCGGCAGCAACAAGCGCGCGAACGATAGCCGCGTCAACGAAGTCTCCGAAATTTCCCGCGGCCTCAAAATGATCGCCCGCGAATTGAATGTCCCAGTCATTGCGCTCTCCCAGCTCAGTCGTAGCGTCGAACAGCGCCAAGGCTCCAACATCCCAATGCTCTCAGATCTCCGCGAATCCGGCTCCATCGAGCAGGACGCAGATATTGTTATGTTCATTTACCGCGAAGACTATTACAACCCGGAAACCGAACGTCAAAACATTACAGACCTCATTCTCGCAAAACACCGCCGTGGCGCAACTGGCAGCATCGAACTCTACTTCGATAAGGAACGCGTACGCTTCATGTCACTCGATAGCAAACACGAATAGGGAAGCAAATGGTCGGGAAGCTTAAAACATTTCTAAAAACACGTAATTTCCGTATTTTTCTAATATTTCTCGGCATCTGCTTCGTGGCATATGTCGGCTATCTCAATGAGACTTTTATTAGCGACAACATTGGCGGTCGCTTCGCGCTATACGACCAGCAAAGTTTCGGTGAATTCTTCAATAGCGGAATAGTCGTCGAAAACGGACGCCACATGTCTATAACATATTGGCTGCTACATGCACCGCTATCAAAAATCGGCATCGACTATTTCCATCATCAATGGGTTTTCTTTGCTATCGAAATCATCGTAATGGCGCTTGCGCTCACAATCTTTTATAAAGTTTTCGAGCGGGCATTAAAATGCAAAAAGACTTCACTGCCATTAGTACTAGCAACGGCCTTTATTGGCGTGAATCCATTTATATGCGACTCGCTCGTTTTTCTGTTACCAAGCCATCCGCAGGCACTATTATTTGTGGCATTGTCGTTACTATTCCTCACTAAAGAATTCCGCCGTAAAAATATCCTGCTTAGCTTGCTATTTCTCACGCTCGCCGTCAGCACCTACCAAAGCTACTACGCTCTATTTGCAATCCTAGCATTGCCGCTGGTCTTTATCGAAAATAAGAGCAAAGTCGACAAGACATTATTCAAACGCGCCGCAACAGCACTCGGCATCATGGCAGCCAGCATCGCAATCGTATTAATCGTTTCTAAACTCCACTGCGCAATTGTTGGCATAGGTGCATCAAAGGGAGTCGACTTCCATCTATCGATCAGCTGGATTTTCTCGCGCCTACTATTCCTCATTAAAGGCTATCTAAAGAACACTGCTACGAGCTTCTATCTATTTCCGCCAGCTCTCATTCTGGCCGTTCTAGCCGCGACAATTATCGCGCTTTCAGTCATTCTAGTACGCAAACGCAAATTTAAAGAACTGGCATATATCCTGATTGTCGCGATCTTTGGCTTCTTCTCGCCGATTTATTACGGCATCGTGGCCAACCCATTCTACTTTGCGCCACGCATTGCGCCCGCACTATTCGCCTGCATTAGTATTGGCATGGTCTTGCTCATGTACTACATGCCAAAATTGATGAAGAACGAGGCCTTCATTGGCGGATTATTCGCGCTTGCGGCAATTACAGTCTACTGTTGTTCAACCTTCATTACGGACGTTATGCTCTGCAACCGCATCGAAATGGCCGAGGCGCGCCTGCTAGTCGACCAAATCGAACGCTACGAGGCAGCAACCGGAACCGAAGTCAGTACTATTGCCGTGTATCATGTGCCAGAAGGAAAGTTCGTCATGCAAGACCTAACCACACATAATCCAGCCGCCAAAAACTCTTCGCGCGAGCTCACGAGCACGGACTGGAGCGACGTGAATTCTATCAGGACAATCACTGGTCGCGAATTTAAGAAGCGTGTTCTAACGGACGTAGAATATGAAGCTGTGTTCGGCGAGCTCACGCTGGACGATTTCAGAGTCTTCAATCCAACCGTACGCCTAAAAATCTACGGCGATACAGCATACTGGGCAAGTTATTAGGTTTTTCAAACTACTAATGGTATAATAAGAGCAGTGAAAAAACGCACTAAACAATTCTTTTTGTATCGTCATCGCTTAGGGTTGGGCTATATTTTACTAGTGTTCTTCTTTTTCGCGCTTCTCAGCTTCCTGCCAACCATCGCTCCAGGTGGCCTCAGCCAGGGCGAAATGGATTCTGCGCTCACGTCCAGCGATATGGGTCGCAGCTTTATTACCGACGGCAGCGTAATTAATCTACCGTACAATATCCTGCAAAAACTAAGCCTTCATTTCCTCGGTCTCAGTCTGTTTTCGATTAAGTTGCCATCCATCATTATCGCCGTATTTACCGCATTCTTTATCATCCTCCTCCTGAACCGCTGGTTCAAGAACGACGTCGCCGTCATTGGCTCTATTCTTACAACGCTTTCTACTGCGTTTCTATTTCTAGCGGGGAACGGCACACCATTAATCATGTATGTCTTTTGGCTCGCACTCATCCTTTGGCTCGGCTCGAAAATCGTCGGCAACGATCGCGTTCACCCGATGCTCGTTATCTCATTCTTCTTATCGATTGCGCTAATGGCGTACACGCCACATCTGCTCTACGTCGCTCTTGCCATCGCAATTGCCGGCATTATGCATCCACATCTACGCTTCGCACTCAAACAGCTCAGCTTCTGGCAGCTCGTGTTATGCTTCGGCATTTTCGTTCTCGCCGCATCGCCGCTCATTATTAGCTGCGTCGTTGACCACTCAACATTACAGAGCCTGCTATTCATGCCAAAATTCAATCTCGGCCTCTTCATGCGCAACATCGCCGATGCTTTTGCGCCATTCTTTAGCTTTAGTCTCGTCTATAACAGTATTTTCCTCGCGCCGCTCTTCGGCCTCGCAACAGTCGCCCTCATTGTCATTGGCGTGCTCGCATCCATCGGCAAAATGTATACCTCGCGCAATACTGTCGTTAGCCTACTAGTCATCTATTCGATCGTCATCTCCGGCTTTAATAGCGACGTCGCCATTTCAATCATCATTCCAGTTGCCGTCCTTACGGCCGCCGGCGTCGAATCCATCATTGAAAAATGGTACTCGCTGTTCCCAGAAAACCCATATGCTCATCTTTTCGGTATCGTCCCAATGGTCATTATTATCAGCATGATTATCGGGTCCGGCCTCTCCCACTTCGTCTTTGGCTACCATTACGCGCCACGCGTGGTCAGCAACTTTGACGACGACCTCGTTATTATCAGCGACAACATCAAGAAGGAAACACCAATCCTCATCAACGGCGAAACCAAGAATGGCGACTTTTATCGCCTACTCAGTAAATATAACGGATATACCATCATCAATAAGACCGATGACGCCAAAACAGAATTTGCTACGTTCAAAGCAGATGATTACGAAAATTACACCCTAAAACAGATAATAACTTCGCCAAAGAGCCGAAATTCTGATAGACTATATATATACTCATTAGTTACAGAAAATAAGGGAGAAAAGTAGTATGGGTGCCACTATGGACCAAATGAAGATGCTTAATGAGCTTCGCAAGGCTCAGAAAGAGCTAAAGAACGAGATTGTCGAGGTTGAGGCTGGCGACGGTGCAGTCGTTATTCAAATTACCGGCGAATTGAAGGTAAAGAAAGTTTCTATCGACCCAGAAAAGATCGATCTAGACGATATTCACGAACTCGAGCGCTGGATCGAAAACTGTATGCGCGACGGCTTCGCAAAAGCTCAGGAAATCGCTACCGACAAGATGAAGCCACTCATGGGCTCTCTTGGCAACTTTGGAATGTAATATGCTTCCAAGTGCTCTGAATGACGTCATTGACGCGCTAGGGCGCTTACCGGGCGTAGGTTCGCGCACTGCCGAACGCTACGCCTACTTTTTGCTTAAATCCGATTCCAATATCTCAAAGAATATCGCCGACTCACTTACGGCACTACATGACGGAGTTAAAAGCTGCCCAATCACCTTCGCGATTATGGACGCCAAAGACGAGGTTTCACCTCTCTATGAGGACCCAGCACGCGACAAATCCGTCGTTCTCGTCGTCGAGGAACCGCTAGATATCTACGCTATCGAGCATACAAAGGCTTATAAAGGCACCTATCACGTCCTAGGAGGCGCTATTTCGCCAATGGACGGCATCACGGCCGATCAACTCCATATCAAGGAATTAATTGCGCGCGTAGAGGCCGACGATGTAAAAGAAATTATTATTGCAACCAACCCATCCGTCGAGGGCGAATCTACCGCTGTTTTACTCGACAAACTTCTCCACGAAAAATACCCAGAACTCCAAATTACCCGCCTTGCGCGCGGTCTACCTCTGGGTGTCTCTCTTGAATACGCCGATCAGATCACCTTGACTTCAGCCCTAAATAACCGTACAAAGCTCTAATACTATTGACTTTTTATTACGCTTGTGGTATAATAGTAGTCATAAGGTCTATTTTTTAGAAGCCAGCTCTTTTCTAGATATGTTTTACGACACCTAGTCTAGAGCTATTCCGGTCCCAAAATCGATGTTTGGAGGTAGCTCGTGACCGGCGAGCATGGAATATGAAAAGGATAGTAGTATGTTTGTTAGTAATCGCCGCAATCGCATTAATGTTCGTAGCAATCAGCAACGGTATTCCCGCTGTAGCAGGCAGGGAAGCTAAGAGCCAGATCGTTTTCAATGAAGAGACCAAGACTACAACCGTAGCAACGGAATCTACCAAAAAAACAAAGAAAGCTAAAAAGGCGAAGCCGACTGAAACCCAGCAGCCAAGCGAGAGCGAACCAATCAGCACGATTGAACCGACAACAGAGGAACCGATTTCTACAATCGAACCTCCAGAGCTCGGTAGCCCTATCCCGCCATGGGACGAAGAGCCAATCTATACGATTGAGGATCCAGATCTGCTATACGGCGACGAAGAACCCGTATATACAATTGAAGATCCGGAACTGTTACATGGCGACAAGCAGCTTCCGCCGATGGCGGAAGAAGACACCATCGCGGTGTTGTAAACAAAAAATCCCCCAAGGCCAACAGGCCAAGGGGGATTCCTTTTTTCTCGGATTATTTACGATCAGTAGGAGTTGGGAACTTCTTGCCGAGATAACGGACGGCCTCGCGGAGCTCCACGATAACCTTACCCATAATCTCCATATTCTGCCACTCGCCGTTATTGCGTGCAGGGCAGAAATCGGCAATCGCATTCATGCAGGTCGCAATCATCTTCATTTCGTTCTCGCCCATACCACGAGTCGTAATTGCCGGCGTACCGAGGCGAACACCAGATGGCGAGAAGCGTTTACGCGGATCATTTGGAATCGCGTTTGCGTTCAAAGTTAGACCACAACGGTCGCAAAGCTTTTCGAAGGTCTTGCCATCGACGCCACAAGTCTTGATCGTATCGATTAAAATCAAGTGGTTTTCCGTGCCATCGCCAATTAGCTTGAAGCCGCATTCCTTAAGCTCATTAGCGAGCGTCTTGGCATTCTTTACCACCTGTTTGGCATACTGCTTGAACTCTGGCTGCAAAGCCTCATAGAAACAAACTGCCTTCGCCGCAATCACATGCATGAGCGGGCCACCCTGCGTACCAGGGAAGACTGAACGGTCAATAAGAGTAGGGATATTCTCGATCGAATGACCAACCTTCATGAGCGGATTACTGACAACGCCCTTAGACAAAATCAAACCACCACGTGGACCACGAAGAGTCTTGTGGGTCGTAGTCGTCATAACGTGAAAACCGTGATCAAGTGGATTTGGATGGACGCCACCAGCAATCAAACCAGCCACGTGGGCCATATCCGCCATCAAGAGACAACCTGGAATCTGCGCGCCAATTGCTGCGATGCGATCAAAATCTGGCACCTTCATAAAGGCGGAGTAGCCAACCAAGATAATCTTTGGCTTGTGCTCCTTTGCGAGACGCTCAATCTCATCGTAATCGAGATCACCGGTCTCGAGATTTGTTCCGTAACCAACGAAGTTATAAATCTTTGCACTCTGAGTAACTGGAGAACCGTGAGTCAAATGGCCGCCATGACCAAGGTCCATACCGAGCACCGTATCACCAGGCTTCAGCCAAGCATTATAAACGGCGTTGTTTGCCTGAGCACCAGAGTGTGGCTGGACGTTTGCATGATCAGCATGGAATAGTCTGCGTGCACGGGAAATTGCGAGACGCTCGATGCGATCCGTATTTTCCTGGCCACCATAATAACGGTGGTTTTCAATCGTAGTTTCTTTCAAAGCACGCGCGTCAGTGCCATCAAGCCCCTCAAAGTTTGGATAGCCCTCAGAATACTTGTTCGTCAAAACTGACCCCATCGCCTTTAGCACCTGTGGCGATACGTAGTTTTCGCTCGGGATCAACTCCAAACCTTCGCGCTGACGACGTTCCTCATCGGCAATAATTTCAAAAATCTTTTCGTCCATATGACCTCCGGATACTCCCTTTTTTCTATTTTATCATGGCAAAGCAGAGCAACCTCATTGACTTTATGGGATTTCCGTGTTATAATTAAGCAAATCCACGAGACCACACAAGGAGGTGATCGAGAATGTTTGGATTCGGACCCCCTCCACCAGGCAGGGGACATGGCGGAATGCCAATGCCTGGACCGCACGGGATGCATGGCGGAATGTACGGCGCGCACGGACGTGGTTTCGGTTTCTTCGGTTTCCTGCCATTCTTTAGGGGCAGACACAGCAATACTGCTGCTGGAATTACCAATGAAGAAGGCAAAAGCCACTATATGGAAGACGCGGACATTGTAGACTACTACGATGGCTGCGGCAGACACGAAAGACGTGTAGTCTACCACGAACGCGACGACTAATTCTCACCCATATCTACATCTCTGCTTGGAGCTGCAAGATTATCCTTGCGGCTCCTTTTTATTGATTTTTTAGCATAAATATGATATAATAATAGTATCTATCCATCTCTCGCTAGAGTCTATAAGAAGGAGGTTTTCTTATGAAGCAGAGAGTTATTGGCGCAATTTTCGTAATCGCATATTTTGGTTTCTGGTTTTTTGCATTTAGTGGAAGATTCTTCACAATAGCAATTGCCGCTTGGCTATGTATCGCAGCGCTGGAGCTCATCTTTAGCAGCTACTACATGTATAACCAAAAACGAGGCGACAAAGATCTGTACTTCTCTTGGGCGGCCAGCCTTTTCACTTGCTTTATCGCAATCTGGGGCTGCTTCGTCTTTAGAGATAAGTTCATCGCCTTACTCGCAATTCTTTCGTGTTGGATTTCAGACACCGCAGGATTCACCTTTGGTAAAATGTTTGGCAAAAACAACAAAGTCAAACAACTAAAGAGAATCTCGCCAAACAAAAGCTATGCCGGCTTTATCGGGGCGATCATCATCGCAGCGCCGCTCAACTTCGGCTTAGCATACCTGCTTGGAGTTTATAGCAATTGCGGTTTCACCCGCACGCTAATCTTCGCAGCTTGCTCCGGCATCATTGCTGCCGTTGGCGATCTCTTCGGCTCAGCCGCAAAACGCTTCTTAGGCGTCAAGGATTCCGGCGAAGACCTCGCGAAACACCTGGAACCAATCGAGGCACCGCTTATCGGCGGGCAGGGAGGTTACTTCGATCGAGCAGATTCAGTCGCGCCAATGCTCATCGTAGTTTTCTTCCTCCTCGAGAAAATCGCGTCGCACTGAAAAGTACGACGCATTTTTCTTGGCAATAAAAAGCGCCCGAACGGGCGATTTTATACGGTTTGGTGGCTCCGGGCGGACTTGAACCGTCGACACAAGGCTCTTCAGGCCTCTGCTCTACCAACTGAGCTACAGAGCCGTACTCAATTATCTTAGCATAATAGGCGACCATAATCAAACATTGACAAATGCCAGAATGATGCTATAATCAATACCAGTTTCCCATAACTACCAAAATCTACATCAAAGGGGGTTAACATCATGGGAAAAGCAGACAACTATAAAGTCGGCGACACAGTTTACGTTTATTTCGGCGAGAAAAACCGCATTCATTTGCGTAAGGGACTTCGCAAAGAAGGAACTTATTTCGTCGAGTATCTCGTTGTTCAGGTCAACAAAGCGACAGATGGCAGAGGCCAGAAGCTCACTATGATCGCGAACACGAGATATTGCAATAAACATCATCCGTACGGCGGTTACGGCATCACGCTCATCGCGAGCAGCAAATACGTAATCGACAAAGAAGCATTCGAAAAACTGTGCACAGAAGCAACCGACGACAATATCGCAAAGTTTTGTCAGTCCATAGGACTCGACGAAGGCAAATTCAAAAAGGCATTCAAGCCGTACATCGATGCGTTCAAAAGACGCTAAACATCAATCCAATCCACATGCAAAACCTCCCCTGGCTTAACAGAGGAGGTTTTCTTTGCCTTATGCTATACTAGAAATATGAAAAAAATTAATACGTCGCCGCTTTCCGGCATGCAAGAACTTCTACCAACTGAGCAGGCCATTTTTGACCAGCTAAAACAAAACATCAGCGACGTATACCATCATTATGGCTTTCTAAATATCGAGACTCCAATCATTGAACGCGCAGAGGTGCTCCTCGCCAAAGCTGGCGGTGATACCGAAAAGCAAATCTATATGGTAAGCAAAACTGCCGAATCGGCCGACAGCGCCGATCAGGCATTGCGCTTCGACCACACCGTTCCACTCGCACGCTACGTCGTCGAACACAACAATGATTTGAGTTTCCCATTCCAGGTCACCCAGATTAACCGCAACTTCCGCGGCGAACGCGCCCAGCGCGGCCGCTTCCGCGAGTTTTACCAGTGCGATTGCGATATTATTGGTCGCGACAAGCTTCCGATCGCCTATGATGCTAAGGTTATCGCCTGCATTCATGACGCGCTAAAAACCTTCAATCTTCCAGAGATGAAAATCCGCATCAGCAACCGCAAAGTCCTTTCTGGCTTCTTGTCAGCCATTGGCGCCAGCGAAAAGGCTAGCGAGATTAGCGGCATTATTGACCACGCCGAAAAAGTGCCAGTCGAGGCATCCCGCGAACAGCTAAACAATCTCGGCCTCAATCCAGACCAGGTCGAAAAGGTCATGGCCTTTATGTTCACGAAAGGCAACTTCGCCACCGTCGAGACCAAGCTCACCGAAATTATCGGTGACCTTGCGCCAGTACGCGAAGGTCTAGATGAACTAAAGACTGTCTTTGACATCCTAAACGCTAAAGAGGGCATGAGTGACATCGAAATCGACTTCATGATTATTCGCGGTCTCGATTATTACACCGGCACCGTCTACGAAACTTTCCTCAAGGATTACCGCGAAATCGGTAGTATCTCCAGCGGCGGCCGCTATGAAAATCTCGCCGGTAACTTCTCCGACCAAAGCTTCCCGGGCGTTGGCGGCAGCATCGGTCTCACCCGTCTATTCTATGTGCTAAACGAACAGGGCCTACTAAAAACTGAGACTTCCGCGCCAGTAGACTATGTATTAATGCCGCTCAGCGAGAATGAATTTGCCTACACTATGCGCGTTGCCGACCAGCTCCGCAACAAGGGCTTTAACGTCGACATCGACTTCGACGACCGTAAGCTCGGCAATAAGTTCAACCGTGCCGGCAAGATCGCAAAATACGCCGTAGTTATCGGCGGAGATGAAGCAGCTTCCGGCAATCTCCAGGCAAAGAATCTCACCACCGGCGAAACCGCCCCGTTGGAGTTCGCCTAATGAACAAGGTCATTCCTGGACGCGTTTACCGTCATTTCAAAGGCGACCATTACCTCGTTATTGACGTCGCCTATCATTCCGAAACCAAAGAAAAACTCGTAATTTATCGCCAGCTCTATGGCGAAGGCAAGCTTTGGGCGCGCCCATACGACCTCTTCGTCAGCGAAGTTGACCACGACAAATATCCAGAAGTAAAGCAAAAATATCGCTTCGAACTACAAGATATTAAAAGCGTCGCTAAAAATTGTTAGATTTTGGCACAAACACCGTCACAGTGCAGTCATCATCTACGCCGCGCGTAATTGCCTCGGACATGAGGTTTTCCGTCGCGTCCTCTGGACCATGCGAATTATAAACAATCTGACCCAAACGTTCAGTACTGAGCTGTTTGCTTGCAATACTTTTTGTACACATCACGACACAGTCGCCCTTATTCAGAACAACCTGGTCTAGCTGCGGCCGCAACTCTGTCTGGCGCGAACCACCCATGGATGCGCCGTCGGCTTTCGTAATCTCGCGAGTCTTGCCATTCCTATCGACAATATAAATATGCGCGTCACCGACAGCGGAATACGCCAAGAATGGCTTATGATTGTCGATCTCAACGACCTTCGCGATGGCGCCAGTTGCCTGACCGGTTTCCGAATCGCCACGCATCATATCGTTTGCAACGCCCATACATGCCGCAAGGCTGCCGCAATCATTGAAAACATACTGATCGTTAAAATGCGATAGCGCCTCGCGTGCGGTGTAGGCGGCACGACGACCGCTCTTATTGCCAGCACTCGAGCCGTCAAAGATGCCATAAAGCTGCTTCTTCGTATCTACGAATAAAGCGTCTTCACAACTCTCGTCCGCCATGCCCTCGAAAGAACGATGGCGAATCTGCTCACGTGAGAACTGCATCATGCCATTACTACCTGGCGCCCATTCCTTACTGCGTTCCTTTTCAATCTGCTCACCGCGCTTGAATGCCTCCTTTTCGAGAGACTTAATGCGCTGATGATATTCGTAGCGCTTACCATAAACAGCAGCCTCAAACCTGCTGATCTGCGGAAGCACCTGGTTCATTTTTTCTTCATCTAAGCTAGCTAGATAACCCTCGGCAAGATCCTCGAACTCCGCAGGAGTAGGGCATTTCTTTACTAACTCTTTTAGTGCGTCTAGGCTAGAACCTTTATCGGGAACAATATCGGTAAGAATCTGAACATCTTGTTCATTTGTAAGGACAGCGTTAACATCAGCTTCGCTGGTTACGGCATGGAAAATATCTGGCAAAGCCATGACAACTTCGCGCTTTTGCTCATCAGTAATCTGACCTCTGGCCATCATATCAATAGCCGCTGCGCGGACATCATCTGCGATGTCAACGTCTTGTTCGCCTAAGGCATCTTTATTGATGTGGCCGTTTCCATCGGCAAGCAGAAAAGCGGCAATAACCTTACGATCTTGGCGAGCGATAAGGTCTTTCTGCATTTCTTGTTGCTTTTTGTCCAAAGCAGCCTTAGCCGCCATGTCCTCCCAAGAATCGCGTTTTTCGGTTTTCTTATCCGCACCCTTTTGTTTTTCTGCGTTGAACCCGATAATCCTCATGGTTATATTCTATCACATCTAGAAAAATTACTGTGCTAAACTAAGTACAAGAAGGAGGAATGTGGCACAGTTATATTTTCGTTACGGTGCAATGGGGTGCGGCAAAACTATGCAGCTCTTGCAGGTCGCTTTTAACTATGAAGAACGTGGACAAAAAGTCTGCGTCACGAAGCCGCAAACTGACACAAAAAACGGCACAAAATTATTAACTCGTATTGGCCCAGAACGCGAAACAAGCTTCACTTTTTCGCGTCGCGATAATATCTTTAAAAAAATCAAAAAAGAATACCGCGACGTCGACTGCGTCTTGGTCGACGAGGCGCAATTTCTCACGCCAGCCCAGGCTGACCAGTTAGCAGAAGTTGCGGTCCTGCTCGATATTCCGGTTATTTGTTACGGACTTCGTCTAAATTTCCGCCAAAAAGACGGCGGCTTCGAAGGCGCCACCAGACTCTTGCAAATCGCCCATAAAATCGAGGAAATCAAAACTATTTGTGATTGTGGTCGCAAAGCCACGCGCAATTGCCGTTTCTTAGACGGAAAACTCGTCACTGACGGCCCAGATATCCTAATCGACGACGGAAAGACAAAAATTGTCTACCGCGCAATCTGTAGTCACTGCTATTATAAGTTAAAGGAGGAGAAATAAATGTTTATAGTCATCGAGGGACAGGACGCTACTGGCAAAGACACTCAGGCGGAAAAATTAGTAGAGTATTTTAAGGCGCAAGGCAAAAACGTCGTGCACTACTCCGAATCTGGCACTAATTCCAACAACCCGTTCGTCCAGCAAATCGCCCAGCTAAACTACGGTTCCGGCGAAAGCAATATCGATCCGCGCACTCGCGTTTTGCTTTACCTCGTCAACCGCTACGAGCAGTGGAAAAAGCTAGCCGAACCGGCCCTCATAAAGGGTGATGTCGTCATCATTACACGAAACTGGCTATCAACCGTCATCTATGAAGGCTATGGCACTGGCGTAAGCCGCGAAGTAATTGCAAAACTCCACCACACCATGATGCCAGAGCATTACTTCAAGCCAGACAAAATCGTAATTCTCACGCTTTCCGACGAGGAGCGCGCCAAGCGCCTCATTTCACAAGGCAAACGCAGCAAAGAATTCTTCAAATCAAAAGATGGCAAATTCCAGAAAAAACTCAACGACGCCTATCTCAAAGTCGCAAAGGACTACAAGGTACCAACCTTTGACACTACTGGCACGCCAGACGAAGTATTTGAGCGCCTCAAAGCATTCTGGAATCTATAAATGCACGATTCGTGGAAACCAGTCTTGCAAGCGGAATTTGAGCAACCATATTTCAAGGAGCTCGCAACATTTTTACATGCCGCCTACGAAAAACATCAGATTTTCCCGCCGAAACAACAAGTCTTTTCCGCTTTTACGACAGATTTAAATAATGTTAAGGTTGTTATCATCGGGCAAGATCCATATCACGGTCCGGGTCAAGCGCATGGCCTCGCTTTTTCAGTTCGCGACGGTGTCCAGCAGCCGCCATCACTCCAGAATATTTTCAAAGAAATTCACGAGGAAACCGGCGCGCCGATTCCGACTTCCGGCAACCTTACGCGCTGGGCAGAGCAGGGCGTCTTACTCCTCAACAACGTCCTAACCGTCGAGGCCCATCTCGCCGGCAGCCATCGCGGTAAAGGCTGGGAAACTTTTACGGAGCACATCATTAGCTATCTAAACGAGCATTGCGACCACCTCGTCTTTTTACTCTGGGGCCGCGACGCGCGCAGCAAAGCCTCACTCATTAATCGATCTAGGCATCTTATTCTCGAATCCGCACATCCGTCACCGCTCTCCGCCCACAACGGCTTCTTTGGCAACAACCACTTTATTAGATGCAACGAACAGCTAGAGAAGTGGGGCCTAACCCCCATTATCTGGTAAAATATAGTCATGAGAAACGTAATTCTTATCCCGGGTTTTAATGGAGTCTCCACTATTTTTCATTGGTTCGAAAAAGAACTCAGCGCCAAAGGATACAATGTCATCATTGCAGACTGCCCACTCCGCGAAGAAATCACCTGGGCAGGCTATAAAGCCGCGCTGGACAAAATCAAAGATAAACTAAACGACAGCATTATTATTGCCCACTCGATCGGCTGCGCAATGACCGTCAAATACGTAACATCTACCGAGGGAATTGCGCCATATGCCTATATATCTCTCGCCGGCTTCAATCACCCCTTCGAGACGCCAAACCGCCCAGATCTAGACAAGGCAGTATTGGAGACCGAAATCCACTCGAATATCGGCCGACAATTCGCTGAAATCGTGCCAAATCGGTTCAGTATCTTCAGTGACAACGACCATGTCGTACCGCGCGAACTACTCGAAGAATTCCCGCTCGTCATTAACTCAAAGGCGATCGAAATCCCAAATGTAGGCCACATGGGCAGCAAATCCGGACTCGAAGAATTCCCAGAAGTTATTGAGATAATCGAGAAATTATAAAAACCTATTGACTTTTTGTCAAAAGTGTGCTATACTGTAATCATAAGGTTAACCACACGCAGATGCATCGCTACCAAGCGATGCATTTCCGTTTTCTGGGGATTTCTCAAAATACAAACTCACAACTATTCCACCGGCTCCAAAACGCTATTCCACGCTATTAGCGTGCCAAAAATATCTCATTTCAAGACTAGCATAAGCGAAATCGCCGTATTATACTGAAATCACGATAACACACTTCGGTCACTGCTATCGTGATGCATCGTCGCTTGTATCTTGTCATTGTACGGGCGGCACCGAGCCGAAATCCATGGCTCACATAAATGACTCCAAAAATTTAATCAAATTCAAGGAGTAATTTATGAAAAATATTAATAACCAAGCAGCCAAAAGCGAGAAAGTAGAGGTCATGGCGCTGTTTAATTACAGTCGTATCCCATGCCAACCACTATACTACCGCAAGGCAGGGGAAGGCGAAGTCGAGATTACCGAGACAATCGGTGCTCGTATTAAATTCGTCGGCAACTCGGCAAAGCACATCTTTCAGTGCGTTGCCGGCAAACTCAGTTGCCAGCTCGAATTCGACACAGCGTCCCTCGCTTGGACGCTAATCGAAGGCTGAGCGCCTCGTACTTCTCAAGAAAGATAGCTCCTCCGGGGGCTATTTTTCTTGCTCTAATGCCGCCGTTTCAAAAATAGAATTCCCAGTAACCCGCTTGCCACCAGAACACCAAATACTACCTTTACCATACCTGTTTTCTGTGCGAGCCCAGCGCCGCCAGACCGTGTAATATCTACCATCGGAACATCTTCGACGGGCAGGGCAGTAGCCTTCTCCTCCTCGCTAGCTGACGGCAAAGGGCTCGCTCGCTGCGGCGGAGCAGGCTCATCAGGCAAAGCCGCATCCTCAACCCATTCAGGCGCGGTATCAGAAACATCATCGTCAGCAATTTCTAGAGATTCGCCAAGATCGCCATCCGCTCCCATCCAAGCGACCTGCAAGTTATAATCGCGAGAAAAATCTACGTCCCAAATCGCGAACTCACCAAGCGCCGCATCAACATAGCCCAAATCAATGCCATTAAAGCGGAGCATTAGATATTTCGCATTCTCCGGGCTGCGCCATTTTAGTCGCAATATCTCGCCATCGCGCCAAACAGCAATCCCCTCCGGTATCGCCGGCCCAACACTTGGCGGATCATCGACAAGCTCGTCAAACGAATCTTCGCTAAAAGCAATCGTACTGAATATCGGCATTTCCGTACCGCCACCCTTCATATACAAATATTTCTTTGCGAGTTTCGCGATCCCCCAAGTAATCTCACCCGAAGAAGCATATTCCGTATGTCCACCATTATTAAGCGGATTCTTCGAACTGCCGCATATATAATCATCACGATTACACCAAAGCGAATACTTACCAGTCAGTCCTGGCGATTCATACGGTTTTCGCGCGCCAAACACGCCAGCATTCGTTCGACAATTCGGCACATAGGTCCGCCATGGCGACAAAGCACCGCCGCTGCAAGCCAGCGGCGCCATTCCATCGCCTTCCGGCAAATACGTATTCGGATCACCCAGCAGCATAATGAAATCGACATACTCCGCATCAAAATCCGGTACCGCTTGCGACACGACCATTGCACCCTGCGAATAGCCAACAAACGCAAAATGCATATCCGGACAGTTTCGATGCTGCTCCGCAAAATGCGCCTTCAAATTTGCCACACCCTCACGCACACTATCGCCAAATTCATAAGCCTTGCCCGCCGAAACATAGGCGCCAATCAGACGCTTTATCGAAGAGATGTCTACGGCCGGGTAGGGTAAATCGTAAACAAAGACCGACAGACGGTAGTTCTCTGTAATCTTCGCCGCCGCAGTCTCGATTGCACGTAATTCATCCGTATCGCCAAGCGCGCCGCCCGACCCGCGCGCATAAATCATTTCCAAATCGTAGCACGGCCAAACGTCTGGACTCATCAGAATCTCGACCGCAAAACAATTGCTCGTAAGAAGCAGATTTATTACCAAAATTAACCCAAATTTTTTCATGCGCCCATTATTTTTCTGGCACCGAAAAATGTGAAGCATGAGCACGTTTATCTCTCTGTTTGCTGTATAATAATATGCATGACAAATTCAGCAAAGACATCGGAAAATATCATCGAAGTCAAGCACTTCAAGATTTCCTTTGCCCAAAAGACCGTCATCAAAGATCTATCTTTTAATGTCAAACGCGGCGAGATCTTCGGTCTTCTCGGTAGCAACGGTTCCGGTAAAACTACTACTATCCGTGCCTTGCTCGGCCTCTACTTTGCCGACAAAGGCCAACTACTTATCAACGGTAAACAATTCGACCCGAGCGATGATATCCGTATCGGTTATCTTCCAGAAGAGCGTGGCCTATACAAGAAAGAGACCGTCTATGACGTCATGATGTACTTCGCCCGCCTAAAGAAGCTCGACAATCCAAAAGAATGGATCATGAACTACCTGAAACGCGTCGGCCTCGAAGATTTTGCAAAGACCAAAGTCAACAAGCTTTCGCAGGGTATGCAACAGAAGGTTCAGCTCGGCATTTGCGTCATGAACGACCCAGAGCTCCTCATTCTCGATGAACCAACCAAGGGCTTTGACCCAGTCAACCGCCGCTTACTCATGGACATTATCGAAGAGCAGCACAAAAAAGGCTGCACCATCATCATGATTACGCACTACATGGACGAAGTCGAACGCCTCTGTGACGACATTCTCCTGTTAAAGGACGGCGTCGCTCGCGCACTCGGCCCAGTCAAGGAAGTCCGCAAACAATTCAACAACAAATCCCTTGATCAAATTTTCGTAGATATTTATGGCGAGGAGGAAAACGATGAGTAGAACTACTGAAGTTATCCGATTTGAAGTTATGCGCAACCTAAAGAAGCCTAGCTTCTGGATTGCCGCAGTCCTTATCCCGCTCGGCTTCGCGCTCTATATGGGCGTCGCCGCACTTGTTGGCTACAATGTTGGCGAAACCGTCGAGGCTGGCACTGACACTACCGACATGAAACTCGGTATTACTGACGAATCGGAATACATCAAAGAAACCAAGTTTATGAATGCCGATAAAGAAGAGCAAGAAATCACAGTCTTCTCCAACAAGGATGCCGGCATCAAGGCTGTCAAAGACAAGAAAGTAGACATTTTCTACTACTTGCCAAAGAACTTTGCCGAAACTAAGAAAGTTGAAATCTACGCCAAACCAGCCGAAATCAGTTTGATGGACGATTATACGTCGCCAATTCGTACGCTTCTATCGACTACCGCACTCAGCAACGTCGACGCGCTCGATGTTGCAGTTATCACCGGCATGATCGAGTACGACACTACGACCTTCGACGCAACCGATGATCACGTCGTCGACACAAGCGAAAAGGTTAGACAAATCATCGGCCCAGCCATCGCACTTGCATGTTTCTATATTCTTATGGTCGTGCTTGGCAACCGTCTCACCGCTGCAATGGTCGAGGAAAAAGAGAACCGCATCAGCGAGCTCATTCTCACTAGTATCAAACCAGTCAATCTCATCATCGGCAAAATCATCTCGTTAATGATCGTTGGCATCATCCAGCTCATCATTCTCGTTATCCCAATGCTTATCCTCTACAAGGTTGGGCAGAACGGAAACATTTTACCAGAGTGGCTAAAGCTCAGCTTTGACCTCGGTAGCATCGCGCTATACATGCTTATGCTCGTTGCATCATACTTCCTATTTACCGCTATGAGCATGGTTGTCGGCGTTATTTCGCCAACCGCAAAAGACGCAAACTCCTATTCGTCCGTCATGATCATCATGGTCATTCTCCCAATCTTCTTCATCAATGTCTTCATGCCATCCGGCACTAGCGCACTAACCTACATTCTTAGCTACTTCCCACCAAGCGCCCCAATCGCTTTGATGCTACGCGGCGTCTTCGGCAACTTGCCAACCTGGGAATTCTTCCTCGGTCTTGCCGATATCGTAATCGTAGGCGCACTTATCACCAAGCTTGCAACCTACATTTTCTGCCGCAACGCGATTGAATTCACGCCAAAAATTAACTTCAAAAAGTTATTCGGCACCCCACGCAAAAGCTGGAAAAAATAGCTAGCATGACAAAAGTCCCCGAAGTAAAAATCTCGGGGACTTTTTGTTAGCCAAGGTTGCCAATGACGTACTCATTGACATCATCGTCAAGCGTATTAGCGAGCTCTTCGACGACATCAAATAAGGCAAGTGCGCATTTTTCGTCATCCTTATCGTCAGCGCCACTAACCGAGCAGTAGATATTTGCCCAGTCCGTATGAGTGATCGGTTCTTCCGCATCGCGTTTCGAAAACGAAATGTTATACATCACGCAGCCACGATACGCGGCATAGCCACTCTTGAAGGGGTACTCTGCGCTAGTACAACCATCGGAAGATGCTGAGACGCGGCTGATGTATTTTCTTCCAGAACGACGATTGATCGCGCGAAGAAAAGCAATCTTCATTGCAGTCATTGCCTCCGAATCGACAACATCGCCATCATCGAAACGACATTCAAAATCGCCGCGTTCCGGATTGACGTAATACGATTTGCTATCAAAGACAGCGCCCGTCTTGTCGCCGATCCAATCGCGAGCAGCCCAACATAGCGGCTCGATAACAATACGGATACATCCGTGCTTCGTCTTTGCGAATAACTCGATAGTGTCACACTTCTTACGTACTACTTCGACACCTTTGCTCAAAAAAATACTATAATCCATTGCCATAAGAAACATCCCACCTTTCTATAGAGAATCGGCAACTACAAGTTATCATATATATTATAGCACAAAATGGCAAAATATCAAGTGATATAATACTAGCATGACTATCATGGAGTGGCTGACAAGCGCCAGTAAAAGTATCGACCGCCTCGACGCGGAGCTAATTTTGACGCATTTTCTAGAAGCGTCAGACCGCAGTTATTTAGCCGCTCATGCCGACGACGAGTTGCCAAATACCGCCGTTATCGACGGCTACGTCGAACGTCGCGCCAAGAACGAACCGCTCGCTTACATCCTCGGCTACCGCGAATTCTACGGCCGTCGTTTCTTCGTAACACCAGACGTACTCATTCCGCGTCCAGAAAGCGAGGATATTATCGAGATTGTAAAAGAGCAGAACCCGTCCGAGATCCTCGACGTTGGCACCGGCTCCGGTTGTCTCGCCATCACGCTCACACTCGAACTGTCAGAGGCTCACGTCGCTGCCGTAGATATTTCCGACGATGCGCTACGCATTGCGCAAAAAAATGCCGCACATCACAATGCAAAAGTCGAATTCCATAAATCCAATCTTCTTGAAAGCTATCAGCCAAAACCCGGCACACTAATTGTCGCAAATCTACCGTATGTCGACGCAAATTGGGATTGGCTAGACCATAGAACCCTAAATTATGAGCCTGACCTCGCGCTTTATGCCGAGCAGGGCGGACTAGAACTAATTTATCGGCTCATCGACCAAGCGCCAGCCGAATGTCCGCTCATCCTCGAAGCCGATCCTAGCCAGCATGAGGCTATCGTTAGCTATGCGGCGAAGCAGAACCGCAAGCTAGTCAAACAACAAAACTTCATTATCTATTTGCAATAAAAAATCGCCAAAACGGCGTAAATAAAAATGGTGGAGCGTGAGGGATTCAAACCCTCGACCTCCTGCTTGCAAAGCAGGCGCTCTAATCAGCTGAGCTAACGCCCCAAAATAAGGTGTAGAAAGCGGGGGGGCGCTTTCTACAGACCTAATATTATCACGAATAACCAAAAAATGCAAGAGCAGTAAAAAGCCCGGCCTACTCCCCACAAAGGGAGAGCACTGCCGGGCTAGTTACCTATGTTTCTTTCACATTATGCCAATTATTCATCAGACTGTAAGTATCTCCTTAGATAATCCTACGATCGACAACGTTTTGTCAGGGTTATCGTCGCCAATCAAAGTCCAATTGTCGTCCTCATAGAAACTATTAGAAATTGCGTCACGGAGCGCGTTAAATGCGTCCTGGTCGTCTTTGGCGAAATCGCCAAACTCGTCTTCGATCGCAATCACTCCTTCGCAATATGAAGTCTTTCTTTTCCAGTACCAGAACCGATCGTTTGCAATTGCTATCTGCCAACAATATTCATTGTTTTTCTCATTGATAAACCAAATCGGACATGTCGCAATGCGCTCGACGACGGTCTTTATGATACGATCATGCGAAGTCATCTTCTCGCCCGGAGGAATATACTCCGTCCCCGGGTAATATGCAGCGTCATAGTCAACCTCGTCATCGATTTCATCATCCCCTGAATCAAAAAGGATTGAGAACCAATACATAGTCGAATTCTGGAACGTCTTGTAATCTTTGCCGAATACTTCAAGAACCTCAAGCAATCCCTTGTCGTTCGGACCAGCAAATGCGCCGAACACATCTGTTTCGGCACGAGAAGTCCATACACGACGATAGCAAACCACAAAATCTGCAACCATTTCCTCAAATAACTCATCGATACTATAGTCAGCATCTTCTGTGCCTTTGCGGATAATATGATATGCAACCTCGCCACTTGCTTTCATGTACTCGACATAAATCTCGTCCTCCAAAGCAGTAGCGCGCATGGAGTAGCCACTGCCGAATTTAAACGGTCTAGCGGCGGTCTTCTTGAACATTGAACGAACTAAATCTTTATTTGCATCCATGTAAATAACCCCCTTACATAGGTATAGTTTTTGGAAATGAGCATAATGTTTACAGAAACACCCTAAGATAAGTCTATCTTAACAGATAAAGCTAAAGGATGCAAAGGAGAATCATCAAACTATGGCAAATACTGCCGCCGAGCACGAGCAAATGGAATACCGAGTGCATATAGCGGAACTCTTTTTCGAGTCCAAAGAACATTGCGCCAATCGTATACATAATGCCGCCCATAAACAAGAGAATCGTTCCCATCGGCGGCAAAACTGCCATGAGGCTCGGAAGACAAAGAATAATGCACCAGCCGAGGCCTAAATAACAGGCCATCGAAAAGCTTGCAAACTTTTTTAAATCAATCGCATTCAATATTATCCCAATAATCGACATAAGCCATACTACGCCAAACATAATCCAGGCCGTCACTGGCTCGGTATGCATTAAAGCAATCAGGGTCACTGGAGTATAAGTACCAGCAATCAGCAGGAAAATTGAGCAATGGTCGATAATCTGCATAACCTTTTTCGGACAGCGTTCAGACTTTAGGCCGTGATAAATCGCCGAAATAGAGAATAGGACGAGCATCGAAATCGAAAAAGCGAGGCCAGTCAAAACACCCGCCGCGCCATACTCGATCGCGCCGCGAATAATACAGAGCACCATGACCGGAATTGCAAACGCCGCGCCAACAATATGCGAGACCATATTAAAAATCTCTTCGCCGCGCGTATAATCCGGAAGCTTTCTCTCTGCAAGCTTGGTTCGTTTTTTCATTAGCTCCATTATACCTCAAAGATTTGCGGTATAATAAGCTTAAATACATATGAGGAGTATTAGATGTCAGACAAAGTAGCTCACAAAATCGAAGTCAAAGAAGCGAAAAAGATTCGCAAATTTGCTATGCCAGTCAGCCTAAACCTAATTTTGCTCGCACTTGGCATCTGTCTTGTTATCTGGGCCGACAAGGTTACTAGCCTTATTTCTATTGCCATCGGCGCCACCTTCCTCGTCTGCGCAATCTATAATTTCATCGCTTGGGCGCGCATCGAAAACCGCAGCCTCACCGACAACACAAAGCTCTTTAGCGCCATCGCTCTCTCAATCGCGGGCGGCTTCCTCATTATCCAAAACGGCTTCATCAAGGAAGTCATCTCCATCATTATCGGCATATTCCTTCTCGTAGAAAGCATCTTCCGCATGCAGGATGCGCTTGCTAGCAAAAAGTTTAATCCAAACTACCAGAACGCGCTCATTCTATCCATCGTCGGCGTCATCCTTGGTGCGCTCTGTGTTTTCGGCAAAATCATCGTCCCGGACCTCATGATGCAAGTCCTCGGTATTATCCTTATCATCTTTGCAGTCGTAGATATGTCCGGCGGTGTCATGGTCAACAAATCCGCCAAAACCGTCAGCTCAAAAGTAATCGACGAAAAATAAGTTAGTTGCCGCAGGCGAGCATTTCTTCGCCATCTTGCTCGGACTCGGCTAATTCCGAATCTAAAATCGCTAGGCTTTCATCATCGGTATTTTCCATACCATCATTTTACATAAAAAAATCCGGAGTCGCTAGTGGCTCCGGCAAAAAAGTCGAATAATCTAGTTCGCAACTTTTTTAGATTGTTCCAACGGGAATCATTTCTCCATCAACGAGGCCAACGATTGAATCACCGGTTACACTCGGGACAGAGAAGTCATCTGCATCGTGTTCGAATCCCCAGAGCTGAATTGTACGGCCGTATTTTTCGCCGTCCACGTGTCCCTGTGGCATTTCGATTCCTCTGTATCTGTCGAGGTTCCACACGATTGCGGAAAACGGACGATAACGCAGGGCATACTTGTCGTAGCCGACTGTTATGATCTTACCGTCATCGAAAGATGACACTTTCGCCGGATAGGCATTAAAGATGATCGGAAAACCTTCGAACTGACCGACAAACGGCGCATATGCATTCGTTTCAGCCTGGTCAATAAGGAATCTGGACACCTTAGACTCACCCTTGTAGGCGAGATAGCCCATCACGCTTAAATACTCTGACGCTTCCGTCATAGCCTCGACGAGGGCATTAATCGGATCTTCCTCGTCTTCAAGCTTCGCGAAGCTGAAGTATTCCGGCCTTAAAGAAAATCTGCCGAGATTCTCGCTCGTAGAAAAGCAGATCTTGCCGATGTTTTCTTTGGTCTGTTCAAGAGGTTCTCTTAAAACATAGCCGCCATCACCATAGGTGAAGTCGAGGTCTTTGAATTTTTCTCCGAGAAAAGTTATGAACTGATATTTTCGACTCGGAATGTACCCATTAGTTTTGCTCATACAAACACGCTCCTTTCGCGGTCGCTTACAGGGTGGGAAGGTTTCTTATGAGATAATGCTATAAGTTCCATTATACCACATATGCTTAAAAAAGTCAATATAGACCTACTCAAAAAAAGAACTCCTGCGGAGTCTTTTTTATTTTTCTTTGTGGCTGGGCCTGCAGGATTCGAACCTGCGAATGACGGGACCAAAACCCGTTGCCTTACCACTTGGCGAAGGCCCAATCTGCAGGACATTTTAGCATAAAAATAAGATATAATCTAGGTATGATAGACACGAACAAAGCTTACGTTCCGCCAGCAAAATACCAGCCAAAACCGCACGATCCAAACAAGCGTCCGGAGAAGGTTAAAGGCTTTACGGTCGTCAGCTTTTTCGTTCTTATTGGCATCTATCTCGCCAAATATGCGCTAGACTGCTGGCTCATGCCAAACCTCTTCCCGCAGCTATATCCAGTTAGCGTACTCGCGATCGTAATCTGGGTCGTAGAAACAATTCTTATTTCGTCGCTTTGTATCAAATTCGTCAGCGGCTTCGGCTATTTCTACATCCCAGCCTGCCTAGTCTACGCGCTGGCAGTCCTGATTGCGCCAAACAATATCTTCTGCTTCGGGACTGTTATCCCGCACATCTTCGCGGGCCTCATTGCTTACTCCGCTAGCCGCTTTATCCAAAAAGTCGTCATGTGGTTTTTCATCGGCTTAGCCTTCATGACCATGTAGTCGCACGCGGCTTATGGTTAGGGCGTAACATGCTATAATAGATAGGTTATGAAAAATGTTCTACTCTCAACGCGCGACCTCAAAAAGGTCTATGGAAAACGCGACTCTAAATTCGAGGCATTGAAGGGCATTGATCTCGACATCCAGAGCGGAGAAGCCGTCGCAATTATCGGTAAATCTGGCTCCGGCAAGTCGACCTTGATGCATCTTCTCGCACTCCTCGACAAGCCCACAAAAGGCACTATCAAACTTAACGGCAAAATCACTAGCAAGCTCAAACAGCGCAAACTAAACCGCCTCCGCAACAAGGAGTTCGGTTTTGTCTTCCAGAGCTTCTTCATGAACGCCAACGATACCGTCCTCAACAACGTTATCCTACCACTAAAGATCGCTGGCGTCGGTCGTCGCGAGCGCAAACGCCGCGCCATGGAAGCCCTCAAAGTCGTCGAGCTTGACGATAAATGCAAAAACAAAGCCAAGGATCTTTCCGGTGGCCAGAAGCAACGCGTCTGTATCGCACGCGCTATCGTCAACAATCCTAAAGTCATCTTTGCCGACGAGCCAACTGGCAACCTCGACTCCGCGACTGGCGCAAAAATCGAAGAGCTCCTCTTTAACTTGAACCGCAAAAAGGGCATCACGCTCATTGTCGTCACACACGACGAAGAACTCGCCGAAAAATGCGATCGCCAAATTCGCATCACCGATGGTCGAATTGTCACCGACGACAAAACCGTCGCAAAGCATAATCCTGACTTTATCGAAGACAAGAACAGTGACGGCATGCGCGACAAAAACCATACCAAAGAAATAGATGTGGAGGAGAAATAATGAAAGTATTAGATATCATCCATGACGCAAATGCCAACCTTTGGCGCAGCAAACTTCGCAGCAGCCTTACGATTCTTGCAATCTTTGTCGGTAGTTTCACGATTATTCTCAACTCCGCAATCAATGCTGGCGTCAATGACTTCATGGACAAACAAATTGCCAACATGGGCGGCGAAGGCTATCTCGAAATGATGCCGACCGAAATGTACGAAAGCGCCATGAACCTCATTGGCAACAATGGTCCACAAGAATATACCGAAGACAAGGACTCGACCAATCAGACTTCTTACATCAAGGAAGAGCAGATCGAAAAGGCTAAGAAAATTGACGGCATCAAAGTCTTCAACGTATTACCAAACGCTAGTGCCGACTATATCACTAGCAGCAAAACTAAAAAACGTTACCGCCTCAATTTAAATCTCGTCGTAGAGGGTATTGATTTCGATATGTCCAACGGCAAAGCACCAAATACTGACGAAAATGCTGACTATGAAATTGCCATCAACGAAGATCTCGCCAAAGCACTCGGCTACGAAAACGTCGCAGACATTGTTGGCGAAACCGTAAAGATTGCGGTTCCAAGCACGCTCAAGTGCTATACCGCTGTTAAGCGCAGCGAATGTCAGACCATCGTCGAGGCAAAGGTTTCCGGCACGCAGGCTCCTGGTATTCTTTCCATGGGCGGCAGCCGCGCTAACCTCTCGCTCTGGAAGCACATCAATTCCATCAACTACAACGGTATGCCAGCCGAAACTAACCGCAGCTACCAAGCAACCGCCGATGTCGAACCGGACAAAATCAAGGACGTCCAAAAGGCTCTCGAAGAAATCGGCCTCAAGGCAATGTCCGTCGAAGACGAAGTTGGCATGTTCCAGGTCTTCTTTGACGCAATCCTAATCGTCTTCAATATCTTTGGCGGCATCGCGCTCGTCGCAGCTTCCATCGGTATTATCAACACGCTATTCATGGCCGTCCAGGAGCGCACCCGCGAAATCGGTCTTGATAAAGCTCTCGGCATGAGCAACGGCAAAGTCTTCCTTAGCTTCTCCGCAGAGGCCATCATGCTCGGCTTCTGGGGCTCGCTATTCGGCATCGTCGTATCTATGATCGTCGGCAATATCGCCAACGTGGTCGCTACGCAGACCTTCCTTAGCGATTTCCCAACCTTCAAGCTTACGATCTTTGAGCCACTCACGATGATTTCAATCGCTCTCATCATCATGCTTATCGCCTTCCTCGCCGGCACCTTGCCGGCACGCAGGGCATCGAAAAAGAATCCAATCGATTCTTTGCGCTACGAATAATCTCGGGCAAGAAAAATAGGGGCTCTCAGTAAAAACTGAGAAGCCCCATTTTTTTATGGGACGGGTATTAACCGAAACCAGCCTTTACAAAATGCCACGCATAAGAAGATGACTAATATGCACAAGCATTTGACCGAAGCGGTTAATATAGTGTCCTTTGTTTTCTCTGATAGCCTAAAATTATCTATAAGTCCATACCAAACCAGAGAAAACGAGCCAAAAAGAACGAAGCAATATACAAAGTAGTTAATAAACAGGAATAAACCTACCCACAGTATATGCAATAAATCGATATGTGCGACTGGTTGCATTCTTTCTCACCACCCTTCAAAAGAAACTCAAAAAGTCAACGATTTACTATACTTGTTATATCACGGATTCCGTAAAAAGTCAATGGCGCTTACGCTATTCGCTGTCGCTTTTTTGAGATGATATTTGCTAGCGCTACAAACAGGACACAGAAGCCGGCAACGACAGCAATTTCCAGCAAAATCGGCACCATTGTCGCCGCATCAAACTGCTGAATCTTCATGATTTTATCGTTCGCATCGATATAATAATAGCTCGGCAAGACATGCGCGAACGCAAGCACAGAATCCGGCAAGTATTCAGCCGGAACAAACGCACCACAAAGGAAGCTCGTGCCGAGCGCCAAGACATTCTGAAGCCCATTTACGGCGCCAGCACTAAGCGCAAAGATGCTAATTAGGTAAGCAATCGTCGTAGCGCATGCCGCGAAAACGAGTGAATTTACAGCATAAAGCGCGCCCTGCGCCGTAAACACTACTTCTACACCAAGCACAAAGACACTAATAACGACATAAAACACCCAAGCGGCCAGCACATAAATACAACAATTGCGTAGCAGAATGCGGTTCATTTTCTTTATATCAATCGCGCCAACCAAGTTGCGTTTGCGCACCTGCTCGCGATTGAATGCCGACATAATCAAACAAATAATCGTAATAAAGCAGGAGAGAATAGTGTAGTTCGCGAAGCTATAATAACGCGATGCCTTCGCATATTTCGAAGTATCCACAGCAGCTTTCATCTCGGTCTTCACGCCATTTGCGATCGCCTTATCCACCTTGGCAACTAGCTCCTGCTCGCTCAAATGCAATGCGGAATAGCCCTTCGCAACCGAAAGATAACGACGAACGGCAACCTTCGCCAGCTCAGCAACATATCCGGCCGAAGAGCGCATCTTCACTTCGGGATCGTGCCCAAGCGCCATATCCTGGTGAAAGTTTTCTGGGATTTCAATAACCGCCGTCACCTCCTCATAGAACAACGCATCTTTTAGCCTATCATCATCTTCATAGCCAGTCTTTATCGTGGCATTTTCTTCCAAATATTCAATAAAGTTTTTCGTCAAACCGACATTTTCGTCGTGGTTAAAAATCACCAACGCCGGCTTGCGCGCCTCATACTGCGCAGTCGAGTCGACCGACGTAACACTAATCGTGCCGAACATCAAAAGGATGACGGTCGGCAAAATAATCGAGCCAATATTTTTGAGGACGATCTTCCAAAACGCTTTAGATACTATCATAGCGCTGCCTCCTCAAACTACGAATCGAGAATGCGAACAGTAGGGCAGAAACCACTATGAGCGAAACAACATTCACGATAAAACGCGTCGCGTCTTCATAGTAATATAACGAATAAAAACCATCCGTGATTAGACCTACCGGACTAACTTTATTAACGAGTGGCGCCAACTCATCAAAGAACATCTTCGTTACGCCAAACATGCCAGCGAACAAGCTGCCAACCATCGTGACGATTACGATAATTATATTTTTCGCGGACTCACGCGTCTTTAGAATAACCGACAGGAACATACCAAGCATCGTCGCCGCTAGGCCGCCAACTGCCGCGAGCAAACAAATGGACGGGATATTGTCACCATATTCCACGCCGAGCACGATGCGCGTGAAGAAGATCAAAGCTATCACGGCCGTAAACAGCATCGTATAGCCAGCAAGCAAATTGCTAGCTACGATAATGCCTTTGCGCGTCGGCGCAATCGCCACGCGTTTACCGCGATTCGAGATATTCGGCATACAACGGTTCATCATCTCGCAACTCAGCATCGCACCTTGCATACAAGCCATCGCGATTAGAGAATAAAACTCGACCGAAACGATATTCATAACATGTGATTCATCTTTTAGATTCGGTTCCGCACCAGTCACCGTTTTGACCGCATCACGATAAATCGCCTCGACGTCAACTTGCTGGCCAGCAGACTTCGCCATCTCGGTCATCGCAATATCGTCAATCATCTTCGCGCTCTGCGCCACCTGCTCAGTCGTCATAGTCAGCACGGTCTGATTCGTGCCGTTCTCTTTGATTTTTACGATCTTCTTACCATCAGAAACATAGACGTAACCATCTACGTCGCCATTTTCTAGCAATTCCTCGGCGCGTTCTTTATTGACGTATTCTATATTAAACAATTTGTTATCGCCCTCACCAAGCGTCTTGAACGCCTCACTAAACACCTTCTCGTTCTTGTATGCCTCATCGTTTACGACCGCCACATTAAACGGCTCGAAAACATCGTAATCGTGCAATCGCGAAAAGGCGAGATGAAACATCATCGCAAGCGCAAACGGAAAAATCATTGTCCAAAAAACCAGCATACGGTTCTTGAGCAACGCTTTCAGAGCATACTTATAGTTATGCCAAAACATTAGTCGCGCAGCTCCTTGCCAGTCAGCTCCAGAAATACGTCATTAAGGGTAGGGCGTTCGGAGAAAATTTTATTGTACTGAATTTTGTTCGCCTTTAGATATTCCATCATATCAATGAGATTATTTTTGCCTTTGCGGTAAACAATTTTTAGCACACCGTTATCGTAAACAACTTCACTCACGTTCTTAATCTTTTCAAAACCGCTTAGTTGCTTTGGTGCTAATTCCGGAACTTCAATCGTAACTTTTTCTTCAATTTTTGCGAGAGCTTTTAGCTCGTCATTTGTGCCACTAGCAATGATCTTTCCGTGGTCGAGGATAATCACGCGATCGCACAAAATTTCGACTTCCTCCATGTAGTGAGTAGTGTAAATAATCGTCGCACCATCATCGCGGAGTTTTTTGATGCCTTCCAAAATATTGTTACGGCTCTGCGGATCTACAGCCACCGTCGGCTCGTCCAAGAAAATCAACTTTGGCTTATGCGCAATGCCGCAAGCAATATTCAAACGACGAAGCAAACCACCAGAAAGCTGTTTCGGATATTGGCTCTTATTGTCTTCGAGACCAACTAGCTTCAGTGCATCCTCGACGTACTGCGCGCGCGTATTTTTATCCTCAATATAAAGGCCGCAGAAATAATCAATGTTGCCATAAACCGTCAATTCATCAAATACCGCCACGTCCTGGAACACGACACCAATTTTCGACTTGATATCATAGGCGTCCGGCTTCATTTCCTTGCCGAAAATATTAATTTCGCCATTATCGAATTTGAGTAACGACAAAATACAATTCATCGTTGTTGTTTTACCGGAACCGTTAGGACCGAGGAGACCGAGAATCTCGCCTTCCTTGACCGTCAAACTCAAGTCATCAACTGCTTTATTAGTCTTATAACTCTTCGTTAGATGTTTAACTTCAATCACATTTTTCATTGCTTATTATTATATACTAATCTCATGAAATATCTGATTCTCCACGGCAGTTTCGGCTCAAAAGACGGCAACTGGTTTCCATGGTTAAAAAGCAAACTCGAAGCACGCGGCGAAACCGTAATTTTACCGCAAATGCCAGTCGGCGTAGGCAATCAAAACTTCGACTCATGGTCGGCAGTACTAGACCAACTAGGCATCGATGAAGATACTATTGTCATCGCGCATAGTATTGCGCCAATTTTTGTCTGCAAATATTTAATTACACATCAGCAGAAAGTAGCAAAACTATTCTTCGTTTGCGGGTTCAACAATTTCCTCGGCATCGATAAAGATTTCGACGCCGTCAACGAACCAATGTATGTAGACGAGTTCGGAAAAGTAAAAGAATACTGCGACGATGTTACATGTTTCTATTCCGACAACGACCCATACGTTCCATACAACATCGAAAAAGCCTTCGCCGACGCGCTTACAGAGAAACAAATCGTTATAAAAGACGGCGGACACTTAAACGCCGAAAGCGGATATACCGAGTTTGAAGAACTCCTGAAAATGCTATAATTACAGATATGATTGCAAAGATCGACAAACTCGTGCCGGGCGGTCAGGGCATCGCTACGCTCGACGACGGCAAGAAAGCCTTTATCTGGAACGCACTTCCAGGCGAGACCGTCGATTTTGATGTCACAAAATCCAAGCGCAGTTACTGCGAAGGCGTCGCAACAAAAATCGAAACCACGAGTCCTCATCGCATTACGCCAAAAGACGATTGCTATCTTGCTACTAGCCCGTGGCAAATCATGGATTACGATTACGAGCTTGCGCAGAAACGCGAATTGGTTAAAGAATGCTTCGCGCAGAACCATATCAGCATCGAGCCAGAAGCGACCCAGACCGACGGAAAAGATTTTTACTACCGCAACAAGATGGAGTACTCGCTCTACTGGGACAATGACGACAATATGATTTATCCAGCCTTTCATGAGCGCGGCACGCATCGCAAGGTCCCAATTAAACAATCCAGCATCGAGCGCCCAGAAATCTGGGCAAAAGCCACGGAGATTTTTAATAAACTCAATGCCGAGCATGCCGAAGCGCGCACTTTTCAATCATTGCTCATGCGCTGTGATCAGCAGGGCAATACTAGCGGCGATCTCTTTGTGAATGGCCAACCACACCCACAAATGCCAAACCTCACAGATTCGCTCAATGGCCAAGAATATAGCTACTCGCCGAACGGATTTTTCCAAATTAATCTGCCAGTATATGAGATGGTCCTGAAAGAGATCCAGCAGCACATCAAAACTAACAAAGTCCTCGATTTGTATTCCGGAGTCGGCAGCATCGGCCTTTCCGTTGCGCGCGACAAAGAACTCACTCTCGTCGAGGTTAACGCCGCCGCATTCGGCGAAATGCAGAAAAACGCCGAGGGGACTAATGCCAACTGCGTCCTCGCAAAATCCGAAGACGTTACAGAATATATCGAACCAGACCAGACCGTCATTCTCGACCCGCCACGTGCTGGCTGCGACCAAAAGCTCATCGAAAAATTAAACGAAATCAAACCTCAAACAATCGTATATCTTTCCT
Organism: uncultured Candidatus Saccharibacteria bacterium; assembly: GCA_947307225.1. Lineage (GTDB taxonomy): Bacteria > Patescibacteriota > Saccharimonadia > Saccharimonadales > Saccharimonadaceae > UBA2834. The sequence continues at coordinate 48,350 of CAMZIL010000003.1, forward strand.
GCAACCCAATCACCCAAGCTCGCGACATCGCGTTACTAGCAGAGAACTATCAAATCGCTAAGCTCACGCCATATAACTTCTTCCCGCGCACGCCTCACATCGAATCATTAGCCATCCTCATGCTAAAATAGACGTACAATGGAATTCGATTCAGTCTACAACAATCTAAACGAACAACAGCGCCAGGCCGTAGACCATATCGATGGCCCACTTCTCGTAATTGCCGGTCCGGGCACCGGTAAAACCCAGCTTCTTTCCGTACGCGTCGCAAACATTTTGAAGCAGACCGACGTCGGTCCAGACAACATTCTTTGTCTCACGTTTACCGAAGCGGCCGCAACAAATATGCGCCGCCGCCTCGCCGATTTTATCGGTCCAGAAGCCTACAAAGTCCAGATTCACACCTACCATTCGTTCGGTTCATATTTACTCCAAGAGCATCGCCCGGATCTTAAAAACAGCATCGACGAGCTCGAGCGCTTCACGATCATCCGCAATATTCAGGGCACACTAAAAATTACCGATCCACTCCGCGGCGAGAACTGGACGAAGGACATCATTAGCGCCATTAGCAACCTAAAGTCCGCCGCCATCGATGCCGACGATATTGAGAAAATTATCTATCGCAACCAAGAAGATAATGGCAAGATTTACTCCGCCATCGAGCTCGATTTGCAGGATACAAAAAAGAAATATCCGGCCAACATTTCACATTATGAAGGCATTCTCGAAGCCCTCAAAGATTTTGTCGGCCAAGCACCTACTTATATTACCGACCGCGTTGAGCCACTCGCAAATATTTACTACCGCTCGCTCGCAGACATTCTGCTAAAAAACGATGGCGAGACTAGTATTGCAACTGAACTTCGCAAGTGGCGCGAAAAATTCTTCGAAAAAGACAAAAACGATAACTTCGTATTCAAGGATACCGCCGCAAACGCAAAGCTCGCCGACCTTGCGTACATCATGCGTGAATATAACAAAGAACTTTCCGAAAAAGGCCTTTACGATTACGACGACATGATTTTGATGGCCATCGACTTGCTCAAAAAAGACGATGAAAAACGATTTAATGCCCAGGAGCGCTTCCAGTATATTCTTCTAGACGAATACCAAGATACGAACGATGCTCAGAGCCAGCTTGTTGCGCTTCTTACCGACAGCCCGAGCAACGAAGGCCGACCAAACATTATGGCCGTCGGCGATGACGACCAGGCGATTTATGGCTTCCAGGGCGCAAATACCTCGAACTTCTACGAGTTCGACGAGCGCTATCACCCAGAACATATTTTGCTAAGCAAAAACTACCGCAGCAGTGCCGAAATTTTGGAGCTTGCCCATAACGTAATCGAGCAGGGCGAAGACCGCTTTTGCAAGGCACCAAACGTAAATATCGACAAAGATATTACGGCCGAGAATCCACCAGCCGAAACCGAAATCGAATACCGCGAATTCAAGAGCTACCAGGCCGAGTATTCACATGTCGCGAAACAAATCAAAGCACTACTAGACAGCGGAGTCCAGGGCAGCAAAATCTCAATCATTGCACCACGCCACAAACATCTCGTTTCGGTACTACCATATTTACACGCGCTAGACATTCGCGTTTCCTACGAACGCCGCGAAAACATCCTCGATAGCCCAAAAATTGCCGCACTCGTCGAATTCTGTAATTTTCTCATCGCGCTCAGCGAACAAAAACTCAGCCGCGCCGATCAATACTGCTTCCACCTATTTTCACTAGATTGCTGGGGGATCAACGTCGCCGAAATGCTCGGCCTAATTAACGACGCGCACAAAAACCATACAACTATTATCGAAGAAATGGCCGCTACGGAACGCCCAGATCATATCAAAGCAGCAATTAATTGGTGCTTGGAACTCGCGACAAAAGTTAAAACTTTCTCGGCCGAATACGTCATTACGCAGCTCGTTGCAAAAGTCTTTTCCGACACCTCCGATTATGATTTCTACAGCAACCTCAACACTCTTCGCGACAGCATCCTCGCAAAGCAGAGCAAAAAGATGCTCACGGCCGATTTCGTTGCAAAACTAGAAGCCTATAATGAAGCCGAAATCCAAATTTTGGATCATTCACCATACCACGAAGCCGACGACGCCGTCGTTGTTCAGACCGTGCACTCTAGCAAGGGCTTAGAGTACGACTACGTATTCCTTATCGCTGGCGACAACTACAACTGGTCCGACGCAAAGGGCAACACAGACAAGCTCACTCTTCCACGCAACCTCGAATATGTCCGCCATACTGGCGACTCGGCCGATGAAAAACTTCGCGTCCTATTCGTTGCAATCACGCGCGCCCGCGCAAAACTATTTGTTAGCTTCAGCTCATCAGACTTCTCTGGCAAAACCGTCGACCGTCTCAAATTCTTTGACACTTACGAAAAGGACGGCGATATTTATAGCCGCGTCATGCCAGCCAAATTTAATAAAGTTATTCCAGGCAGCACTGATGAAATCGAGCCAAAAGACATTGCGCCAGCACTCTGGTTCGATAGCTATATTCCAGACGACGAAGTTCGCAAAAACCTTTATCGTCCGAAGGTCGAGCATATCCGACTTTCGCCTACCATGCTCAATAGCTTCCTCGACGTAAAATACGGCGGCCCACTCAGCTTCTTCGAAAGCTATATCATTGGCGTACCGAGCGAAAGCAACTTCTTCATCGATTACGGTAATTTTGTTCATGAAATAATGGACGAAATCAATAAAGAAAAGATCAGCAATGAAGAGGCTTATAAGCGTTTCATGAAGCTAGTCGACGAGGCTGATATGACAGACGACGAGAAGCGCGACCTACGCGACCGTGGCGATGCGGAAATCATGAATTATCTCGCCAAACGTGGCGACGCACTACGCGAAACAAAAGCCGACTCCGAACGCAATTTCTTCAGCGAAAATATTATGCTCGACGATATCCCACTCGGCGGTAAAATCGACCGCGTCGAGATCGATGAAGCCAACAAAACAATCACCGTCGCCGACTTCAAGACCGCAAAGCCAAAATACAAGTGGAACGACAAAGACGGCACACTCAAATATAAATTGCAGCTCTATTTCTATAAATTCCTGATCGAAGACAGCCGCGACTACGCAAATTATCGCGTCACAAATGGCCGTATCGACTTTATCGCACCGGACGACCACGGAAACATCTACTCGCTCGAGCTAGAGTTCAATGACGACGAAGCCGCAAAAATTAAGCAGCTCATCAAAATCGTCTATGCCCATATTAAGGCTCTCGACTTTCCGGATACTAGCGAATTCGGCGAGTCTATGCTCGACTTCATCAGTTACCTCATTGACAACAAATAATAATTATTGTACAATAAGAGTAATCTAGACTGCGCAAGTTGTTCATTATGAATCTAGAAAATCTCGCTATGTGCAGAGGGGAGGCATGCATGAGTGTCAGGTTTAGATTTAATTTTTGGAGACAAGACGACCGGTAAAAACGTTGGACTTACAGCATCCGGAGATTGCTATCAGCAGATGAAATCAATGGTTTCATCTTCACTGGCAGCCGGCCATGAGGTTAACGTCGATCGCGAAACGCTCAAGAAAATTGAGTACGTCGCCGGAGGTTTTACCCCTGAAGAGCGTCAGAAGCTCGGCCTCTAATCGCTCCAGAAAAACGTCAACGATACCCGCCACATTATGTGACGGGTATTGACTTTCTCAAGCATAAGTGGTATAATAGTAAGATAGCATTTTGCTTGTATTATCTTAAAATGAGGTGATTTTTATGGCATTACCAAAATGTGCCAACGGCTGCGGCCGAAGCGTTTTAAACGATCACGAAATCTGCGATGTTTGCAAAAGCAAACTCTCCGTCGAATGCATGGCCTGCGAGGGCTCTGGCATCATCGGACGTCGCGGGGACACGAAAACTTGCCCACAATGCAATGGCAAAGGATATGTTCGTTTAAAATCAAAAATCATAGATGTCAGCCACCTAAAAAGATAATTTTTCCATATATTTACTTTGGCCGTCAGCTTCTCGCCGACGGCCACTTTTTTATGCTAAAATATTTACATCGAGTCATGCTTCGGCCCCTGACTCTGATTCATAAATTTCCGACGCCAATATTGCGTCAACCCCCTATCAACTAATATTCGCAAAGGATTTTTATGGATCATTCTTCTTATCAAACTCCACTTCATGAACCTATCGACGTCGACGCAACTTTTTCGCGCAATATTCTTGGCCACTGCCGACCGATTTGTTTCCGCACCGGCTCCGGCAGGGAAGTCTTAATCAGCGAAATCGGTCTCGTGCATCCACGCTACGATGGGCTGAAAACAGTCTTTGCTTTTGACGTCACAGACGGGTCTAGCGATTATCGCATTACGCTCGACAGCGAATCACTCAACTGGTACCTGGAATTCGAGGGAGATCATTATGTTTGAACGCCGCCCACCTAACAACATCCTCTACGTCGATCTTAATTCTTGTTTTGCCACTATCGAGCAGCAGAGCAGACCGATGCTACGCGGCCGCCCCGTCGCCATCACAAATCGCCTCGTACAAAATTCTTGCATTATTGCCGCCAGTTACGAAGCAAAGGCGCGCGGCATTAAGGTTGGCATGCGCAGCCGCGAAGCTTCCGCTATTTGCCCGGAATTGATCTATGCCGAAACCGAACCGGACAAGTTCATTTTTGTGCACGAAAAATTAAAACGCATTATGAGCGACTATTCGGCCTCGGTCGTCATGAAATCTATCGACGAAGGCGTCATTGATTTAAACTACGCGCCAGCGCATATCTACGCACGCAATCGCTTCGAACTCGGCCGAGAAATAAAGCAGCGTTTAAGGGACGAAATCGGCTGCTATATGCGCTGCAACGTCGGAATTGCCAGCAATCGTTTTCTCGCTAAACTCGCCGGCGAACTACATAAACCAGACGGGCTCGACGAAATAACCACCGAAAATCAACGCGAGATTTTCTCCACGCTAAAACTCACCGACCTACCAGGTATTAATGTCCGTATGGAGGCTCGTCTCAATGCAGTTGGTATTTTTACGCCATTACAATTCTTAGACGCCGACGAAGATACGCTAGTTAGGCTCGTCTGCAAAAGTATCGACGGCCACAAGTGGTATCGTCGCCTTCGTGGAATCGAAGTCGACTCTGCAGCTAGCGATATAAAGACCGTCGGGCGCCAATTTGTATTAGACGGACGCAACCTCTCCCGCGCAGAGACCGAGGCTCGCTTCGTCCACCTGGCCGAGGATGTCGGTTATCGTCTACGCAGCAAAAATCTTTATGCGCGTGGCATATACGTTTGGACTTTCGATTTTAACGGCGGACATAATCACTGCCAGCTAATCTGCAAAGAAGCTTTCAATAGCGATCACGACATCGCCCGTCTCACTCGCCAACTCTATGCTAAATTGCCGTGCCCAGTACGCATCATCGGCATCACACTCTACAAACTCCAACCAACCGCCGATGCGCAGCTCTGCCTAGAGCAGAACAAAAAGGACCATATCGACGCCATTTGTGCCGCCGAAGACAAGATCAATCTTCGCTTCGGCGCCCGCAAAATCCATTGCGCCGATAGCCTGGGCACCGACCAGATCAAATGCAAGATTCCGTTCGGCTCCACTCGCTACTTAGACCATTCTATTAATTAGGGTATAATTAAGATATGAAAGATAATCTCACTATCATCGACGGCAAAAGTGTTTTTTATCGTGGCTACTATGCCATGGGACATCTCGCTTTACCGGATGGCACACCGACTGGTGGCGTTTTCGGTTTTGCCTCGATGCTCATTGAGATTATCGAAAAACTCGAGCCAGAATATATTGCCGTTGCCTGGGACAAGCCAAAAACGAATATTCGCCGTCGTCGCGAAATCTATGCCGATTACAAGGCCAACCGCAAACCAGCGCCAGCCGATTTCTACGCCCAGATTCCATACCTCATGGAGCTGCTCGAGGCATTCCATATTCCGCTTTATGAATTCGACGATTATGAGGCTGACGATATTATCGGCACTCTCGCACGCAGCGCCGATGCACAAAATGTCCGCGTCGAAATAATTTCCGGCGATCTCGACATGCTCCAAATCGTCGACAATGACATTCATATGTACCAGCTCAAGCGCGGCTTTAGCGACGTCCAAAAATTCGACGTTGCCGCCGTCGAAGCAAAATATGGCCTCAAAAAATCTCAATTTCTCGATCTAAAATCACTAAAAGGCGACTCCTCGGATAATATTCCGGGCGTGCCAGGCATTGGCGAAAAGGGCGCCGTCAATCTTCTCCAAACCTACGGTGACCTCGATAATCTATACGCCCATGTCGACGAAATTCCAGGTTCAACCGGGCAGAAGCTAAAAGACGGTAAAGAGCTCGCTTACATCAGCAAACAGCTCGCCCAAATCCAATTCGACGCGCCTGTCACATTCGATCCAAAAGGCACAAAACTCGCTGACTTTAACCCAAGCGACGTATTAGCGGTCCTCAAAAAATATCAGTTCAATTCGCTCGTCAGTAAGTTTAAAAAACTATTTCCAGAAGCGCAAAATGTCGTCGCGCCAAAACCACAAGAAGCGCCAAAAGCTCTCAACATCAACGTCGAAATCCCAGAGAATCTATATCTCAGTCACAACGTCAAAGGCGACATGCACGACGACGCAAAACTCGCCAAAGAAATACTCAATGGCCGCCCATTTTGGGACTTGGGCCAAGTAGACTTTTTGCTCAATCCACTCGCGCGCAAAACCGAGCAACTCCAGCTCGTAGCAGTTGATGGCGTAAAAAACGAATACGTCGAGCAGCGCCAGCAGCTCGCTGCCGTTCCAAAGCTCGAAGCAATCGCAATCGACTTCGACCTACCATTAATCCCAGTCCTCTACAAAATGGAAGAAGTTGGCGTAAAAATCGACAAATCCCGCTTCGATGCACTCGCAAAAGAATTCTCGGCTGAACTAGCCGAGCTCGAAAAAGAAATCACAGAACTTGCCGGCCAGAGTTTCAATATTAACTCACCAATCCAGCTGTCCGAAATATTGTTCGACAAGCTTAGCCTCCCGACGAAGGGCATTAAAAAGACCACGCGCGGCTATTCGACTGGCGCCAAAGAGCTCGACAAGCTCCGCGATCTTCATCCAATCATCCCAAAGCTCGAACGCTATCGCGAAGTTGGAAAATTACTCAGTACCTATATCACGCCACTTCCGGCATTGGCCGACAAAAACAATCGTATTCACACGACCTATACGCAGGATGTGACCGCCACCGGCAGACTTTCTAGCGTCAACCCAAATCTACAAAACATCCCAGTTCGCAGCGAAGACGGCAAACGCATCCGCGGTTGCTTCGTCGCTGGCGAAGGCAAGATCTTCATTACGGCGGACTACGCTCAGTTCGAGTTGCGCCTCGCTGCCGCACTAAGCAACGATCAAGCACTCATTGACGACTTTAATGCCGGCCTAGATATTCACACCAAGACCGCCAGCGACGCCTTCCATGTCCCGATGGACCAGGTCAGCAAAGCCCAACGTCGCGCCGCAAAGGTCATCAACTTTGGCGTCCTTTACGGCATGAGTCCGAAGGGACTTTCCGATGCTGCCGACATGAGTTTTTATGAAGCCAAACAATTTATTGATCGTTATTTTGAATTGCGCGCGCCAATGCGCAAATATCTCGACGCTCAGCTAAAGCAAGCTAGAGAGCAGGGCTATGTCGAAACACTCTTCGGCCGTCGTCGCCCAACTCCAGACGTCAATGCGCCGAACTTCCTTGTCCGCGCCGCCGCCGAACGTGCTGCTGCAAATATGCCAATCCAGGGCACCGAAGCCGATCTCATGAAGAAGGCCATGATTGCCGTCGATAAAGCTCTACCAGGCGACGCAAAACTCATTTTACAAATCCACGACTCGCTAATTATCGAATGCCCAGAGGAAAAGGCCGACGCCATCGCCAAGATTCTCCAGGAAAAGATGGAGCAGGTCGCGCCAGAATTGCCAGTTAAGCTCGCCGTCGACGTCAAGACGGGCCACGACTGGGGCGAATTGTAGTTGCCAAATTCCGCTTGTGCTATAATTTAAGAGATGCAAAGTATTCTTATTGTCGGCAATGTCACAAAGGACGTGTATTTGCGTCTCGACAACCGCAGCAACAATTTCGAAACAGATCAAAACGGCGTCAAATGGCTCGATTTTTCATTCGACGGCAGTCGCCATAACTACTACACGCGCGTCAGCATTTACGGCGGTGCAAGTATCAGTCTCGAGGTGCTTAGTCGCTTCGGTCTCAATGCTAGCATATCCGGCACGCCAGCTACTTTCCTCGACGGCCAGTTTATTGCCAAAGACGTTCATACGACTTACCGCTACCTACTCTGCCAAGACAACAACGTCAGCCATCTCGAGCCTAGTGAATATACCTACACGACTTGGGAAATACCGACCAACAATCCGGATTGGATCTACCTCGACAGCTCCGCTAACATCTCGCCAAAACTTGCTACGAGCATCACCGACTATCTCAATCTCAGTCGCAGCACCAAGCTTGCTATTTTCATCAGCAAACACTCGAATCAGAACGCTCAACATATTCGCGAGTTTATTGACCGCGCAGACATAGTCATTAGCGACATCCCAATGGAAAGCTCCCGTGATAATTACGTTAAAATCAGCAACGACCATATTGAATATATGGGACGCCGCGTTTTCTGGTCGCTCGACGATAAAAAAGATCTTATGACACGCTTCTCGTCCCATCTCACGATCGCCGCTTCGGTGCTAGGCGCGCTCGTCCTAGGCAAGGACCCAAGCGAAGCGTTATTACTCGCTCGTGCCAATGCGCAGAGTTCAAAACTAAGCGCCACTTCAAACCTCAGCACACTCGAACGCGATATCGCCGACGACTATTACCGCGTTGAAAAAACTAACGAAAAAGGAAAAAATATGCAAGAAATCGAAATTACCGCAAAGAAATTAATGGCCCCAGGCAAGGGCATCCTCGCAGCAGACGAATCCGGCGGCAGCATCCACAAAAAATTCGAATCGATGAATATCCCAGACGACGAGCAGCATCGCCGCGACTATCGTAATATCTTCTTCACCACTCCAGACCTCGAAAAATACGCCAGCGGCGTCATCCTCTTCGACGAAACCGCACGTCAGGTCGCCGATAATGGCCAGACTTTTGTAAACTATCTCAGCGACAAGGGTGTCATTCCTGGTATCAAAGTTGATCAGGGCCTCGTTAACTTTGAAAACTCCGACGAAAAATACACCCAGGGCCTCGATGACTTACCAGAAAGACTAAAAGAGTATTACGAAATGGGTGCCCGCTTCGCAAAATGGCGCGCTGCATTCGAAGTAACCGACCATAGTCCTAGCGCGATGGCTATTCAGAAGAACTGCGAGATTCTCGCCGACTATGCCCGCGACTGTCAGGCCGCCAATATCGTCCCGATCGTCGAACCAGAGCTCGTCTATGACGGAGACTATACTATCGAACAAAACATCGAATATACTGGCAAAATCCTCGACTGCCTCTTCAGTGAGCTCGCCAAAAAGAGCATCAATCTCGCCGGCTGTATCCTAAAAGTTAACATGGTTCTAGCGGGCAAACGCCAAGAACATCAATCAACGCCAGAAGAAGTTGGCCGCGCAACCGCTCAGGTTCTACGAGAGCACGTCCCACATGCGCTCGCTGGCGTCGTCTTCCTATCTGGCGGCCAAAGTGTCACTCAGGCTACCGACAATCTCCAAGCCGTCACTAATAACGGCCCATTCCCATGGACTGTTACCTTCTCGTATGCTCGCGCTTTGCAAGATCCAGCCCTCCAGGCATGGAAAGGCGATAATGCAAATGCCGACACCGCACGCGGCGCCTTCCGTGAACGTCTGATCGCAAACGCTAACGCACTAAAGGTCAACAATGCCTACGAAACCGAGCAGTAAAAAGCACGGCAAAGCCTACCTCGACGAAGCAGTAGAGAAGTCTACCTACCGCGCAAAACCAATCACACGTAAAAAGGCAATCATTGCCGGCTGCCTCGCATTGCCGCTCGGTAGCACTGGTATTCATAATTTCTTAATGCGCAACAAAAAACGCGGGTTTTTCCATTTGCTAATTAGCAGCATCGCATTCGGACTATTCTTCTTCCCATTCAGTCACGCGCTTCTCGCCGTTTATTCTTGCCAAATGGGCGGGGAATGTATTGATATGTCCAGCTACGACGACACGCTCAATGCGCTGCTGATCACCGGCCTAGTGCTTCTGGCGGGCAGCATCATTTGGGGCGCCGTAGAGGGCATAATTATCCTCATTAACCACAAACGCTTCGAAGAATAACAAAAAATCCGCCAATTTTACTTGGCGGATTTTTGATTCCTTAGTGATTACTCAGCTTTTTCTTCTTCAGCTGGAGCAGCAGCGGCAGCTGCATCCTCAGCAGCCTTAGCCTCGTCAGCAGCCTTATCGGCCTCTGCCTTAGCATCGCGCTCAGCAGCCTCAGCAGCTGGATCGTAAACGTTAGCGATTGGGAGCTCTTTATCAAGTTCCTTATCGGCAAATTCAACGCCCTTTGGAAGAACGATATCAGCAATCGTCAAACCGTCTTCGACAGTAGCGAGCTTGCTTGCGTCAACCTCGATTGCTTCTGGAAGATCTGCAGGCTTTGCCTTAACATCAATTTCCTCAAGAACGAGCGAGAGAACAAGATGAGCCTTGCTTGCATCGGAAGTTTCAAAGTTAACAACCTTGATTGGGGTAGTAGCTTCAACGACTTCGTTTGCACTAATCGCCTGGAACTCGATGTTGCGGATAAGGCGCTTAACTGGATCAATATCAACATTCTTTACGAGAACCATCTGAGCCTTGCCATTGATCGTCAGATCAATAGGGGAGTGGTAACCAGCCGTGCGGACAGCCTTCTCGGTCTCGTTGTAGCTAGACTGAGTAAGAATAGGTTCGCCTTCACCAAAAACGACAGATGGGATCAAGCCCTGTTCACGTAGATTTTTTACTTTTTTGCCAGACACTTCGCGTTTTGCGAGTGCTAATTTAGATTCGCTCATTAAATTTATTCCTATTTTTAAAATCTATTCTATATTCTAAGATAAGCTTTAGAGAAAATCAAGCATAAGCGTGGTAAAATAGAGTAAATGGATATCTGGTTTGTTATTGCCCAAATTTTAGCGACAACAGGCTGGTTTTTTCTTATCCTTAGTTATTACAAAGAAGACATTCACAAGCTTCTCCGCATGCAAATTTTTGCCTGCGCTTTCGAAACTGCTAGCTACGTCTTCCTTGGCGCCTTCGCCGGTATCTTCGCTTGTCTCCTCGATCTCGTAAAAGCAATTCTGTACTACAAAACCGACAAGAGTAACGTCGTATTCGTCGCCACACTACCGTTTTATGTAGTTTTGGCTTATTTCTCGGTGGTCAGCGAAGGCCCAATCGCCTTATTGCCAGCAATTGGCGGCATCATCGATGGCTTCGTTCTCACTCGCAACAAAACCGTCGCGACCGTCGGTAGCATCATCGCCAGCACGCTCTGGATCATTTACGACTTTATCGTCCTCGCATACGCCGCCGCGCTTTACGACAGCATCCTCGTCATCTCAAACTTCTTTGTCCTCTTCCTGGGGTACAGCCGCATTCTCCATATCAACAAGCTCCACGTAATTAAATGCCACTATTTAACGCGCAGCATTGCCCATAATATTCTTAGCTTGGATAAATCAAACTATGCGCCTCAATATCTCTGGACCCTCGACGAGCAACGCGCCATGTTCAAGCTCGAGCCAGATTCCATTATTCTGATTCGCGATAAAAAGCGCACCGTTGGCTACCTCAACTACATCACTATCACAGAAGAGGCCTACGAAAAAATCCGCCGCGCACATACTTTCTACAAAACCATTCCGGAAGAATTCATCGCGCCGCTGCGCCGTCGCCGCAAAAACTACATGCTCATCGAAAGCGTCTGTATCAACAAGAGCTACGAATCGCAAAAAATGGCCGATTTCATCAGTCACCGTTTCAATCTATACATTCGCAACAAGCACAAACAAGGCTACAATTTTCACGGCGTCATTTCCGTTGCAATTTCTGACTTCGAAAAAGATTTCCTTGAGACCGCCCACTTCGCACATATTAAAGATTATCGAGATAAAGAAGCTCTCTACGAGCTAGACGATATTGCTATTGCTAAATATAATAAAGACAATGCGTAAGATAAATATTCATAGCCTTATCTTCATCTGCGTCGCAGCCATTGCCTCGATTGTCGATATCATTATTTATCTTTTCAAATCCGACTACAATATTACGCTCGCCGCCGTAACCGTCTTCTGCATCATCGCAGCCATCCTCATCTGCAAATGGAAGAAAGTCGCCGTCAAAACAGATTTTTCCGCTATTGACCTCATCTTTTTCGCAATTATCGCGTCATACATCGTCGCGCGCATCGCGATCCCAAACTTCTTTTACGACGTAAATAACTACCACATCTATCTCCAGGATAATCCATTCGCGAACAAGATTTATTCCGACTACCACGCGGGAAATATTATTAACGGCTTCCTATTTCCACTCGGCGATCGCATGTACTACATCTTCCGCCATCTTCTCGGTCTACGCGCCGGAACAATCTTCTCATTCTATTGCTACATCGTCGTTTACTATCAAGTCAAAGAGATCCTATCCGTTATCGCGAAGGACAAAGGCAAGGGCATGATTAGCCTCGCGGCAATCATCTGCATCACCGCATCCCGCGACGTTATCTACTATATTGGCACATATTATATCGACATTCTCACAATCGCAATCTTAGGCTATCTCGCTTCGTACTTCATTCGCCGCAAAGAACATAGCAAACTAGAGCTATTCGACATTATATATCTCGCAATACTAAGCGGTTTCGCCTGCGCGATAAAAGCCCCGAATGTCGTATTTGCGGCAATCATCATTCTTTATTACATGATCATGAAGCGCATCCGCGCCAGAAAAAACTATTTCTACTTAATGATTATCCTCGGCATTATTCCTATCGCGCCATATATGGCCGACAACTACATCCAAACCGGCAGCATCATGTTCCCATACTATAACTCAGTATTCCAATCGCCGTATTTTGCAAAATACAACTGGTACGACTCACGCTTCCATGTAACCTCATTCCTATATCTACTTGTATGGCCAATCTACATCGGAGTCTTCAATCTTCAATATGGTGACGGCGGTAGCTGGTATGACATTATTTGGGCACTAGGCTTTATTGGCATCCCGCTCATTCTCCGTTTTTATAGCAAGCGACCAAAAGAGCTCACACGTCTCTGCATTTTGTCGCTAATTCTTACAGTAGTTTGGATCGCCTTCACTAAAGGCTACTGGCGCTATGGTCTCATCATCCCGATTTTCTACATGATCAATATTATGGGCACGCTCCTGAACGTCATCAATGTCAAAATCGACGCCGGCGTATCGCGCAAAGCCCTGCGCAATGTATTCATCCTACTAAGCTGCATTGCATTTATTGCCAACGGCGCCATGTCCATGCCACAGCAGGCGAAGAACAACGTAGCCTACCTATTCCGCGATTATGAAAACACAAAGATCCATATTGATGGCGAATGGGGAACATTTGGCGATGATACTGCTTTGACGGTAATGGTCCGCGAAGAAGGAACGCCAATCGTCAACCTCAACGTTCCAGCCATGTCCGAGTCCGAACTCGGCGCAAAACTGACCCGCGAGCGTATTGAAGGTAAAACCTTCTATGTCCTAATCGATAACCAGGTCCGCGATTATTACGTCAATAAATACGAAACTGCCACTAGAATGAATATCCGCTTGTCGCCGGAGCCATTAGCAACCTATACTGTCGAAGACTTGCCATACCTCAGCGCCGAGGCAACAGCCTGGCTCTATACCGCCGAATATGTCGGCGACTTTGGCGACGGAAATTAGAGAACCTGTTTTAGATATTTACCCGTGTCGCTTTTTTCATTCTTTGCGACATCTTCTGGCGTGCCCGAGGCAATAACTTTGCCGCCGCCTTGACCGCCCTCAGGGCCCATATCAATGATCCAGTCCGCAGTCTTAATCACATCCAAATTATGTTCAATCACGATCATCGAATTACCGCCATCGACTAGGCGTTGTAAAATTGACAACAACCTCTTCACGTCGTCAGTATGTAAACCAGTAGTTGGCTCGTCGAGAATATATAGAGTCTTGCCGGTAGAACGACGGCTAAGTTCCGTTGCAAGTTTAATACGCTGTGCCTCACCGCCAGAGAAGGTCGTAGCTGGCTGACCGAGCTTAATGTAGCCAAGACCAACTTCCTGCAACGTCTTTAGCTTACCAGCAATGAGCGGCAGAGCATCGAAGAATTCAACCGCTTCATCAACAGTCATTTCAAGCACATCGGAAATCGTCTTGCCTTTGAATTTAACTTCCAAAGCCTCGCGATTATATCGTTTGCCATGACAAACATCGCAAGTAACAAAGACGTCTGGCAAGAAATGCATCTCGATCTTCAAAACGCCATCGCCCTGACATTTTTCGCAGCGACCGCCCTTAACATTGAAGGAGAAACGACCAGCCTTATAGCCACGCACCTGTGCTTCTGGCTGCTCAGCAAACAAATCGCGAATATTGTTGAAGATGCCAGTATAGGTTGCAGCGTTCGAACGTGGCGTACGACCAATTGGTGACTGATCAATCACAATTACCTTGTTCAAATTCTCGATACCATCAATACGTTCATGTGCGCCAGGCACGGTCTGCGCATGGTTCAAACGCGCCAATAACTCATTGGCAAGAATCTCATTAACGAGCGTAGATTTACCAGAACCAGACACGCCCGAAACTACCGTCATTACGCCGAGCGGGAACTTCACATCAATATTTTTGAGGTTATTTTCGCGCGCGCCAATGACTTCTAGGCAGTGATTCGAAACCTTGCGACGCTTGCGTGGCGTCTCGATTTTTTCTTTACCAGAAATATACAGGCCAGTGATAGAATCTGGATTCTTTGCCACTTCCGCTGGCGTGCCAGCAGCAATTACTTTACCGCCATTTACGCCTGCACCTGGGCCAATGTCAACGAGATAATCTGCCTGCATAATCGTATCGTGATCATGTTCGACGACGATAACGGTATTCTTTAGGTCGCGCAAATGCTTCAACGTTGCAATCAAACGATCATTATCGCGCTGATGAAGGCCAATCGACGGCTCATCAAGCACGTAGAGCACGCCCTGAAGACCAGAGCCAATTTGCGTAGCCAAACGAATACGCTGCGCCTCACCGCCAGAAAGCGTTGCAGCCGAACGGCCGAGCTCAAGATAGTTGAGACCAACGTCTTTCATAAAGCCAACGCGTGCCTTGATTTCCTTCAAGATCGGACCAGCGATCTTCTGTTCATTTTCCGTCAAACCAAGATCAGAATTCAAAACTTCCAAGGTCTGGTCGACATCCATCGCGCACATATCCATGATATTCAAATCATGAATCGTAATTGCGAGAACGACCGGCTTCAAACGCGCGCCATGACAGGTCTGGCAAATGCGCTCGCGCATGAAACGCTCTATGTCTTTGCGAATAAAATCTGATTCGGTTTCTTTATAGCGACGCTCGAGATTTGGGATTACACCCTCATAAACCGCGTCATAGTCGTAGCCGTTATTGAGCCTGACGTGGTATTTTTCATCGCCAGTTCCATAGAGAATCTTCTGAATCGCGTCGTCAGACAACTCGCGAATCGGTGTGCGCACCGAAAAACCATGGCGCTCACCAACTGCCGTTAGGCGCTTTAGCCACCAAGAATCTTGGTTAATACGATTGTATGGGCGAATACCGCCCTCAGCAATCGTTAAATTCGGATTTAATACTAGGCTTGGATCAATTTCCATACGTGTGCCAAGACCGGTACAAGTCGGACAGGCGCCCTGCGGAGCATTAAACGAGAAGAGACGCGGCTCAAGCTCTGGGATTAATTCGTCTGGGTGGTCTGGACAAGCGTAGCGCTGCGAGTAAGTCACAATTTCCGCATCGGAAGTATTAATATTGTTTTGCCCAATTGCCACAGACTGATCCTTGATACAGAGAATGCGCATTACGCCATCGCCGAGATCCAATGCCTGCTCAACCGAACCCGCAACACGGCTAGCCATATCCGGCGCCATCACGAAACGGTCAACGACGATTTCGATATCATGACGAAGATTCTTGTCTAACTCAGGCCACTCATCGAGCGCATAAATTATGCCGTCAACGCGTGCGCGAGCAAAGCCTTTCGCAGAGTACTGCTCGCCGATATGCGAGAAAGAACCTTTTTTCTGCGAAACAATCGGAGCTAGAACCATCAATTTGCTGGCAGTCGGCCACTTCATCACTTTATCAATAATATCCTGAGTGGTGCGGCGCGCGACTTCTTTATGGCAAATCGGACAGTGCGGTACACCGATACGAGCAAAAAGCAGACGCAAGTAGTCATAGATCTCCGTCACAGTCGCAACGGTAGAACGAGGGTTGCGCGAAGTAGATTTTTGGTCGATCGAAATTGCCGGAGAAAGGCCGGTAATCATATCGACATCCGGCTTATCCATCACACCGAGGAACATGCGCGCATAGCTAGAAAGCGATTCGACGTAACGGCGCTGACCTTCGGCATAAATAGTATCAAAAGCGAGAGATGATTTACCGGAACCAGAAAGACCCGTAATCACGACTAGTTTATCGCGCGGAATATCTATATCAATATTCTTGAGATTATTCGCACGCGCACCGCGAATACAAATCTTGTCCCCATCAAAACTCTGCTTTTCCATCCCGGAAATTCTATCATTTTTATCTTAAAAAGTCAATAATCTAGCGGCAGTGATATAATATAAGCATATAAGGAACAAAGAAATGCAAGACAATTTCGCCACTCGTAATAAATATCCGGAATTTATATTTGAATCCTACAAAATAGACCGCGATGCAAACGGTATTCACGCACACTACGTCTATAAACTCGGCGAATTCACATTTGAGCCGACCGCAGACGTTCCAATTGCCTGCATCCGCAACGAGTGGATTAATGACGATTTCCTCGATGAATTATTCTTTAACTTTGGCATCATTAACGCCATCAATTACTACAAACTCAGCCTTGCACCAAAATTCACAATTAAATGCGGCCAACTCGATAGCATACAGAAAGACTTCTTTAAGAAACTCTTCTACAATGGCCTCGGCGAATTGATGTATCGCAACAACGCCCTGATGGATTATGCCAGCTTCATGACTATCGAAGCGCCAGAACCGGCAGAGAAGAAGCAATTCTATTTCGATGACAACTTCCACGGCAATCTCATCACAATCGGCGGCGGCAAAGACTCCATCGTCTCACTCGAAGCGCTCAAAGGCATGCACGATCAGAATTACTGTATGCAATTTAACCGCAATCTATACCCACAAAACCGCGCCGCAATCGACGAAGTCCACTATGCCGGCTATGGCCTCGACCGCATCTGCAACTTTAATCTCGAAATCGACAAACAGGTGCTCAATCTCAACCAACAAGGTTTTTATAATGGCCACGTTCCATTCTCTGGCATGCTTGCTTTCGCCTGCACGATCATGGCATACCTCAACAATCTCCAGTATGTCGTCGTCAGCAACGAAGCCTCCGCAAACGAG
Source organism: uncultured Candidatus Saccharibacteria bacterium (assembly GCA_947307225.1). GTDB lineage: Bacteria > Patescibacteriota > Saccharimonadia > Saccharimonadales > Saccharimonadaceae > UBA2834. The sequence continues at coordinate 66,039 of CAMZIL010000003.1, forward strand.
GGGAACATTGCCGGCACGACCATCAACCATCAGTATTCCAAGAGCTATGAATTCGAAAAAGATTTCGAGACTTATCAGCAAGCTTATCTCTGCAACAAGATCCACTATTTCAGCCTCTTGCGCTGCATGAACGAGTTTCAAATCGTTCAGAAATTCACTAAATTCCCAGGCTACCTAAATATCTTCCGCAGTTGTAATGTCGGAACCAAGACTAATAGCTGGTGCGCAAACTGTGCAAAATGTCTCTATGTCTATATCATGTTGCTCCCATTCGTCGGCAGAGAACGCCTAATGGGCATATTTGGCCGCGACCTACTCGACGATGAGTCGCTCTTCCAAATTTTCCATGGTCTCATCAATCCAGACACTACGAAGCCATTTGAGTGCGTCGGCACGCGCGACGAAATCAACTACTCGATCATGCTCGCTATCCAAAACGAGACCCAGGCTGGCAATCCATTACCAAAGCTTTTGGAGTGGTATCGCACAAACTATAAACCGACCATCCAATCCGACGTGGTTAATTACTACAATGCTGAGCATAATATTCCAGAACCGTATCTAAGGGCCCTGATGGCATTATGAAAAACCAAATAATCGATTTTCTGCGCAATAAAAGTATTCTCATCCTCGGCTTTGGCCGAGAGGGGAAAAGCTCGCTCGATTTTATTCACCGCGAGCTTCCAGAAGCCAATGTCGCAATCGCCGATCAACAAGAAATCGTTGTAGAAAATACAACAGTTTTTAGTGGCGAGAATTATCTAGACGCCTGCAAAGACTACGACGTCATTTTGAAGGCACCAGGCGTCATTATCAAAGATGCACTCGATGATGCTACGAAAGCAAAAATTACCAGCCAAACTGATTTATTCATGCGCGCATATCATCAGCAAGTTATTGGCGTTACGGGCACGAAGGGCAAGAGCACGACAAGTTCGCTTATTTACCACGTCCTAAAAACCGCCGGCTACGACACGCAGCTCGTCGGCAATATCGGCAAGCCATGCTTCGACGTGCTCGACGAAATCAATCAAAAAACAACCGTCGTTTTTGAGCTCTCCGCACACCAGCTCGAATATATTCAGGCTAGCCCACATATCGCCGTATTGCTCAACATTTACGAAGAACATTTTGATCACTACTCGACTCCGGACGATTATTACAATGCTAAGAAAAATATCTACAAATACCAGACCGCTAACGACCTACTGATTTATGGCGACATTTTCCAGCACGCTACGCCAGAGGAGATTGCAGCCGCACCAGCGATAAAAGTCGACATTACAAAAACGACCATCATCCCACGCGAGCAAATTCGCACCCAGCTCATTGGCGAGCACAATCTGCTCAACATTCAGGTTGCCGCCGCCATCGCATACAGCTTCCGCATGAATGGCGAGGTCTTCTTGAACGCCGTCGCAAGCTTCAAACCATTGCCGCACCGCCTAGAATACGTCGGCACTTTCCGCGGCATTAAGTTCTATAACGATTCCATTGCAACCGCTCAGGAAGCCGTCATCAACGCCATCAAAGCCCTCGGCGACGTTGACACAATCATCCTTGGCGGCATGGACCGCGGCCTAGATTATCACCCGCTCGTAGACTTTATTCGCCACAGCAATATCCGCAATGTCATCCTCCTGCCGGCAACCGACGAGCGCATCCGCCAGATTTTTGCCGAAGACCGCTATTTGCAAGGACTATTCCCAGTCAAAGACATGCGTGAAGCAGTCGAATTAGCCTACAAAACTACCTCGCCAAGTAAGAGTTGCCTCCTATCGCCAGCTGCCGCCAGCTACGGCTTTTACAAGAACTTCGAGGAGCGCGGCGACGACTATAAGAACCTCGTGAATATGCTACAATAGCACTAAAGCTAAAAGGATTAAAAATGTACGAAGGATTAAGAGCTCTATTCGTCATCTTCACATGGACTGCCGTCATCGGGGCGATAATTAGCATCGCAGTAGCTATTGGCTTATGGAAGATGTTTGAAAAAGCCGGCTACGAAGGCTACCGTGCAATCATTCCGCTATACAACATGTTCACCCTGACCGAAATGTCAGGCATGAATGGTTGGTATTTCTTGTTGTGTCTCATTCCATATATTGGCGTCATAATTTGGCTCGTCATGGTATCGTCGAGAATCGCTCTAGCGTTCGGCAAAGATAATATATACGCAGTCGGACTCATTCTAGTGCCATATGTTTTCTACCCAGTACTCGGCTTCGGCAGCGCCCAGTATGTCTACGGCAATCATGCGCAGCAAAGCTATGGCCCAGGCCAGCCAAGTCAGCCAGGGCAACCAACTCAACCAAGCACTCCAGCCAAACCGCCAAAAGTAGAAGACCCTTGGGTAAGTGGCCAAGTATAGGGCAATGGATTTTAAACTTCATAGCAAGTATCAGCCAACTGGCGATCAGCCTCAGGCGATCGAACAGCTTTTTCGCGGCCTAACGCGCGGCGAACGCGAACAGACTCTGCTCGGCGTAACCGGTTCGGGCAAAACTTTTACGATGGCTAACCTCATCGCCAAATACAATCGCCCAACCCTCGTCCTCGCCCACAATAAAACTCTCGCCGCTCAGCTCTATTCCGAATTCCGCGAATTCTTCCCAGAAAACGAAGTCCATTATTTCGTCAGCTACTTCGACTACTACCAGCCAGAAGCTTACATTGCCAGCACTGATACCTACATCGAAAAAGATAGCGCCATCAATGAAGAAATCGACCGTCTCCGCCATGGCGCAACCGAGGCATTATTAACGCGCAAAGACACTCTCATCGTCGCTTCCGTTTCCTGCATTTACGGCATTGGCTCGCCGGATAACTACAAGTCCATGGCCATGCGCGTCGCAAAAGGCGAAACACGAGATATGTTGCAATTTATTCGCGCTCTCACTGAGATTCAATACAACCGCAATGATATTGCATTCGAACGCGGCAATTTCCGCGTCCGCGGCGACACAATTGACGTTTTTCCGGCATCCGGCGACAGAGCATACCGCATCGAATTCGGTTTTGACCAAGTCGAAAACATCAAAGTCATCGATCCGCTCACGGCCGAAGTTTTCGCCGAGCCAAACGAGATTGGCATTTTCCCAAACAGCCATTACGCTACGCCAAAAGAGTCCCTCGATCTTGCCATTCGCAAAATTCGCGCCGAGTATGAGGACCGCCTCAAATATTTCAATAACGAACATAAATATCTCGAAGCGCAACGCCTCAGTCAGCGCGTAAAATACGATCTCGAAATGCTCGAAAGCACCGGCTTCGTAAAGGGCATTGAAAACTATTCGCGCCACATTGACGGCCGCGCTCAAGGTCAGCCGCCAGCCACTTTGCTCGATTATTTCCCAGAAGAATTCCTCTGTCTCGTCGACGAGTCTCACATGACGATTCCGCAAATCCGCGGCATGTATAATGGCGACCGCGCCCGTAAAGAAACTCTCGTAGAGTACGGCTTCCGCCTGCCGAGCGCGCTCGACAACCGTCCGCTCACTTTCGCCGAGTTTGACCGCCATATTAATAAAATTATTTATGTCTCCGCCACGCCGGGCGAATACGAGCTATCGCATAGTCCAAAGCCAGCTGAGCAAGTCATTCGTCCGACCGGCCTACTTGATCCAGAAATTGAGGTCCGTGGCAGCGAAAATCAAATCGATGACCTCGTCGAAGAAATTGATCAGCGCATTGCAAAAGGCCAGCGCGTGCTCGTTACGACACTCACGAAGCGCATGGCCGAGGATCTTTCCGAACACCTCAAAGACATTAATATCAAGACTGCCTATATTCACAGCGATGTCGATACGCTTGAGCGCAGTGATATTTTGCGCGATCTTCGCAACGGCACCTACGACGTACTCGTCGGCATCAATCTTCTGCGCGAAGGCTTGGATCTCCCAGAAGTTTCGCTTGTCGCGATCCTCGACGCAGACAAAGAAGGTTTCCTTCGCAGCGAATCCGCTCTCATCCAAACTATCGGCCGCGCCGCCCGTCACGTCGAAGGCAAGGTTATTATGTACGCCGACAATATGACCGGTAGCATGCAGCGCGCCATCGAGGAGACCTATCGCCGCCGCGAGATTCAGCAGAAATACAATCAAGAACATAACATCACGCCACAAGGCATCGCAAAAGAAATCAGCGTCGGTCTCCGCGCCATTATTCCAGAAAAAGAAAAGAGTAACAAACTCGACCTACGTAAAATTCCGCGCGAAGAGCTTCCACAAATCGTCAAAGAACTCACTTCCCAAATGCAACTCGCTGCGGCTAACTTGGATTTCGAACGCGCCGCTGAGTTGCGCGACCAAATCGAAGACATCAAAGTTGCATTGCAACACAAATCATAGATATTGCAAATCATCCATTTTTATGTTATAGTCAAGCCATATCAGCTTGATTTTTCGAGCTAATGAGAGATATCGACAGTGCGATTCGTAATTGCGCAAGCTTTTTCACAAGGAGTGATGAACATGTTAAACAGATTTTCCAGGAAAACGAAGGTTGTTGCCATTGTCCTGGCTTCTGCCATGGTCCTACTCGTTGTTGGCATCATCCTTGGTGTCAATAGTTGTAGTAGAAAGGACCCAGGAGGGACCGTAACAACGCCGACAACCACAACCACAGTAAGTCCGACAACCACTGAGGCGCCTACAGCGACGGAAACGCCGACTACCGCGCCAACAACAACAGAAGCGCCGACTACCACACCGACGACCGCGGAAACGCCGACCACTGCGCCGACCACTGCCGCAACGTCAACACCGGTACCGACGAACACCGAAACACCGCCAGCGCCTACAGCGACCACCGCGCCAAAGCCGACTGCTACTGAGGCCCCGCCTCCGACAGCCACGCCGACAACCGCGCCTCCGCCGCCTACGGCAACGCCAACCACTGCACCGCCGACCGCTACGCCGACCGATCCACCTCCGCCGCCGACATCGACGCCGACGCCTGAGCCGACCGATCCACCTCCGCCGCCTCCGTCAGCAGACCTTAAGGGAGCTGCCGAAGCATATCTTGCTAATATCCGTAGCGTAGCCAACAGCTATGGTTGGACGGTAAGTACAGAGGTAGTCAGGGACACCAGCACCGAATATGGCATATATGTCTTCCTCGAAATTTCGTCTGGAAATGACGGCGAATATCACAGCACAGCTATAATGATTAAATCCGTCCTTTCGAACGGATCGCCATCGACAGCTTGGTATAAAAGAACTTGGGGCTCGCCAGCAGGCAGCCACAGTTATGACGATTTCGGAGAAAAAGGAAGCGGAAGCTACCCTGCAGTCATAGAGACATACGGCGTACAGTAACACGCCTGTCGATAACATCTCATCAATCTCTTTGAAAACCGCTGCTCCGCCAGGAACGGCGGTTTTCTTATGCCCGCGTAATACAAAGCATAAGCGGCATTGACTTTTTATCTAATCTGTGCTATAATTAGAAGGTTAGCCTATTGTTAACGAAATCTATAGTCAACGCGGGGAGGGCGTAAAATGGAAGCACTTTCACATGAGGAACTGGAGGAATTCGAGAAGGAGTACGATAAATATGCCGTACTCTGTCGATGCAGCATGTACAACGTGCGCGCAGCCGTGAACTCGATCAGAGAAATCATTACTAAACTGCAGGGCAAGAGAGATCCCTTCAAAGAAATTCGAGAAAAAGAGAAAAAGACATTCGTCAGTACGCTTGAAAAACTCGAGCGTAAAAAATATGAACTGTCTATGGCCGGAGTCGAGAGTAAAATCAACGACGTCGCCGGTATCAGAATTGTCACCCTTTTTCTCGACGATGTCTACACTATCCGCGACATGCTCTTAGCGTGTAAGGGCCTCTCTTTTGTGGAGGAAGTAGATTATTTCAAGAATCCGAAGCCGAACGGATACCGCAGTCTGCATCTCGTCATGTCTACGGACATCTTTGACGGAGAAAAGACCAAGAAGTATCCGGTAGAAATTCAGATTCGTACGAGCTCACAGGATGATATCTGGGAGCGTGAGTGGATCTTAGGATTCAAGAATAGCTCAGACGACCCGAGCGTGGCCGGAATGTTCAAAGACATGGCTGACGCCGCCGCCGAAGCCGACGAAAAGGCACTCGCCCTTAAAAATCTTGGCGTTATCCCTATAACAAAGGGCGTCAAAGAAAGGGTCACAAAAGGCAAAAAACCTACAGAAAAACAGTAACTCGAATCTTTTCCTTTCCTTTCCTATTTCAAAGCGAAGGCCGCCCCAAAAATGGAGCGGCCTTTCTTTTTTGCAATTAAAATCTGCCGCACAATATCGTGCGGCAGACTGCGGGTGTAGAACATGGACTCTTTTAGGCAAACTCTTAAGTTCTTGCTACTGCAGCAACCTTGGCGATCACTGCGTTTGTTTCACTCGAAAGTATTGTTGCCTCTGCGGACGTTTTCCTTATACTCTCGAGAATAACCGGATCCGGGCCAATCGTCTTCATGCGGACGATCTTTTCCTCGATTGAAGCGCAAGTGGCTTTAACGGAATCCGTAAGTGGTTGTACGCTTGCGGCAGACGAACGGATCGCCTCCGCTATTAATCTATCCTTTATCTTATCCATAATAACTCCTCCTAGGGGGTTGTCTCAGACGTTAGCGAATAGAATTGCCTAAAAGAGCCACATTTTTCTATTATATCACACTGAGGACTTTTTGTCAATACGCTCAAAATATGTTACAATAACAGATATGAACATCGTTACTCGTTTCGCGCCGTCGCCGACCGGCTACATCCATATCGGCAATCTACGTTCCGCTATTTATCCATACCTCGTTGCAAAACAGGGAAATGGCACTTTTATTTTGCGCATCGAAGACACCGACCGCGCACGCTACGTAGAGGGCGCAACCGAGCTCATCGAGGACACTATGAAGTGGATCGGTCTTGATTGGGATGAAGGCCCAGAAAAAGGCGGCAACCACGGCCCATACTTCCAGACCGAGCGCCAAGCAATCTATATCGAATGGGCAAAGAAGCTCATCGCCGCTGGCCGTGCTTACGCCGACCCAACACCGAGCGATCAAATCGCAAAATATCGCGAAGAAGCTAGCAAAAACAAACAAGCCTTCCTTTACCGCAACTACCGCCCAGACAATACTCCAGAATGGGAGCCGGGCATGCCGCTCCGCTTTAAAGCCGATCCAAAAACCCGCACCTATCACGACGAGGTTTTCGGCGATATGACCATGCTCCCAGAAACGCAGGACGATATCATTCTTATCAAAGCTGACGGTTTGCCGACCTATAACTTTGCCCACATCGTCGACGACGCTACGATGGGCGTCACTCATATTTTCCGCGGTCAGGAATACCTGCCAAGCATGGGTAACTACCTCGCTATCTACGAAGCCCTCGGCCTCGATACGCCAAAATTTGTCCACTTGCCACACATTCTCGCACCTAGCGGCAACAAAAAGCTCGGCAAACGCGACGGCGCAAAGTCGGCCGTAGACTACCGCGCAGACGGTATCTTGCCAGAAGCCATGCTAAACTTCCTCGCCTGCCTAGGCTGGAACGATGGCACCGAAGACGAAATCTACAGCAAAGAAGACCTCATCGAGAAATTCAGCATCGACCGCATTCAGCATGCCGGCGCACGCTACGACGAGCAGAAGCTCATCTGGCTAAACGGCCAGTGGATTCGCCGCCTCTTCGCCGAAGACGCCAAGGCACTCTATGCCCGCACAAAAGGTTTCTGGCCAGCAGAGGCTGCCAGTGCCGACGACGATTACAAATTCAAGATTTTCAGCATCATTTATGACCGCCTCAAAACTCTTGGCGACCTAAAGACCATGACAAATTACTTCTTCGTCGATCCAGCCGTCGATATGACAATGATTGAGTCCAACAAGGCGCTCAAGAAGCTATCCGAGCACGAGATTCAAGACATCCTTCGCGCCGGCATCGACAAGCTTCGCAGCGTCGAAGATTGGACCGCAGAAAACCTCCAAAATGCTCTCAACGAGCTCCTCGAATCTACCGGCCGCAAGCCAGCTGAACTATTCGGCCTTATCCGCCTCAGTATCAGCTTCGCACCATTTAGCCCAGCTCTACACGACACGCTTAGTGTCCTCGGCCGCGAACGCAGCCTCTCGCGCCTAAACGCCGTCGTCACCGCCTATTCTCGTGACTAGCCAACAGCCCTAAAAAATGATATAATATACCAATCTTGAGTGACCCGCGCGCAGATTGGAGGTGCATTTTTATGGGCAAGATCTTTTTAATAACAGGTAATTTTCAGCAAGATGGCAAGTGGTCAGAGCCGAATCCAAGTTTTTCCGGCCTCATCGCCGTCGATGACAACGGCTATTGTCGCGGCTGGTGCGACGAACTCTATCACTCCAAGCAACCAAGCAAGAACAAAGTTCGTTACTTGTATGGTTTTCTGGCTAAAAATAGAGACAACGGCAATCTCGGTATCGCTTTCTTAAAGCTTTCAAACTACGAGCGCCAAACCCCTCTCCTTTATGCAATGTATGATTTGCAAGATGAAACTAGAGGAGAATGGGCATCGTTGCAGGCACTAAGCTTCGAATGTGTCGGCTTCGTACGCCAAGGCAGCGCTATCGTAAAAATAGAAGAGCAGGAATACGCCAATGATGCCTACGAAGGGATTCTTGCTCGTTTCGACGAGCTCGAGCGGAAGCCCGACACGATAAACGCAGGTATTATCGATTTATTTAACAAGGCTCGTCACGATATCGCCAAGGCCATCGCCAGAGATTTCTGATTACATAATAGCCCTCCAGGTTACGGAGGGCTATTTGTATGCTTATGCTATAATTAAGATATGAACGGCAAGCAACAATACTACGGCAATCTCAAAAAGCGTAGTAGCGAAGCGCAAGATAAAACGCTCGAAAATCTTTATCGCGAAAGCGAAACAAACAAAGACGTCGAGGCCTTTCTCGATGCAAACGATAATATTGACGAAGAAGCTTTGAAGGAAAAACCAAGCGCCAAGAAAAAGCGCATCAAAGCAGAACACCGTGCCGCCACGGGACGCAGTATTAAGCACGTCTTGAAGCGCGTATTTTTGATTGCATTTTTGCTCGGCATTGGCGCCGCAGCCGTCTTCGTTTTCCTACAAACCGGCGGCAAAACAACTGAAATCGGCGACGTTAAAAAAGACGAAACCGAAGCCGACGAGCTCTACTATTCCAACCTAACCGGCAAAGAAGTTAGCAAAAAGGAAACCGTCAACCAGGCCGCAACTTGTATCATGATCGAAAACAGCCCAGCCGCACGCCCACAGTCCGGCCTAAACGAAGCTGGCGTCATTTACGAAGCTATCGCCGAGGGCGGCATTACTCGTTTCCTTGCAATTTTCCAGGAGGCAAAGCCGAACTACATTGGGCCAGTCCGCAGCGTCCGTCTCACCTTCGTCGAGATGGCTAAGCCGTATCATTGTTCGATCGCGCACGTCGGCGGCAGCGACAACGCTCTTCGCCTCATCCGCGGCAACTCTGCGTTCCGCGACATCGACCAATTTTATAACGCTAAATACTACTGGCGCATCCGCAGCCGCTATTCGCCACACAACGTCTACACACGCTTTAGCATGCTCGACGAACTCAACTACAGCAAAGGTTACCGCACGAGTGACTTCAATGGCTTCGCGCGCGTAAAACCAGACACGGCGCCAGAAAAGCCAGAGAAAAAGGCCAACAAGATTACCATTGGCATGGGCAATAACGATTACAGCCCAGTCTATACTTACTACCCAGACACCAACAAATACCTCCGCTCCTATGTTCGCGGTGGCGCACACTACAATATGACCGAAAGCGGTGTAAAAACTCAGCTCGCGCCAGATGTCGTAGTCGCAATGAGAGTTTCCGCAATTTCGCGCAGCAGTGAAGCAAAGTACGCCGACTATACTACTACCGGCACCGGCGACGCCTATATTTTCCAAAATGGCGGGGTTATCTCCGCACGCTGGGAGCGCAAAGATAAAGATTCTGAATTGAAATTCGTAGACACGAGCGGTAATGATATCCAACTCAATCGTGGGCAAACCTGGATCACTCTTTATCCAAGCAATAATAAAGTAACTTGGGAGTAGAAAGGAAAAACATGTACGGCCAAGAAGAAAATTACGAAAACCTTGAAGCACGCGAAAAAGCAAAAGCCGAAGCCGAAGCAATCGCAAACGGCGAAAGCTTTAACCCCTATATTGATAGCGAAAAGGCCGCTGTTTTTGACAGCCTCGGCGACGTGCCATTCGCCGGCGATCAACCAGCCGCCGAAGCTCCAGCCGCAAGCGATATAGCGCTCACGGCCGCAGAAGTCGCGATAGAAGGTCCCGAAGCAGCCGCAGCCGGCATCGCAGTCGATGCCGGGTTAAGTCTAGCCGGCGAAATGCTTCAGGGCGATGGCGGGCAAACACCAACCGACATGGCCGAGGGTAACGAAAAGCACAACTCGATGAACCCGATCTCGCAAGAATTCGACGAGCGCTGGGATAATAACCAGCCAATCGAACTGGACGATATCAAGACGAGCGTAGATAATGAATTCCCGGAAGACGCAGCCAAATGGGCCGCGGCTAATCCTAGCATCGAAGCAGACATCGCAGACGCCGACCGCAATGCGCTCGACGGCCAAAGCGGCGACAAAGCCAATACCGACCAACTTCACGACATTACCGAGGCCGCAACCGTAAAGATCGTTTCTAGCGACGCATTATCCGATGATTTGGGCGCAAAAATCGAAAATGGCGACACGGAAGCAATCGCACAAATCACAACTATCGAGCAACAACTCCAAGAAGCCGAGAATCTGGCCGACAAAATTGATGTTGCTGCAATCAATAATAGCGAAACCGAAGACGATCGCATCAAGAGTCAACTCGCAGCCGATGCTGCCGTACAGATTCATGAAAAGGCCGCCGAAATCCGCGACGAACTAGAAGAAAAACAGAGTGCTTTTGAAATTAAAAGCGACGAGGAAAAAGCTATATCGCAGGCCGCCGTCGAGGCCGCAGAGGAAAACGGCACCACAATCGAAGAAGAGAAAGCCAAGGCTGAAACCGAGGCTGCAGAGGAAGCCGAGGAAAGCTACCGTGGATTTTGGGAACAATAATCAGTAGAATAAAGATATGTACAGCAATAATCGCATCCTTGTTGGCAAAACTGCCGCCGAAAAAGAATTGTTTATCCTGCCAGAAATGGCAAACCGCCATGGCCTAATTACGGGCGCATCCGGTTCCGGTAAAACCATCACGCTCAAAGTGATGGCCGAAAGCTTTTCGGACGCCGGAGTCCCAGTCTTTCTAGCCGACGTTAAGGGCGATTTAGCTGGCACCGCTTTTGCAGGCGAAGTTAGCGAAAAAATCCAACAGCGTCTGGATAAGCTCAAAATCACCGGTTTTACGCCAAAGGCATATCCGGTCCGTTTCTGGGATCTCTATGGCGAAAACGGCCATCATCTTCGCGCCACAATTAAGAGCGTTGGCGCCGACATTCTCTCGATTATTTTAGGCCTTTCCGAGGCACAAGAGGGCAACCTTGCCATCGCTTTCGCGATTGCTAAGGACGAAGATTTGCCACTCAATACTATCGCAGATTTACGCGCGGTCTTGCAGTTTATTGCCGAGAATCGCGCCGATTACAACACGAAGTACGGCCAAATCACGCCGCAGAGCATCGGCGCCATCCAGCGCAGCTTGCTCCAGCTTCAAAACCAGGGTGCAGACAAGTTCTTTGGTCAGCCAATGCTAGATATTAATGACTTCTTCCAGACTAAAGAAGGCCGCGGAGAGATCAATATTCTCGATTCCGTAAAACTCTTCCAGAGCCCAGACCTTTACGCCGCATTCTTGCTCTGGATTCTAAACGAATTATTCAGTAAATCGCCAGAAGTCGGCGACCAGGCTAAACCAAGGCTAGTCTTCTTCTTCGATGAGGCACATTTATTGTTCAATAATATGCCAAGCTACCGCTTGAAACGCATCGTTCAAATCGTAAAGCTCATCCGCTCGCGCGGTATCGGCCTTTACTTCATTTCACAAGCCCCAACCGATATTCCAGACGAAATTCTCGCCCAACTCGGTAACCGCGTCCAACATGCGCTCCGCGCTTATACGCCAGCAGAGCAAAAGACTGTTAAGGCCGCCGCCGATGCTTTCCGCACTAATAAGGAATTTAATACCGAACAAGCCATCCTTGAGCTCGGTACTGGCGAGGCCCTCATTTCATTCCAAAACGAAAAGGGCGCCCCAGAAATCGTCGAACACGCTACGATCCTGCCGCCGCAAAGCCGCATGGGCGTAATTACGGCCGATGAGCGCGCACATATCGTCGCCGCCAGTCCATTCGTCACGAAATATGATGCTGTCGCCCGTCCAGGCCAGAGCAACGACATTCACGAATCGTATAAAAAGTACGACCCGAATCAGGCCCAGGCCGAAGCGCTCGCAAAATACTCCGGACAATATGGCAACGGTCCGCTAAACAAGAGCGAGCCAAAGAAGCCTGCTGCCGAAAAAGCGCCGGCAAAAACTACGACAACACGCCGTGGCCGTTCAACTGCTTCGAAAGCAACCGAACGCGCAGTCGTCAATGCCGCCGGCACCGCTAGCCGCGGTATTACGAATGGTTTCATTAAATGGTTATTTGGTAAAAAATAAGAATAAGGAATAACATGAACGCTTCTAATCCAAGCATCGAAACAACAAGAAAAGTATTATTGCAGGCCACTATCTGGCTATTCGCCACTAGCGCCCTAATCGGAATTTTTGTCGTTCTTACTAACGCCTATAGCTTAGTCATCGGACGCGTCATTTCTACCACTAGCATCCTCGGCCTATTGGCATTCTCTAGCATGAATAATATTCTTCGCACTGAAGATAAACGCAACTATGTCAGAACTTTGTCGATCACGGCCCTCATTAGCAATCTAATCTGGTGTATTCCATGGCTTCTAGCTGTTTGGGGTGTATACCTTGGCTCAGATCTGCTCTGGAGAATCGTTCTCGCCGCCGGCGTCGTCTCATTTAACTCAACGCTCGCCGCCAACTTCCTCTCCTTCAAAAAAACTAATGAATTAATCCAAGGGCTTACTATTGCAACTCTTCTTTCATCCGGTATTATTGGTCTATCTCTACTAGCAGCAATATTTGGCAACCTAAACTACATTGGCGATATGTGGCGTCTACTCCTAATCGCCGGGATCGTTCTTGTATTCGGCATGATTGTTACGCCAATTCTTGCACGTGCCGAAGAGAAAAAAGACCCTAGTAGTAAACCGGCCGTAAAGGATACTGTTGGCGAACAAATCATGCGTGCCGAAATTGAAGCGGAAGTCAAAGAGAAAGTCCGCGCCGAAGTCGAAGCTGAGATGCGCGAAAAGATCGCCGCCGAGATGGCCGCAAAATCCGAACCGGCTCCAGCACCAGAGCAGACGCCGACACCAGAACCAGAACAGGCGCCAGAACAAACATCTGCGCCAGAAGAAGATCCTTGGATTAATCAGAAATAACAAAAGCAACAAAAAACGTCCCTCGCGGGCGTTTTTTAAATAATTCCTGTGGTGATCCCGAAGGGAGTCGAACCCTTGATTTTCTGGATGAGAACCAGACGTCCTGGACCACTAGACGACGGGACCACTGAGAGACATTCTAACAAAAATCCGCCCCAATTGCAAATTTGCTTTTTTTGTAGAAAAATAGTATAATATATAAAACCATAACAGGGAGAAAAGGCAAGCATGAGCGTATTTAGACGATATTGGAGAATTATTTTCCCAATCTTTTTCATTGTCGTAATTTGGGCCTTTTCTAGCCATGACGGCGACATGTCGGCCAGCGAATCCAGCTTCTTCGCCAATTTCCTCGGCCTTTCAAACGCATTTGTCCGCAAATTCGCCCACTTTATCCTCTTTGGCGCACTCGGTTATAGCTGTACTAGCTTTATCAAGGGCCTCCACCCGCTCACTTTCCCGAAGTATACTCAGATCTTCTACCCAGTTATTGTCGCGACCATTTACGGCGCACTTGACGAAGTCCATCAGCTGACAATCGTCGGCCGCAATGGTAGTGCCTCTGACGTCCTTATCGACGCTCTCGCAGGCGTTGGCGGCGTCCTAGCATATGTTGCTTTCTTCTGCTTCTATCGCCTCTGGAAGGCAAAGCGCAGCGCAATCAAGAGCGTTATTGCCGAGCAGCAGGAAAACGCTCAGGTCATCATCGAAGACCGCTAATCCCAGTTTCAACACACTTTACTTTTCTTGTCAAATCTGTTAAGATATTGCTATGAAATTACCGGTAGTAGCAATCATTGGCCAGACCAACGCTGGCAAATCTAGTCTCTTTAATCGCCTCGTCCGCAAGTCGACGGCGATTGTTGCGCGTGAAGCCGGTACTACCCGCGATAACGTCGTTAGCAAAGTCAACGGCCAGTATGTCCTCGTCGACACCGCCGGTCTCAAAGATCCAGACGATGAGTTCGAGACTCATATCCAGGATCAAATCGAAGACGCCGTCGCTAACGCCGACCTAATTTTGCTCGCTCTCGATAGCAGCAAATATCCAGATCACAACGATAAAATGATCGCCAAAAAGGCTTTCAAATCCGGTAAGCCAATCCTATTTCTACTCAATAAATCTGACCTCGGCGAAGCCTTGCCAAACGAAGAGTTCCTCAACCTCGGCGCCAAGGAACCGATTCGCGTTTCCGCCACGACCGGCATGGGCCTCAATGAACTCCGCGGCAAAATCCTAGCCGAACTCAAAAATCTCGGTTTCGATACTCGCGAAAGGGAAGAAAAACCAGATAATCGCATCAAAATCGCCCTAATTGGCCGTCCAAACGTTGGTAAATCCAGCCTCTTTAACTCACTCGCGCAAAAGCAGCAGGCCGTTGTCGCCAATCTCGCCGGCACCACCCGCGACGTTAATCGCACTGAGATTCGTTACAAGGGCCAAACAATCGAACTTCTTGACACCGCCGGTCTTCGCAAGCCAGGTAAGCGCGAGGTTGGCATCGAAAAATTCTCCGCACTACGCAGCCTCGCCGCCATCGAAGAGGCCGACATTTGCTGCATGCTCGTCGATAGTACCGAACCACATTCCAAGCTTGATCAGAGTCTTGCAGGCCAGATCGTCGATGCAGGCAAGGGCATTATCCTCGTTGTCACCAAGACCGACCTCGAGCACAGAGACACCGACGAAATCCTCGACAATCTCGAGTACGATTTTAACTTCATTCCATATGCACCGGTCGTTATGACTAGCTCCGTTACCGGCAAAAATGTCACCAAGATTTTCGAGCTTGCAACCCAGATCGACAAGGCTCGTCACGCCGAACTAAAGACTTCCGACCTTAATAAGCTCCTCATGGATGCCGTCAACTCTCATCCGCCGGCTGGCCTTAAAAACACCCACCCAAAGCTTCGCTATATGGTTCAAACCGACACCTGCCCACCATGGTTCGTCGTCTACGGTAGCAACCTTAGCCTCCTCCACTGGAGCTACAAACGCTACCTCGAACGTCGCCTCCGCGACGCCTTCGACTTCGGCGGAACACCAATCTTCTTCTCGTTCCGTAACCGCGACTAAAACAATTAATCCCCTGGCCATCCGGTCAGGGGATTTTTTTCAAGAAACTCGAGCACGACGCCTATCTTTAGCGTCCAACATCAGGCAGAGCTCTACTGCGTCCTCCGTCCTCCTCTTACGGCGATGCCAGTCTATCTGCGTCAAACTAGCGCAAACCACCATCGATATTACGAATAGTGTGACATCTACAAAGAGAATCGGGACTAAGATCTCGACAGCTCTATCTGATCGCAAACCGATTCTATCAAGCTTCAATAAAGTCGCCTGGTCCTCGATTAGCACTTCTTCGCTTTCTCCGACCCATACAAAAAAGTATGAATCATCTACGCCCGTTTCCTTGCGGAAATGGATGTCCTCGAGCGGAGCACTGCTAAGCGTCGGCATCGAATCGACAATTGTCGTCCTTGCGTCATCAATCTTCTCAGACATCGATTTATAGACGCTGGGCGTAACATAGAATGCCTCGATCAGAATCATTACTATGGCCGTAAGAATAAAAAGGCCGTAACTTACTGTTTTCTTCCTGCGCATATCTTTCCTTTCTTCCATCCTTTAGTTTGGCGATGGCACCTTTCGCTCGGACTTTCCGAGACTCGTTCTAGCTACCTAGGCTAGATAATTAGGACGAGTTTCAGAAAGTAGAAAAGAAGGCTCGAATACTCTAAAAATTGCTTAATCACCTCTGTTATTTTATCGCGTGATTATCTGTCCATTATAGCACAGAACGCATATTTTGTCAATGAAGGACGGGCGCGGTATAATATACACATGAAACTAATCGTAGGCTTTGGCAACCCTGGCGCCAAGTATAATTTTACCCGCCACAATTTCGGCTTTTTAGCCCTAGATTTTTATGCCAAAGTGCACGATCTTGCTTTTCAGGCACAGCCAAAATTCAAGGCCGAAATCGCCAAAGATGGCAACACGTTATTCGTAAAACCGCAGACCTTTTATAACGATCAGGGCATGTGCATCCGTTCAATCTGCGACTTCTATAAACTAACGCCGCAGGATATTCTAATTCTATGCGACGATTTCAACCTCCCATTTGGCGCCATCCGCTTCCGCGAGCGGGGCAGCGCAGGCGGCAATAACGGGCTCAAATCCACCATTCAGCACCTCGGGACAGAAGATTTTCCGCGTCTCCGCCTCGGCACCGGCAATGATGAGCTCCGCAGCCGCATCGGAGATGTAGATTTTGTTCTCAGCAAGTTTACCGAGGCAGAGCACGAAAAACTACCCGAAGTTCTTCGCGAAATCGCCAATTTTGTGTCAAAATACTAATTTTCGACACATTTTATAACACTTTTTTACGAAATAACAATAAGCGCAATCACCCCTTTAAAATAAGCATAAACAGGGGTAGAAAATGACCAAATTTGTATTGATTTTACAAAAAAGTGTGTAAAAAGTATTGACTATTTAGCAAATAAGTGCTACAATGATAACAGTTTTAGCCGAAAGGCTAAGTACTGCACCTAAATAATCTATAACTTTGTTAA